>NZ_JBHFII010000014.1:64902-125146 GCF_057334215.1 Achromobacter maghribensis | reverse complement strand
GTGGGGGCGCGGGCCGCGCACAAGGCGACGCCCAGCAACAGGCGTGAAATCAGGCGGGCAGAGGGCAGGATGCGCATGGTTGTTCCGTATAAAGATGAAAAGCAGGGATGAACGAAGCCGGTCCGCGCCGGAAACGGGCAGACCGCCGCCCGCCTGAGCGGACGGGAATGTCGGCAAGACGGGGGCGGCTCAGGCCGCGAGCGCTTGGGCCTGCAACGTCTTTTCGATGCGGGTGCCCTTGAAGAATTGCGGATGCGCCTGGGTGTAGAAGCGGTAGGGGTTGTCGAAAACCAGGGCCTTGAAATCCGCCTTCGTGATCACCCCCTGTTCGACCAGGTCCCAGCTTTCGGCCAACGGTTCGGTCAGGTCTGGCACGTCCCAATGGCCGACGTCCGACGACCAGATCGCATTGAGCTTCACGTTCAGCGGATTCGCGCGGTCGTTGAAGGCGGCGCCGACGGTCCTGTCGTCGGCTTCGGACCCGAAGTAGAAGCTGTCCACCCAGCGCGCGCGGATGTCTTCGACGCGTTCGATGCCGGCGGCCGCGAAGTCGTCGAGTTCGTCGCCCTGCGGATCGCGGCTGTGGGGCAAGGCCGAGACGCCCAGGCTGTCTTGCAGCAGGGTGGCCTTGTCCACGCCGCGCCCCTGGAGGAGTTCCGCGCCATAGCGATCGAACAGTTCCGCCAGCAAGCCGATGTCCGCGTTGGCGGGGTTGTACTGGTGCACGGCGTCGCGGTTGCGCTTTTCCCAGCGGTCCACCAGGTGCGCGTACACATGCGCGCCCCAGTCCGCGCCGCCTTCCAGCAGCGCCACGCGCAGGCCGGGAAAGCGGCGGGTGACGCCGCCGAAGAACAGCGCTTTGGCAAAGGCCTGCGAGCCGTCGGCGAAGTGGCCGATGTGGTTGAACATGTAGTTGCTGATGGAGTGCCGCCCCGTCCAGCCCTGGCTGCCGTAGTGCGTCGCCAGCGGCACGCCCAGCTCGACGGCCTTGGCCCAGAACGGGTCGTAGTCGTACTCGCTGTCCAGGCCGAAGAAATCCACATACGACGCGTGGCGGGCGATGTCCGGGTATTGCGCGGGCGGGTACTTGTCGGCGATGGCCTTGATCGGCCGGCGCACCCCGCCGGGGATATTGGCCACCTTCAGGCCCAAGGTGTTGACCGCGAATTCAAGCTCTTCGATGGCCTCCTGCGGGTGGTACATGGGGATGCCGGCGACGGGCGTCAGGCGGTCGCTGTACTTGCGGTATTGGTCCGCATGAAAGTGGTTGATCGCGCGGTGCAGCGGCTGGCGGAATTCATTGCCGGCGCCCAGCGGGGCCAGCACGTCATTGGGAAACAGGATGGAATAGTCCGAGCCTTGCTCTTCAAGACGCTCGTACAGCAACTCCGGCAATGTGACGGTGGCCAAGTCCAGCGTGTTGCGCGTGACGCGCGCCCACCAGGGCGCACGCAGCGTGCGGTGGTATTGCCTTTCCTCGGGCGTCTGCTGGTACCAGTCTTTGCCTTCGGCCTTGGTGGCGAAGCGTGAACCCTGGGTTTTACGCAAAATGTCCACCAGCTTGGCGCCGCCGTAGTGCTGGATGTAGTCCTCCAGGACAGGTGCATAGTCGTTGACGTGGACATCGGTATCGATCACCGGGTAGTCCAGATTCGCCTTGATGGCGGCGGAGCGGGATGCCTGGGTACGGTGCAGCCGGTCATTCATGGAGGTCTCCGAAAATGAAACGAAGGCGGCGTGTTGCGCGTTGGGAAACGGCAATATCGGCGCGGATACGTCACAGTACGGGACCGTCGGGTGCAACCAAACGACGAATTCGAAATGTCGTTCTGAGTGATGTGCTTATGGCGTTGAGGGCGTCGCCCGCAGTAAATAAGCCCCGTACGTGAATTGACCGTCCCACGTCTTGGGGGTCACTTCACGTGCGGGGCTTATTGGGATAACGCGCCATACGGCCGATGCGGCCGGCGGGCAAGCGGAGCGGGCAGTGCCCGCGCCACCGGTCCGGCGTGGCGCCGAACCGATGGCGTGCGGGCAATATCAGACGCCGACGATGGAGACCGCCTTCGTCACCAGATAGGCCTCAAGCGCTTCCGGGCCGCCCTCGGAGCCGTAGCCGGAATCCTTCACGCCACCGAACGGGAGTTCGGCGGACGGGGTGGCGGGCTGGTTGACCCAGAGCATGCCCACTTCAAGGCGGCGCGATAGCTCGTGCGCCGTCTTGATCGACCGGGTAAAGCCGTAGGCGGACAGGCCGAACGGCAGACGGTTGGCTTCCTGGATGGCCTCGTCCAGCGTTTCGAAGCTGCGGATCGCGGCGATCGGGCCGAACGGTTCTTCGTTGAAGATGTCGGCGTCAAGCGGGACGTCGGTGAGAATCGTGGGCGCGAAGAAGTTGCCGGCGCCGCCGATCCGTGCGCCGCCCGTGGCGATGCGCGCACCCTTTTCGCTGGCGTTCTTGACGATCTTGTCCATGGCCACCAGGCGACGGTCATTGGCCAGGGGCCCAAGCGTCGTGCCTTCGGTCAGGCCGTCGCCCAGCTTGAGCTTTTCTGCATGGGCGACAAAGGCTTGCTCGAACGCGGCCTTGACGTTCTTGTGCACCAGGAAGCGCGTCGGCGAAATGCAGACTTGGCCGGCGTTGCGGAACTTGGCGCCGCCGGAGGCTTTCACGGCGAGTTCGACATCGGCGTCCTCGGCCACGATCACCGGTGCGTGGCCGCCCAGTTCCATCGTGACACGCTTCATGTGGCGGCCGGCCAGCGCGGCCAGTTCCTTGCCAACCGGGGTCGACCCGGTGAACGTGACCTTGCGGATCACGGGATGCGGGATCAGGTAGCTGGAAATCTCGGCGGGCGATCCGAAGACCAGGCCCAGCACGCCCTTGGGGATGCCGGCGTCGACGAAGCAGTTCAGCAGGGCGGCGGGGGACGCCGGGGTTTCTTCAGGGGCCTTCACCAGGAACGAGCAGCCGGTGGCCAGCGCGGCGCCCAGTTTGCGCACGATCTGGTTGACCGGGAAGTTCCACGGCGTGAAAGCGGCAACCGGGCCAACCGGCTCCTTGATGACCAATTGCTGGGCCAGCGGGTTGCGCGACGGCACGATGCGGCCATAGACACGCAGCGCCTCGTTGGCGAACCAGTCGATGATTTCAGCGCCAGCCAACACTTCGCCGCGCGCTTCGGCCAGGGGTTTGCCCTGTTCCTGGGTCAGCAGGCGGGCCACCGAATCCGCGCGTTCGCGCAACAGGGCGGCCGCGCGGCGCATGACCGCGCAACGTTCATGGGCCGAGGTGTCGCGCCAGGTCTCGAAGCCGCGCTGCGCGGCAGCCAGCGCCAGATCCAGGTCTTCGCGCTTGGCGTGGGCGACCTGGCCGATCTTCTGGCCGGTGGCGGGGTTCACGACATCAATGCGCGCGCCGCCTTTCGCTTCGCGCCATTCGTTGTCGATCAAAAGAAGGGTATTCGGGTAATCGGCCATGGGGTCTCCGTAGGGTCAGGGATTGAGGGTCTGTCCGGGATGGCTGGGCGAACCTGCGGCAGCATCCATGCCCATCTCGGGGTTCTGCGGAAAAACGCGTTCAGATCGATAGGGAAAGGAAGACTCTACGCCGAAATTCCGCGCGAATCCACCGGGCGGGGGGACGGATGGCCGAGGGGAAGGGCGCACTGCCCCTGGAAGGCGGGATTGGCGCTACGGCCATGCCGCTTTGGCGTGACCGAAGCGCCTGACTCAACCGCGGGATTTCCTAGCGAGGCTGAATACCGACATCGGTAATGGCCTTGCCCCAGATTTGATAGTCGTTGCGGATGCGGTCGCCCAATTGCGCGGCGGTCGACGATTGCGGCAGCATGCCCATGCTGGTCAGGCCGGCGGCCACCGGCGGTTGGGCGACGGCCATTTTTACCGAACGTTCCAGGCGCTGAATGATGGCGGGCGGAACGCCAGCGGGCGCGATGATGCCGTACCAGGAATTCAGGCCAAACGGTATGCCCAGTTCCTGAAAGGTCGGCGCTTCCGGGAATGCGGCGGCCCGTTCGGGCGAGGTCACGGCCAAGACCCGGACGGCGCCCGCCTTGGCCTGCGCCGATGCCAGCGCCCAGCCGCCGAATGTCGCGTCCATGTCGCCGGCCAGCATGGCCATCAGCGCTTCGCTCGAGCCCTTGTAGGCAACGTGCTGCATTTCGATGCGGGCGGACCGCTTCATTATTTCACCGCTGATATGTCCGGCGCTGCCATCCCCCCAAGACCCGAAGTTCATTTTCCCCGGATTGGCCTGGGCGTGTTTGACCAGGTCGCCGAATGAGGAAATCGGAGATTTCGCCGGCACCATCAACGCATTGCCGGAGACCGAAACCAGCCCGACCGGCGCGATGTCGGTCAGCGGATCGAACAGCTTCTTGACCAGCAGGTGGGGGGACAACGCCAATGCCGCCTGGTAGGACACGCCTATCGTGTAGCCGTCGGGCTTCGCATTGGCCAGGGCGGCAATGCCCACCAGCCCGCCCGCGCCGGGCTTGTTTTCAACAACGACCGGCTGGCGCAGATCCGCGCTCATTTGCTGGGCGACCAGCCTGGCCAGGGTGTCGGGCTCTCCCCCGGCCGGCGAAGGGACGATCAACCGGATCGGCCGGGCCGGATAGCCGGCATTGTCTTGTGCAGAGGCCACCGCCGTGAGACTGCAGAGTGACGCCAGGACGATCAGTTTCCCGATGTGCTTTTTCATGGTTTGTCTCCAGATAATCATTATTGTTGACGAGCGTCTTCCAGGATCAGGTCCGCCGCTTTCTCGCCGATGGCGATCGACGGCGCATTGGTATTGGCGGAAGGCATGGTCGGCATGACCGAGGCGTCCGCCACCCGCAGGCACGAGACGCCCCGCACGCGCAATCGCGCGTCCACGACGGCGCCGGAATCGGTCCCCATGCGGCACGAGCCGATGGGGTGATACGAGGTCTGGCCAAGCGAGCCGACGTAGTCCAGCAGGGCCTCGTCCGACATGCTGGCGGGGCCCGGCCGTGTTTCGCGCACGATGAACGCCTTTAACGCGGATTGTTCGGCGACCTGGCGCGCCAGGCGGAGCGCGCCAAGCGTCGAGCGCACGTCGTCGGGGTGTTGAAGGTAATTGGCGTGGATGACCGGGGATTCCGCCGGATCGGTCGACACGATATGCACGGACCCCTGGGATTTCGGCCGTAATGCGAACGTGCCGATGGAAATGCCGGGGAAGTCATCCAGGACCAGCTTGCCGGCCGTTCTGGCGTCCGCGCTGGAAAGATAGTGCAGCTGCAGCTTCGCGTCAGGCTGCGTGTAGGCGGGATCGGTTCGGACCAGCGCGTGGGCGACGGCGCTGGCGCTGCTCATCAGCCCATCGCCGTGGACGGCCAGGCGCATGGCCATCAGAACCTTGCGCCATGGGCTGGGCACGATCTGGTTGAGCGTCAGCGCATTGCGGCATTCGTAAGTCAGCCGCACATGAAGATGGTCGCGCAGGCCTTCGCCCACGGACGGCGCGTGATGCCGCACGGGGATTCCCAATTGGGAAAGCCGTTGCGCATCGCCAATGCCGGAGAGTTCCAGCAATTGCGGCGATTGCAGCGCGCCGGCTGAAATGATGACTTCCTTTGCCGCGAACACGCGGCGAAGCGACCCGCCTTCGCGGTACTCGACGCCGCACGCTCGGGTGCCTTCGAACAGGATGCGTTCGGCGAGGGCGCCCGTGCGAAGCTGTAACGCGCTTTTGCGCGGTAACGAAGCAAGGTACGCCTCGCGGGCGCTGACCCGGAGCCCGCGCCGGGTGTTCAATTGCAAGTACCCGGCGCCTTCGTAGGCGTCCCCGTTGTAGTCGGGGTTTCTCGGAATGCCGGCCTGGACGCAGGCGTTCAGGAAGGCGTCCATCAGGGGTTGGCGCGGGCCGTATTCACTGATGTTGACCGGGCCGCTGCGGCCGCGGACCGCCGGGTCGCCACCTGCGAAAGCTTCGATACGCCGCAGGTAGGGTTTGAATGAAGCGCTGTCCCAATCGGCCAAGCCATGTTCGTCCCGCCAAAGATCGTATTCCTTGGGGTCGCCATGTACCCAGATCATGCCATTTACCGTGGATGACCCGCCCAGCACGCGGCCACGGGGCCAGTAGATCGGCCGGGCTTTGAGCTGTGCCTCGGGTTGGGTGAAGAACTTTCGGACGACGTTTTCGTCACGGATAAGATAGGCCACGCCTGCCGGCACCCGGATCCAGATTTTTCGCTTGGCATTTCCGGCTTCCAGCAACATGACGCTGTGCTTGCCCGAGCGGGCAAGCCCGGCGGCGATCGCGCAGCCTGCCGAGCCCCCGCCCACCACGATGTAGTCCACGGTGTGAGGGGCGTTCATCGTGACGTTCCCAATGCGCGCATCAGCCGTCGGGCTTCCATCCCCATGCGTTCGAATCGGGCATCGCCTTGTTCAGGTTGCGTAAGCTGCGGCCCGAAGCGAGGCGGGGTGGGCGCGATATCCAGTTCGATCAAT
Source organism: Achromobacter maghribensis (assembly GCF_057334215.1). NCBI lineage: Bacteria > Pseudomonadati > Pseudomonadota > Betaproteobacteria > Burkholderiales > Alcaligenaceae > Achromobacter > Achromobacter maghribensis. Next base: position 118,639 of record NZ_JBHFII010000014.1, on the reverse strand, counting down.
GCCGGTGCGGGCGCCGACAGGCAAGCCGATATCTCGGCTCGCAATGCCTCGGCTTGTGAGAACCGTGCCGCGCCCGCATAGCCCGAGGCCAGCGCGATCGCGCAGAAGTCCACTTTCCCGGCGCCAGCGACGGGCAGGTTTGCGCCGCCGTTGAACTGGACGCCATTCGCGAACACGAAGTGATAGAAGTTGGACGGCCGCATCCCCGCGACCGTGGCAAGCACGCCAAGTTCCATGAGCAGGCTGGCGTCGCCATCAAGAACGATGACTTTCCGATCCGGACAAGACAGTGCCAGGCCCAGCCCCAGACCCGCGGCTCCCCCCATCAGCGGCACCGAAGAAAGGCCGAACGGGTAGTCAGGGTCGATCTGGTCCATGCATTGCATGGCCGACATCGTGCTGATCACGATGGCATCGGCCCGGGCTTCTTGAATGGCCTTGCAGGCTTCCAATGTGGAAAGGGTCATGACGGGTCCCAGGCAGTGTAGTGGCCGATCAGTAGCGCGGCAGGCGCTTGGCGCTGGTTGCAAGCATCGATTGCCGCATCGATGTTGGACAGTTGCTGTGGCGTGTCCAGACGCCAGTGGGCGATTCCCATGACGTCCAGGACGGGTTCGACCAGATTGACGACGCGGCGTCGCGATAGCGCGGGGTCGTGGCCGACATTGGAGAATTCCCGCCCGAATTGACCGATCACCAACAGCATGGGCAGGCCCGCATCCAGGCCGATTGCCCGCAAGCTGTTCAGGCAATTCAGCAAGCCCTGGTTCTGTATCAGCACGGCGACGCGGTGGCCCCCGATATGGAGCCCGCCCGCGACGTGGATCGCCTGGTTTTCGTCGGCGCATCGAATCACTTGGAACGTCGGCGTCTGGTCGATCAGATCGTGGACCGACAACTGAACGAAATCGGGCACGGTCACGATCTTGTGTACGCCGCATGCGTCGAGACGTTCGACAATGGACGCGGCGGGTATGGATAGGGGCAAGGAGGTCACGGTGTCATCTCAGGTACGCGGTGACCCAAATTCTAGGAATCCGAGCAATAATCGACTATTCATTTAATCGGATAGATCGATACGAAAATCGGATCGATGTAATGATGGAAAACCCTGATCCCAACCTGCTGAGGCGCCTGCGAATTCGGCATCTGGAATTGCTTTGCCATTTGCGCGAGGTGTCTACGGTCCACGCCGCGGCTGAACGCATGCACTTGTCCCAGCCGGCGGCGACCAGGATGATCAAAGAGATTGAAGAGATCTTCGGCGGGCCGCTGTTTGACCGCATGGCGCGCGGCATTGCCGCGAACCACATCGGGGCGGAATTGATCCGCCGGTCGGACGTCTTGTTGGCCGGCTTGTTGGCGGCGCAGGAAGAAACCGCCGCCATGCGGGCGGGGGCGTCGGGGTTGGTTCGGATCGGCACTTTTTCGGGGTCTTCCATGCTTCCTACGGGCATCGTGGAGCTGTGCCGCCGGATGCCCGGTTTAAAGGTGCAGATTCGAGAGACGCAGATCGACGTATTGATTTCCGAGCTGCTGCGCGGCGAGCTGGATTGCATTGTCGGCGCACTGGCGCCGGACGAGTTCAACAACGAACGGTTGGATCGGTTGCGAGTGGATCTGCTTGCCAGCGACCGCCTCAGCGTCGTGGCTTCCCGCACGAATCCCCTTGCGCGACGGCGAAAGGTCACCTGGGCGCATCTGGCCGAACAATCCTGGATCTTGCCGCCGCGCGGCTCGTTGCTTCGGCGCGCGGTGATCGCCGCCTGCCTGACGGAAGGCGTCACGCCGCCGCAACCCCGCATCGAATGCCTGTCCACGCTGACGGTGCTGACGTTCCTGCGTCAGGACCCGGGCTGCATCGGGCCGATGCGCGAGCAGCACGCGCTGGAAGAGACAACGATCAACAAGAACCTGGTGATTCTCGATGTGCGGCCAAGCGCCACGATGCCGCCATTGGCCATGCTGACGCGGAGCGGGCCGGAAACGATGCGCCGTCCTGTCAGCGAATTGCTCGATGTGCTTAAAGGTCTATCGCCACCGCATAAGGGCCTGCATGCGTAGCGGGCGCGCCCTGTCACACCGCATACGTCACCCGATGCGCCTCGGTTGGCAGCGGCAGGTCCCAGCGGTGCAGCATGCCGGTCAACGTCTTGTTCGATAGCGATGTGTCGCGCCGGGTGTTCCGGCGCAGCAGCTCGGCGCGCGGTTGTTCCAGATAGACCAGTTCAACTTGCGCATGATACGAATACAGCAGATCCAGCGTTTTCTTGCGCATCAGCTCGCTAAGGTGGGTGGCGTTCCAGACGAAGGGCGCTTTGCGCCGCAGCAGTTCGCGCGCCCGGTCGATAGCCAGGTGCGCCACCATGCCTTCGTTCTTGCCGTGGCGCAGGCCCAGCTCTTCTCGCGCATCGTCGAACGAAATCACCGGCAGCTCGGGATGATGCCGGCTTACCCAGGTGTTCTTGCCCGACGCGGGCAGTCCGGACATCACAATCACCCGCGATCCAGGTTCCTGAAACAACGGGTAATCGGGATGGACGTCGGCGCCGCGAAAATAGCTGACCGCGGTATGGGCATCGGCGAAGGCACGTGGCTGACCGAAGCACCGTTCGTCGCGCGCCAGTTCGCAGAACAGCGCGATGTTGTCCAGCACGCGCTGACCGTCCGGACAGATGCGTCCGCGCATGTCGGCTTCGGCCAGCATGGCCAGCAATGGAATGTCGACCTGCCAGGACAGTTCGCGCACGATGAACTCGGGCGTCTTGCCGCGGCGCGAGCCCTCCAGTGCGAAAAACGGCACCTGATGGACCGCGATCAACCTGCACACGGCTTCGCGCACGGCAAAGGGCACGCCCGCATCCCACAGCGCAATACGCGCGTCGATGGCGCCCTTGCGGGAGTGGCCGGGCTGGCCGATGGCGCCGGTGACCGGGTCGATGACGGTCGTGCTGTGCTTGGCGATGTCGTGCAGCAGCGCGGCAAGAAATACGATTTCCTGGTCGGCCCGCTCCGCCGCCTGGTATTGCGGCAATGCCAGCAGCGCTTCCATCACCATTTTCGTATGGGTCCAGACGTCGCCCTCGCCGTGATAGCGCGGGTCTTGCGGCGTGGCCTTGGCCAGTTCCAGCGCGGGAAATGCCGCCAGGCAGGCGTTGAAATCCGGCGCCTTGCCCGGAGCAGGCGTCAGTGCCCGCAGTGCTTCGTATTGCATGATCTATTCCTTATTGTCCGGCGGCGCCGCGCAGCGTGTCCCAGTCCACCGCGAGACGCGGCGCGTAGAGGTCAACGCCGGGCGCCAACTGGTTGGGCACGTAGGGCTGCTCGGAATGGTGTTTGTCCGAATCCAGGATGGCTTGAACGAAATCTCGCCGTACCCACTTGTAGCGGGCGATCGTCCTGCCGTCGGCTTCCACCTTGACGTACAGGCCTTCCGACAGGTCCGATTTGTCGCATTGTTTCCAGGCGCGCTCTAGGTCCAAGCCTTCTCGCTGCACGGTGGCTTCAAATGCCTTGCGCCAGTCTGGTGTCTTGGCCAGCGACGGCCGCAGCAGGGCCTTGAGCGTGTCAAGCCTGGGCGGCGCCACGCCTTCATACAGGACGGGCACGGACAGCACGGGGCCATCCGCCAGCAGGGCGCGGCGCGCCTGGGTGGACAGGAAGTCGCCGCTGTGACGATCCAGGACATCGAACTCGAAAAAATGATGCGGCAAGGCGTCGTAGAAAACCGAGTGTTTCTTCGACAGCGTTTCGCCATACATCACGTAGCGATCCTCCAGGCGGTCAAGCAGCCAGTCGGTGTGCGCCGCGGCCCAGGCTTTTACGAAACTGAATTGCCGTTCGCGGCCGCCGCCCACCAGGTAGTGGCCGCGCGATTGCAGCAGCAGTTCGCCCGATGGGCTGAAGCTGATGCCGGTGTTCGCGCCGTCGAGCTTCTCCTCGACGATCAGGTGCAGGCCGGCCAACTGGCGGTACGGCACGTGGTCGTGGCCTTCGTCGCCGTCTTGCAGGCGCGAGCCTTCCAGGTGGGGGGTGCGGGGATAGCGAAACAGGTCCAGCGATTGCGCGTAAGCGCAGAAATCTTGCGTCATGGGATCTTCTCCAGTGTGATGGAAAAGCCGACGACGCAGTCTGGACGGGAAAGGAAAGCGAGTGGGTGTGTGCTTCCTGGAACCGCGCCTGGACCCCATGGTGTGCGCTCAAGACTCAGGTGTCGAGCAGCACGGGGCGCGCAGGCAGACCGCGATTACCAGGGCGGTAGTCGTCGGCGTTTAGGCGTAGTGACGGATGGCAGACACGGTTGCACTCAAATGAAAAGGGGGGGAAAGAAGAGGCAGAATCCTAAGACACCGGAAAGGGTTTTGTCAATGCGCGGGATGACGCGGATGCGTAAGCGCTTATGGCCGACCGGAAAAGTCGCTGGCGGGCACATTGCGACGGCGCGAAAAGTCGCAGAGCTCGGCGGCCCGCCGCGCGATGTACTCGGCGCGCGTATCGAGCGAGCCCTGGTGAAAGACCGCGTTGTAGATCATCGGCGGCGGCATGGGGACGCTGTGAACGATCTTCAGCAGGCCGGCTTCCAGTTCCGGCCTGAAATACGCCGGGCACAGCTGGCTGATGCCGAAACCGTCGATGGTCAGTTCGCCCAGCACGGCCAGGCTGTTGCTGGCGAAGACGCGGTTGAATCGGAACCCGTGTTCCTCCAGCCAGGGCCGATAGAACAGGCTTTTGCTGGAATCGTGGGACTGCTCAAGAAACGGGTACAGCGCAAAGTCCATGGGCTTCAACGGGCCTTCCGGCACGCCTAGCGCGGGGCTGGCCATCCAGACGTTTTCCACGACGCCCACCGGCATCAGCTGGAAGTCCTCGCCCCAGTACGTGCCTGGCACGATGGCCAGGTCCAGTTCATGTTGGCGCAGCTGATCGATCAACTGCAGGCCGGGCGCCACGCTGGGCTCCAAGGTCAAACCCGGACTCTCTTTCACCACGGTGCTGATCAAGAGGCCCAGCCAGCTAAGCGCCGTCAGTTCGGTGACGCCGATGCGGACCTTGCCTTCCAGCGGCGCCGAGCCGCCCGCCGCTTCAGCCATGCGCAGCCGCAGCCGCAGCGCCTCTTCGGCCATGGGTAAAAGGCGTTCGCCGTCGGGGGTCAGAACAATACCGGTGGCGCCGCGATGGAGCAGACGCTTGCCCAATTCGGCTTCCAGGTCGCTGACTCGCTTGGAGATCGCGGACTGGGTCGTGTGCAGCGTCGTCGCGGCGGCGCTCAGGCTACCCAGCTTGGCGCTGTGATAGAACGCCTCGAGTTGTTTGAAGGTTGGATTCATGGGTAGGGCGGGCGAGGGGCCGTGAAGATCCAGGAACCCATGCCAATCTGGAATGGCGGGGTATGCGGATTAGTCGCTACCGCCTGGAAAGTGATCGTATCCATAATGTGTCCACTGTTCAATAGACTCCGGATGGACCATGCAAACCGCCGCAAGACTTCAGCGTATCAAGCCTTCACCCAGTTCGATGGCGGGCCAGCATGCCCGCATGCTGCGCGCCCAGGGCAGGGACATCGTGGGCCTGACGTCGGGCGAACCCGATTTTGATACGCCGGCACACATTCGCGAGGCCGCCTATCGTGCCATGAACGACGGCCAAACGCGCTACACCGATGTGGGCGGCACGGCCGCGTTGCGTGAAGCCATCCGCGCCAAGTTTGCGCGTGAAAACGGACTGGATTACGGGCTGGACGAAATCATCGTCAGCACTGGCGCCAAGCAGATCATTTTCAACGCCATCATGGCCACCGTCGATACCGGCGACGAAGTGATCGTGCCCGCGCCGTATTGGGTGTCTTACCCCGACATCACCTTGCTGGCCAACGGCACGCCGGTGATCGTCGAGACGCGCGCGGAAAACGGATTCCGTTTGCAGGCGGAAGAACTTGAACGCGCGATCACGCCGAAGACGCGTTGGCTGATCCTGAACGGCCCGAACAACCCCAGCGGCGCCAATTTCACTGAAGCCGATTTGCAGGCCCTGGCGGAAGTCTTGCGCAAGCACCCGCACGTCTGGATTCTGACGGACGACATTTATGAACATCTGCTTTATGACGGCCGGCGGTTCTACACGCTGGCGCAGGTGGCGCCAGACCTGAAAGATCGCACGCTGACGCTGAATGGCGTATCGAAGGCTTATGCGATGACCGGATGGCGAATCGGCTATGCCGGGGCGCCGGCGGCGTTGATCAAGGCAATGACCAAGCTGCAATCGCAAAGCACATCCAATCCAAGCTCCGTGAGCCAGGCGGCGGCATTGGCGGCGTTGACCGGCCCGCAAGACTTCGTCGCGCAGAGCCGTGAGCGTTTTCAGGCGCGGCGGGACCGTATCGTCCAGGCCCTGAACGCCATTGACGGTATTGATTGCGCCAGCCCCGAGGGCGCATTCTACGTCTTTCCGAAGTGTGCCGACCTGTACGGCTTGACCTTGCCGGATGGCAGCAAGCTGCAAAACAGCGAGCAATGGGTGCTGCATTTGCTGAATGCGCAGAACCTGGCGGTGCTGCAAGGCTCGGCTTATGGCGTTGACACGCATTTTCGAATTTCATTTGCCGCCAGCGACGCCGTGCTGGAGGAAGGTTGCCGTCGTATCGCGCAGGCACGGGCGCAGCTGGCCTGACCTGTTGCACTGTTTAAAAATCACAAGGGGAAAACCATGAACAAAAAACAAGCACTGACGCTAAGCGTCACCCAGACCGTCGCGGCCGTCTTGATTGCGTGCGCACCGCTTGCGCACGCCGCGGATTATCCCAACAAGCCCGTGCGTTTGATCGTGGGTTTTGCCCCGGGCGGATCCAACGACATCATCGCGCGGCTGCTGGCTCCCAAGCTGGAAGCGGTGTTGAAGCAGTCCGTCGTAGTCGAGAACCGGCCCGGCGCCGCGGGCAACATTGCCGCGGACGCGGCCATCAAAGCGGCCGCCGACGGGCACACGGTGTTCATGTGCACCACGGGCACGCTGTCCATTCAACCCTTCCTGCCCCAACGCATGCCGTTTGATGTGGAGACGATCACTCCCATCACGCAGATTGGCAACACGCCCTATCTGATGCTGGTCAGCAAGGACCTGCCGGTAACCACGGTAGGTGAATTCTTGAAGTACGCACGCGAGAATCCCGGCAAGGTCAACTACGCGTCATCCGGCAACGGCACCACCGCGCACCTGGCGGGCGAGATGCTGCGTGCCAACGCCAAGATCGATATCGTGCACGTGCCGTACAAGGGGGCGGGCCAGGCGATGGTCGACTTGAACAGCGGTCGGGTATCGCTGATGTTCGACCAGGCCGTCAGTTCGCTGCCCTACATCCAATCCGGTGCATTGAAGGCGCTGGCGGTTGCGAACGATCATCGGCTGCGTGGCTTGCCGGACCTTCCCACGACGGACGAGGCCGGCTTGAAGAACTTCAATCCCACGCCCTGGACCGGGTTGTGCGCGGGCCCTGGCATTCCTGCCGAGGCCGTGAGAACGCTGCAGCAGGCCACCACGCAGGTATTGGCGGACCCCGAGATACGTGAACGCTTTCAGCGCGATGGCATCGAGCCGGTCGGAAGCACGCCGGAACAATTCGCCGCATTCCTGAAGGCTGACCGCGCCAAGTGGGGCGGCCTGGTCAAAAACGCGGACATTCAGCTTTGATCGTCCAGACCCGCATTGGGAATATTCAAACATGAACCCTTCTTCCTCCGCCGTCGCATGGCCGGCCGGCTACGGCATCCATCCGCGCCAGCAGGGCGCGGATGCCGACACCATTGCCGCCTTTTCCTCGCTACCGGTCGCCGCTATCGGCGACGCGATGAGCCGTCATATCGGCGCGATTGGATTGCGCCAATATCACGCGGACCTCAATACCGTGCTCTGTGGTAACGCCTTTACGGTGCGCGTGCGGCCAGGCGACAACCTGATGATTCATAAGGCGCTCACCATGGTGCGGCCGGGCGACGTGCTTGTCATTGACGGCGGTGGCGACCTGACCCAGGCGCTGGTTGGCGGGCTGATGCGCACCACCTGCATCGCACAAGGGCTGGCCGGCCTGGTCATCGATGGCGCCGTGCGCGATGTGGTCGAGTGGGCCGAAGGCGGCATGCCGCTCTTTGCCAAAGGCCATACCCATCGCGGCCCGACCAAGGACGGTCCGGGGGAGATCAACGTCCCGATCGCCTGCGCTGGCCTGCACGTGGCGCCGGGGGACGTGATCGTGGGTGATGCGGACGGCGTGATCGCCATTCCCGCCGCATACGCCAAGGATGTGTTGCAGCGCACGCGTCGCCATCTGGATAAAGAGGCAAGGATTCGTGAAGAAAATCGTTCCGGCACGTCCGACCCGGAGCGGTTTGATTCGCTGCTGCGGGCGAAGGGCCTGGCCGTTTAAGGCCAGGTGACGGAATGCCCGGGCGCCGAAGTGCCGCCGAGGATTACGGTGTCGACTGCAATGTCGATGTCTGTACTTTGCTGATCGCTATCCATAGACCGTATTTGCGGTTTCCCGAGGTGGGCGGATCCGTTCACCCGCTGGCCTGCTCCATGCCGCTACGTCCTACGCTCCAGGCTTTGGGAGAGGGACATCACCGGTCGTTCATTCTGCTGGGCGTTCGTGGCTGGCGCGGCGTGGGTGCAATGCCTGCCTGCGCTGCCGGGGCGGATGCTGTTGTTGCTGGCCGCGGGCTTGGGCGTGCTGGCTTCGGTTTGCTGGGCGCGCTTGCGCCAGGACGCGGTTCGTATTGCCGCAGCCATGGTGTTGGGTCTGTGCGCCGGCACGCTTAACGCCAGCCTGCAAGCCGGGTATCGGCTGGACGACGCCCTGGCGGATGCGCACCAGGACCAGGTGTCACGGCTGATCGTGCGGGTGGCTGAACTGCCGGACGGAGACGATCGGCATCAACGTTTCGTGGCCGAGCTGGCGGAACCTTCCCGGCCCGGCATTCCGTCGCGCATCCAGGTGACGTGGCAAGCGCCGCCCGGGGCAAAGCGCGGAACGTTGCAGGACATACCGCAGTTGCTGCCTGGCCAGGTGTGGCGCATGGCGCTGGTGTTGAGGCGTCCGCATGGCCTGCTGAATCCGGCGGGGCCCGACGCGGAAGCGCGGATGTTCGCGCGCGGCTTGCGCGCCGTGGGCACCGTTCGCGGCCAGCCCAGGCTGCTGGACGATCAACCCTGGGCGTCGCCCGGCATCGCAATTGAACGTGCCCGGCATCGGGTGCGCGAGGGATTGCGCAAGGCCTTGGGCGGCCATCGTTATGCACCCGTGCTGATTGCGTTGGCAATCGGCGATCAGGCGGGTGTGGCGCGCGACGATTGGCGTATCTTCAACCGCAGTGGCATCACGCATCTGGTGTCGATCAGCGGCATGCATGTCACGTCGATTGCCGGGATTGCGGGCGTGCTGGTGGCGGCGCTGTGGCGGCGGGCGCGCTGGCGTGGTGTGGGGTTGGCGGAATATGCGCCGTCGCGGGTGGCGGGCGGGGCGGCGGCGGCGATGGTGGCCTTGCTGTATTGCTTGTTGGCAGGGTGGGGCGTGCCTGCGCGGCGCACGTTTTTCATGTTGTCGGTGGTGCTGGCGGCGGCGATGTCGCGGTTGCCGTTGACGGCGGGCCGGGTGTTGGCCTGCGCCGCGGCAGGGGTGGTGGCGTTGGATCCCTGGGCGCCGTTGTCGCCCGGGTTCTGGCTGTCGTTCGGGGCAGTGGCGATTCTGCTGCGCATCGCGGACGCGCCGTTTGATGCGGAAGCGGATTGGCGCAGGCGGTGGATGGCCAGGCTGGAGCAGGCCACGCGCTTGCAATTGCTGGTCACCTTGGGGTTGACGCCTTTGCTGGCCTTCCTGGTGTATCAAGTCTCGGTGGGGTCGCCGTTGGCCAACGCGGTGGCGATTCCTTCGGTGACGTTTATCGTGACGCCGCTGGCGTTGCTATGCGCGGCCCTGTCGGTGTTGCCGGGCGCGGGCGGCATCGCTGCCTGGGTGGGGCAATTGGGGTTGGCGGCGTTCGACTACACGATGGTGCCGGTGGCGTGGGTGGGCAATGCAGGATGGGCCAGCTTTGCGGTGGCGGCCGCGCCGTGGCCCTGGCTGCTGTTGGCGGTAGCGGGGATGGCGTGGGCCTTGCAAGTACGCGGCTGGCCGGCGCGGCACGTGGGGTGGGTGTGCATGTTGCCGCTGCTGTGCTGGCGGCCTGACCGGCCGGACCCCGGCCATTGGCGGATGAGCGCGCTGGATGTGGGGCAGGGCAGCGCCATCCTGGTGGAGACGGCTAGCCAGACATTGCTGTTCGATGCCGGTCCGCGCCATTACGGCGGCAGCGATGCCGGCGAACGCGTGGTGGCGCCGTTCTTAAGGGCGCGCGGTATCGGGGCGTTGGATGTGCTGGTGTTGTCGCATGCCGATCAGGACCACGTGGGCGGCACGCGGGCGGTGCTTGCGGCGGCGCCGGTCCGGCGCAGCTACGCGTCGTTCGATGTGGCGGCGTTTGTGCGGCGGGATGCGCGGTTGTGGCCGGATACTGGCGGGGCCGCTCCGGGCGCCGCTTCCCGCGCCGCCGGTGCAGCAAAAGCCGGCGGTGGCCCCGCGGCCGTCTTGCCACCCGCCTTGCCGCAAGAGATGCTGCGGTGCCAGGCTGACGACGCCTGGGACGTCGACGGCGTGACGTTCACCTTCCTGCATCCGGCCGGTGGCGGCAGCGGGGCGGTCGCCGACCGCAATGCCGATAGCTGCGTGCTTCGCGTGGAGGGCGTCAGCCATTCGCTACTGTTGACCGGTGACATCGGGGTGGCGCAGGAGCGCGCGCTGGTGGCGCGAGGCGTGCCGCCGACGGATGTGGTGATGGCGGCGCATCATGGCTCGGCGTCGTCGTCCGGGCGGGATTGGGTGGCTGCGACGCAAGCCAGCCACGCGGTGGCGCAAACCGGTCACCTGAACCGCTTTCGTCATCCGGCGCCGGCGGTCGCGCGGCGCTGGTTGCGCGCGGGGGCGGCGTTCTGGCGCAGCGACCGGGACGGAGCGGTGATGGCGGAGTCTGCCGCGCAAGGGTTGGATGTGTGGTCGCAGCGGGAGCGCGGCCGTCGGTATTGGCACGGGCGCTAGGCGCAAAGGGCCGCGCTGCCCCGGCAGGCCGCGCACGCGAGCCGGGGCGTGCGGGCCCGGTTCAGCCCGGCGCGTGCTTGCGGGTTTGCTTGACGGCAGGCGGGGGCGACGGCGGAGGAGCGATGTCGCTTTTCTCGACGACATAGCGCACGGGCAGCATGACGATTTGCTTGTCCGGCGCCATGTCTGGCGTGAAGGCGGGCAGCCGGCCGGCGCGCCGGATCATGGCCAAGGTCGCCTTGTCCACCGCGACGTTGCCTGAAGACCGGGCCAGCGTCACGCCTTCGACGGCGCCAGTGGGCAGGACGACGATGCGCACCTGGAGGTTCAGGTCCGAATTGGCCTCATGGATCTCGCGGGGGGCCACGATGTTGCGTTGCAGCTGCTGGCGGATGGCGGTGTGCCATTCGACCTGCGTATTCAGCGTGTTGGCGAGCAAGGGGACGGGCAGGCCCAAGACGAGCGCGGCAATGAGGAAGGCGCGGTACCGCCAATGCATGGGGAAATCTCCTGGGCTGGGGCCGTCGGCCTATCTGCCGGACGAATCCCGGCAGCATAACCGACGTCATCCGTGCGTTATGCCGTGCCCGCCGCCAGGTCGTCGAACAGCCGGTCGCCGCCCATCTGGCCGCCCTTGAGCATCAGTTCGACGCCGTCGATGACCGGGTCGTCGCTGCGGGCGACGCTGACGGTGACGCCCGGCGCCAGCACGCTGCGAAATGCCAGGCCCCACAACCCCAGCGCCAGCGTGGCCTGGCTGGAGGTGTCGCCGCCCGCGATGCCGATGCGCGACAGCCGCTTGCCCGCTTGCGCGCTGGCCGCCACGATCGCTGCCGCGAGCCGTGCGGTGCCGCTTGCCGTGGCTGCGGCCTGTTGGGCGGTGACGGCTTGCGCGGGCCGGTCCGTGTGGACCAGCACATTGCGCCCGTCGGCCAGCGACGAGGCCGCCAGCTGGACCTGCTGCGCGGCGTAGTCGGGGTCGTCCAGCAGCCGCTGCACATGCAAGGGCTGGCGTGTGTACTGTTGGCAGGCGGCGATTTGCCGCGCGGTAACGGGCGACAGGCTGCCCGCCACGATCAGGACCGGGCCGGCCGCAGGCGGCAAGGCGGCGCAAGGGGTGTTCGCGTGGCCGGGCGCGTGGGCGCGGGCCAGCGCTTGCTGCACGCTGCTGGGGCCGACCGCAAGCAGCGGCACGCACGCCGCTGCGCGCCAGATCAGCCGCCCGATGACGGGCAATTGCTCGTCGTCGGTCACGTCGAAAAGGACGGGGCCGTCGGACGTTTCGATCACGCCATCGATCCAGTCTTCCACGCCTGGGGCGTCGGCGGCCTGTCGCAGGCGGGGGTAGGCGATGTGCGGCAGCGAGCGGATATCGGCCACGCCCTGGGCCGCCAGATGCAGGCGCAGATCGGCCTCGTGCATGGGCGTGACGGGATGCTGGCTCATGACCGGATGACGGTCGATGCGATGGATCTCGGGCGCGCTGCCCGCGCGGGCGAACAATTGGGCAAAGCTGCAATAGCGCCCGATTCCCGGCTGCCCGCCCAGGATGGGCACCAGCGGGTTCGGCATGTGGCGGCGCAGTTCGCGGATGGCCACGCCGATGCTGCCGACGTGGGGCGCGCTATCAAAGGTGGAACAGCATTTGTAGTGCAGCACACGCGCGCCGGTGCCCGCCATGAAGCGGCCGACGGCGCGCAGCTCGATTTCCATCTGGTCCGGTGCCATGGCGCGCGCGGCGCCGGCGATGCCCAAGGCGTCCTGCGGACCGGCGCGGCGCAGTTGTTCGGGCGTGGGCACGCCCAGAAACAGCAGGCTGCGCAGGCCGGCGCGGGACACTTCCGCCAGCGTGTCGGTGGCGCCCGTGAAGTCATCGCCATACCAACACACGCGTGGCGCGGACGCGCCGCCTTCGACGCCAGTCATGCGCGGTTTCCGAAGAAGGCCAGGGCGCGTTGCAGTTCGGGTGCGTTTCGCGCGAAGTCTTCCAGCGACTGCCCCTCGCGCACGGCATGCCAGGCCTGGCGGATGCTCTGCACGCCGGCGGCGGGGCCGTCCGGGTGGGCCAGGATGCCGCCGCCGGACATGAACATCAGGTCGTCGGTGCGCACCGCGGACCAGGTGGCGGGGACGGTGCCGGCCCATTGGCCGGACGAGAATGCCGGCATGACCGGATCGTCGATGCCCAGCGTCAACGAGGCCAGGCAGTCGCGCGCCGAGTCGACGACTTCCTGGTCGTCCTGCGCGAACTTGCCCTGCAATCCATGCACGTGCATGTGGTCCACGCCTGCCAGCCGCCATAGCGTCTGGTAGGCCTGGAAGCCGATGCCCAAGAGCGGCGCGCGCGACAGGGCGCCATAGCCGTTGCGGTGGCCGTGCAGGGCCAGCGGCGTGCTGCGGCGCAGAGTCTGGATCGCCGAGAAGCCGCACCAGTTCAGGCTGGCCATGACGCAGGTGCCTTCTTCGCGTTCAATCAGGTCGGCGTGGCGGCGCATGGCGTCGGTTTCGTCGCTGATGTTGAAGGCCACCATGACTTGCCGGCCGGTCCGTTCGCGATGCGCCCGCACCACCGCCATGACGGCGGCGACGCGCTGCGCCAGCGGGGCGTGCGTGGGGTTGGCGCAGACTTCGTCGTCCTTGATGAAGTCCACGCCCGCCGCGCACAGTTGCGCGACCAGATGCGCGGTCTGTTCGGGCGACAGCCCGACATTGGGCTTGATGATCGTTCCCACCAGCGGCCCGGCGGCCACGCCCGTCAGCTGCCGCGTGCCGGCGATGCCGACCCGTGGCATGTCGAATTGGGCACGGTAGTTGGCAGGAAGCTCCATGCTTTCCAGGCGCAGCCCGGTGACTTCGCCCAGATCGTACAGATTGCCGCCGACCGTGGCCGCCAGCGTGGCCAGGTTGGCGCCGACATTGGCGACGGGAAAGGCGATGCGGACGCGGGCCCGCTGGTACTGCCCCGGCATGCCGCCCGGCTGGCGCGCCAGCCAGGCGTTTGGCAGGCTGGGCGTGGCCACGGTGTCCAGAAGTTCGACGGATTCGATCCGCGCGCGGGCACGGGCGCGCAGCTCGTCGGTTTCGCCCTGGACGCGGGTGAAGGTGCCGCAGGACTGCTCGCCCGCCATCACCTCGGCGACCCGGGTGGGATCCATTGGCGTTTCGATCAGATAGGTGGCGCTAAACGATTGGGAATTCATGGTGGCGGGCGGCAAACAGTGTCGGGGCAGGGGGCGTTCAGAGGCGGCTCAGATCGGGGAACGGACGCACGGGGTCCTTGCCGTCCCAGTCCGTGGCGCTATTGCGGATCAGGTCGAACAGGCGGCCCTTGGGGCCGGCGACTTCGGACAGCTCGATCACGGTGCCCGGGTGGTATTCGGTGTCGAAATAGATGAAGCGGCCTTTTTCGCCGACCTCACCGCTCATCTTGGGCTTGAAGCCCTGGGCCAGCAGGCGTTCCAGATCGGCGTCGTAGCTTTCCGTCCAGTAGGCCACGTGCTGCAGGCCGGTGCGGCCGGCTTGCAGGAAATCGCGGTACATGGAGGGCACGTCGTTGCGCGTCTGAATCAGTTCAACCTGCACGAAGCCCGAGTTGGCCAATGCCACCGAATTGTGCGGCTCGTGGCTGACGCCGTCGTACTGGTAATTCACGATCGGCACGCGCGGGTTGTAGTACCAGGGGCCCACGCCAAGCGTGGTGCTCCAGTAGTCCATGGCGGCTTCGATGTCGTGGACCACATAACCGAGTTGGCGGATTTCGCCCAGGAAACGACTCATGATGGATCTTTATGAAAGGTGGCGGAAGAGGCGAAGCGCGTGCGGCAGGCGGGCGCCTGCCGCGTCGCGTCATAGGAAACCGATCGAGAACCAGGGGAAGGCGGCGACGACGATCAGCCCCACCAGCAGCGCGGCGATGTAGCCCCAGATCGGGCCGATGCCCTCGTTGGGGTCGACGCGGCTGATGGCGCAGGCGCCGTAGTAACCCACGCCGAAGGGCGGCGCGAACAGGCCGATCCCCATGGCGAAGATCACGACCATCGCGTAATGGACTTCATGCACGCCGGCCTGCACCGCGATCGGGAACAGCAGCGGCCCGAACAGCACGATGGCGGGAATGCCTTCCAACACGCTGCCCAGGATGATGAAGGCGACGATGGACACCGCCAGGAAACCGTAGCTGCCGCCGGGCATGCCGGCCATCAGGCGGGCCAGGTCGCCCGAGAATCCCGACTGCGTCAACGCCCAGGCCATGGCGGTGGCGCAGCCCACGATCAGCATGATGGCGCCCGACAACGAGGCCGTTTCGATCAACATGGGCCGCAAGCGGGCCCAGTCGAAACGCCGGTAGACCAGGATGCCGACGACGGCGGAATACACGATGCCGATGGTCGATACCTCGGTGGCCGTGGCCACGCCTTCGACCACCGCTGCGCGGATCACGAAGGGCAGGGCGACGGCGGGCAGGGCGATCACGAAGAAGCGGCCGATTTCCTTCGCGCTGAAGCGTTGCACCAGGCTCAGGTCTTCCCTGCGGTAACGCCACCACACCACCGAACACAATGCCAGGCCCAGCACCACCGCGGGCAGCAGGCCGCCCGTGAACAGCGCGGCGATGGATACGCCGGTGACCGATCCGATCGTGATCAGCACGATGGACGGCGGAATGGTCTCGGTCTGGGCGCCGGTGGCCGACAGCAGCGCCACCAGATCGCCCGGCTTGGCGCCGCGCTTCTGCATTTCAGGGAACAGCACGGGAGCGATGGCCGCCATGTCGGCGAT
The DNA here is from genome assembly GCF_057334215.1 of Achromobacter maghribensis. Lineage (NCBI taxonomy): Bacteria > Pseudomonadati > Pseudomonadota > Betaproteobacteria > Burkholderiales > Alcaligenaceae > Achromobacter > Achromobacter maghribensis. The sequence continues at coordinate 102,741 of NZ_JBHFII010000014.1, read as the reverse complement.
CTTCGACCCCGAGATGCCCGACACCAGGTACATGGCGCCGATCAGCACATAAGACAGCCCGCCGCGCACATGGCCCAGCAGGCTCGCCAGGAACTGGATCATGGCGCGCGCCATGCCGGTCATCTCGATCAACGATCCCAGGAAGATGAACAGCGGCACTGCCAGCAGCATCAGGTGCGACATGCCTTCGTCCAGCCGCCCGACCATCACTTCCATCGGCGTGTTGGTGGTCAGCGCCAGATAGGAAAATGTTGCCAGTGCGAACGAAAACGCGATCGGCACGCCCGAAAACACGGTGGCGGCCACGATGCCAACGAAGAAAATCACCAGGTTGAGCTTGCCCAGCCCCTTGAACAGCGGCTGTGCCAGCCAGAATACGGCGACCACCACGGCCACGGCGGCCAGCGCCATCAGCACTTGCGGCAAGGGCTGCGTGCGCAGCAGCCGCAGCACCGCCACGACGGCCATCAGCCCCATGCCCACCGGAATGGCGGAGGCCCGCCAGGCGTTGCTGAGTTCCAGCGCGGGAGTGATGATGAAATGCTCTTCGTGCGCGTATTCAATCGCGGGCGCCAGGATCAGGATCAGGAAGGCCAGCGACGCGGCCAGCGCCACGGTTTCCAGCTGCGCGCGCCGCGTGGGGCTGACGTTGTTGACCAGGGCCGTCATCCGCATGTGCTCGCCGCGGCGCAGGGCCACGACGGCACCCAGCATGGACAGCCACAGGAACAGGATGGAGGCGAGTTCGTCGGACCAGACCAATGGGCTGTGGAACACGTAGCGCGCGACGACGCCGGCGAACAGCACAACGATCTCGATCAGCACGATGGCGGCGGCCGCGTGCTCGACCACGCAGCCCAGCGCGCCGTCAAGCGAGCTGGCGGCCCGGCGCAGGGGATTGGCCGGCAGCACCGGGGCCGCGGCGTGGGGGGCGGACAAGGAAGACATGGCGCGACCTCAGGCCAGCTTGCCGACGCTTTGTTCCAGCAGCGACCAGGCTTCGTTGCCGAAACGGCCTTGCCATTCCTTGTAGAAGCCCGCGGTGCGCAGCTGTTCGCGGAAACTGTCGGCGGCCGGCTGATTGAACAGCAGCCCCTTGGCTTCCAGATCGGATTGCACCGAGGCGTTGAGCTTCTTGATGTCTTCGCGCTGCGCCAGGCCGGCTTCGTTGATGCCGCGGGCGACGACGGTCTTCAGGTCTTCCGGCAGTCCTTCCCACATGCGGCCGTTGGCGATGAACCAGTAGCCGTCCCAGATGTGGTTGGTCAGCGAGCAGTACTTCTGCACTTCGTACAGCTTGGCGACCTGGATGATGGGCAGCGGATTTTCCTGCGCGTCCACCACCTTGGTCTGCAACGACGAATACACCTCGCTGAACTGCAGGCTGGCGGGTGCTGCGCCGAGGCCCTTGAACATGGAGATCGGCAGCGAACTGACCGGCACGCGGATCTTCAAGCCGTTCATGTCGGACGCGGATGCCACGGGCGCCTTGCTGCTGGTGGTCTGGCGGAAGCCGTTGTCCCACATTTTTTCAAACGCGTAGAGCTTGCGCTGCGCGATGGCGGCGCGCACGTGCGCACCCAGCGCGCCGTCCATGGCGCCCCAGACCTGGTTGTAGTCCTTGAACGCGAAGCCCACGGCGTTGATGGCGGCTACCGGTACCAGGGTGGCGATCACAAGCGCGGACGGCGTGAAGAAATCGATGCCGCCCGAGCGCACTTGCGCCAGCATGTCGGTGTCGCCGCCCAGCTGGTTGTTCGGGAAGATCTTGATGTCGACGCGGCCGTTGCTTTCCTTCAGGATGCGTTCGGCGGCTTCCTGGGCGCGGATGTTCAGCGGGTGGGTAACGGGCAGGTTGTTGCCGTACTTGAGCGTGTAGTCGGCTGCGCGAGCAATCAGCGGGAATCCGCCGGCCAGGGCGGCCATGGCGGGAACGGCGCAAAGGCGACGCAGGGCACTGCGGCGTGTCAGCAGCTTCATGGTTGTCTCCATAATCGTAGTTATGATGTTTTTTGATGTGCCACAAAAACGCCAAACCCATGCGGCAGTGTGGACAATAGTGAATAGGCAGTATCATCGTCAAACCTTATTCATGATGGTTTTTGATGTGAATAGAGCCCTGCCCGAACGTAAGCTTGCCCGCCTGGCCGATGTGGCCGCGCGCGCCGGCGTCTCTACCGCCACGGCCGACCGCGTGTTGAACCGCCGGCCCGGGGTGCGCGCCAATACCGCGCAAAAGGTCTTCAAGGCTGCCATCGAACTGGACTATCTGCCGGAGCAGGAACTGGCCGCAGCCCCGGCCGAGCCCATGCGGCTGGTGTTCCTGCTGCCGCGCGGCAGCAACCGCTACCTGCGCATGCTGGGCGACACGGTCAGCTATGCGCACGAGCACTTCGCGCCCTTGAACGCCAAGTGCCAGATCGAATATGTGGAGAGCTTCAACCCCGATGCGCTGGCGCAAGCGCTGGCCAAGCACGGCAAGCGCGCGGACGGCATCGCGTTCATGGCGCTTGAGCATCCCGTGGTGCGCGAAGCGGTCAATATGCTGGCGGAGCAGGGCGTGCCCACGGTGACGCTGATTTCCGATCTGGCCAACAGTGCGCGCACGGCCTATGTGGGGCTGGACAACCGCGCGGCGGGACGTACCGCCGGCTACCTGATCGCGCGCTTCATCGGGTCGCGTGCCGCGCATGTGGCCCTGATCGCCGGTTCGCGCCATTACCGCGCTCACGAAGAGCGCGAAAGCGGGTTCCTGCAGTTGTATGCCGAACAGTTTCAGGCCATGCAGGTGGTGGACTTGCGCGAAGGCTACGACGACGCGCAGCGCAACTACGAGCAGACGCGCCAGTTGCTGGAGCAATATCCCAATCTGGCCGGCATCTATAACATCGGCGGGGCGTCCGACGGCGTGGCGCGCGCGCTGAAAGAAGCGGGCCTACAGCACCGCGTCGTGTTCATCGGCCACGGGCTGACGCCCGACACCCGGTCTTTGCTGATCGACGGCACGATGGACGCCGTCATCACGCAAAGCCCGATGGAAGCGCTGATGAGCTGCGTGCGCATCTTCTGCAATCTGCGCGATAAGCGCAGCGCGATGAACGGGGTGGAATTGGCGCGCAGCCAGGTGATTTTCCGCGAGAACCTGCCGTAGGTCGCCATGCCTTGCCGTGAATGAGCGGCAGACGCCTGCTGTCTCGGGGTCCGTGGCGCATCCGCTTGATGCCTCGCTTGCACTTTAACTGCCTAGGCAGTTAAACTTCGGAAATCAATCTCAAACGCTGCGGCAAGGCGACTATGTCCCGCGTCAAACCTTCCATGCTGGACCGTTTTCATACCGGTGAACTTGGCTTCATGGTGACGTCCGTGCGCAACAGCATCTACGACGCCCTGGAACGCGAGTTGGCGCCGTTCGAACTCACCACCCCGCAGTATGTGGTGCTGAATTGCCTGGCAAAGGGGTGGGGCCGCACGCTTAGCGACTTTTGCCGCGTACTGGCGTACGACTCGGGCGCCATGACGCGGCTGCTGGACCGTATCGCGGCCAAGGGGTTCATCCGTCGGGTCGAAAACGAAGCAGACCGGCGCAGCCATCTGATCGAGCTGACCGAACAGGGACAAGCCGCGCTGCCCCAGGTGCTTGACGCCATCGACGTCGCCATGCGGCGCTTGCTGACCGGTTTTTCGGAAGAGGATGCCGAGACGCTGCACAAGCTGTTGTCGCGGCTGCTGGTGAACGCTGCGGCGGACTGAGGTTATTCAGTCCGCTTTTTTTTATCCTTTTACCTGCCTAGGCATATACAGCCTGGGCCTAGATTAACTGCTACGTTGCCCACCGCCATGAGTTCCGCCCCAGCGCCAAGTCACTCCCCCGTCCCACCCGCGTTGCTGATGACGATCGGCGCGCTGACGTTCATCGATTTCCTGCAGAACGGCATGGTCACGTTTGCCGCAGCCCCCATCATGGGCGAGATCGGCGCAAGCCCCGAGGAATACACCACCGTCGCGGTCATCTACGCCTGCGTGGCCGTGGTGCTGATCGCGCTGCAAGGCTGGCTGGTGCATCACTTGGGATTGCGCCGCTATCTGCTGGCGTCGCTGGGCGCGGCGGCGGCGGGCGCGGTCGTGTGCGCGCTGTCGCTGGGCGAGACGGGGTTCCTGCTGGGCCGCGTCCTCATGGCCACCGGTTGCGCGGCGATGCTGACGTCGTCGCGGTTAAGCGTGAATCTGATTGCGCCGGGCCCGATGCGGTTCCAGGGCATCAATGCGTTGGCGACGGGGTTGTGCACGGGAACGGCGCTGGCGCCGTGGGTAGCGTCGGTGGCGGTCGACCACGATGGCTGGCCGTTGATGTTCTGGCTGGTCGCCGCGCTGTCGGTGCTGGCGATGATCCCGGTCGTCCGGTCGATGCCTGGGAAGGAAGGACACGCGACGGTGGCCGGGCAGGCCCGCATCGCGCCGATCGCCGCGCTGGGATTGGGCAGCTTCCTGCTGCTGCACGCGCTGCAGCGGTCCTATTACGATTTTTTCAGCGACCGTCATCTGCTGGTGCTGTCTGCGCTGGCCGGCATGGTCGCGCTGGGATACTTCGTCTGGTCGGAAACGCGCAACGGCGCGCCGCTGCTGAAATTGGGCGGCATGAAAGAGGCGCGGTTCGTAAGCGGGCTGGCGCTCTTCATGTTCTGCTATCTGATGCTGGGCGCCAATGGCTATCTGGTGCCATTGATGCTGCAACGCGCGCTGGGCCACTCCTGGGCCAATACGGGCGTGTTCTTCGCCATGGGCCTGGGGGCCGGCGTGCTGACGTTCGCCGTGATGTCGCAGCTGCTTGCCCGCTGGCCCTCGCCGCGCAAGTTTTTCGTGACGGGGTTCGTGGCGCTGGCGGCGTTCGGCGTCCTGATGTCGCGCCTGTCGCCCACGGCCGATGCCTGGACCGACGTGTTGCCCGCGCTGGCCTGCTATGGCGTGTTCATCATGATCATCATGCCCACCACGGCCATGAACACCTTCGCCGGCCTGACCCGCGACCCGGCCGTGTTCGCGCACGCCCAGCAGGTAAAGAACATGTTGGCGCAAATCGGTCAGGCGCTGGGCATCATGGTGGCTACCGTGGGGCAGCAGTGGCTGACATCCGAACACTACAACGTGCTGCAAGCCAGCATCGCCACGGGCAATGCCAACTTCGAAGCGGCCAAGGCGCGCCTGAGCAGCGTGTACGCCGCGGTGGCGGACCCGGCGCACGCGCAGCAGATGGCCATGGCGCAGATCTCTGAAATGCTGAACCAGCAATCCGTGCTGCTGGCGAATCTGGACCATTTCCGGGTGCTGGCCGTGCTGGCGGCGGCCGGCGCCCTGGTCAGCCTGAGGCAACGCGTATTCCGGTAGAGCGGGCCTTAATTTCCGCCCAACTGACCGATCACCTGGCGCGCGACATCGGACAGCGACAGTCCGCCATCCATGGCGGCGCGTTGCAGGCGTTCGTGCGCGGCCTGTTCAGTCAGGCCGTATTGGCTGATCAGCAGCAGCTTGGCGCGGTCGATGCGCTTTTTCTCGTCCAGCGCGCCGCGCACGGTGTTCAAGGCGTCGTCGGTCCGTTGCATGCGCAGGGTCTGTTCGCGCATCATGTCGAGAATCGACCGTTCCAATTCACTGCCCACGCCATCCGCGGGCGGCGTATCCACAATGCGGCTTTGCACGCTGTACAGCATGCTGGGCGCGCGGCCGCTGGCATGGTCGGCATAGCGGCTTAAAAGCAGGCGGCGATCGTCCAGCTCTTGGCGGGTCTCGGTGATGCGGCGGGCGCATTGCTGCGCCAGCGCCTGGGCCAGCAGGCTTTCGACTTCGCGCATGGCGTCGATGCGCGCGGTGTACAGGTCGAACCACAGTTCGGCCAGGGCGCCGTCGACGCGTTGCGCGCTGGAAGTGTGCTGCGCCATGTCGCGCATGCGTTGCACGGGCTGGCCCTGCTGCTGGATCCGTTCCCAGCATTGCAGCGCTGCGCCTTCCGCATATTGGGAATAAGTGTCGAAGCTGCGCCGCTGGTTGGCCGCAAGTCCCAGCATGCGGGCTTTTTGCACGTCGGTGAAGAAGCCCGCCGTGTAGCCCATCACGCCGCAGGCGCGTTCCTGGCCGCTTAGTTCCTTGCCCTGCATGAAATTCAGCAGCGCCACCAGGATGCGGGTGACGCCGGGATCCAGCGCGGAATCGGCCGCTTCGAAGACCACCGCCAGCAGGCTGCCGATCACCTGCGTGAAGCGTGAATCGGTCTCGTCGGCGGATACGGATTGGTCGCGGACCTGTCGGCGCAGCGCGGGCAGCTCGTCCAGGCGGAACAGCGCAAAAGCGATGCAATTGAGCAGGCGCGCGCGGCTTGCGCCGTGGCTGGAATCGGTGGCGTGGGTGTCCAGGAATTGACGCGCGTCCGCTTCGACGCCGACGGCGTCCTGGCTCAGCCCGGCCAGGGCCGGTTGCAGGCGGTCTTGCGGGCTGCACAGCGTCAGGTTGGAATAGCCCCGTTCTTTCTGCAGCGCGTGCACCAGCGCGCTGACGCGCACCACCAATTCGCAGGTGCCCGACAAGGCCTCCAGGCCCTGGAGTTCGCTGCGGCGGGCGGCGAGCAAGAAGCGCAATGGCGGTGGCAGGCGGCGTTCGGCCATCGGAGTCCTGGATTCAGGCGTGCCGGCGCAGGGCCGGCTCGGCAAGCGCCGGCAAGCGCGCGTCGCTGGCGCCGAACATCTGGCAGGCGGCAACCTGGCCGATGACCAGCACGGCCGGGCTGCGCAAGCGGAAGGCGTCGGCATCGCGCGTCATGGCGGCAAGCGTGGAACGGCATTCGCGCTGGTCGGTCAGGGATGCGCGCTCGATCATCGCGACGGGGGTGTCGGCGGCCATGCCGGCCGCCAGTAATTGGCTGCTCATGTCGTGCAGTTTCGCCACTCCCATATAGACCACCAGCGTCGTGCCGCTGCGCGCAAGCCCCGTCCAGTCGGGCACCGTGCCGTCCTGGGAATGGGCGGTGATCAGTGTAACGCCCTGGGCCATGCCGCGTTGCGTCAAGGGAATGCCGCAGGCGGTGGCGGCCGCCAGCCCCGCGGTGATGCCGTTCACGACTTCACAGGCCACGCCGTGGTCGCTGAGCCATTGGGCCTCTTCGCCCGCGCGGCCGAAGATGCACGGGTCTCCGCCTTTCAGGCGTGCCACCCGCAGGCCCTGGCGGGCGTATCGCAACATCAGCCGCTGGATGAATGCCTGCGGCGTGGAACGGCAACCGCCGCGCTTGCCGACGCGCACAAGACGGGCCTGCGCGCAATAGTCGAGCACCTGCGGATTGACCAGGTCGTCGATCAGGACGACATCAGCCTGGTTTAGCGCCTTGACGGCTTTGAGCGTCAGCAGCTCCGGGTCGCCGGGGCCGGCGCCGATCAGCCACACGGTGGGATTCATAACGGCACGCTCCAGGTTTCAAAGAGTGATGGAAAGGATGAGGATGACGACGAACTGGACCAGGCACAGGCCTTTCCAGAACGCGACGGGATTGCGTTCCAGCAGCGGCAGGCGTTCGCCGCGCCGCGCTGCGTCGGGCGGATGCCGCAGCGCATGGGTGAACTCGGACAGCTCTGCCGTGCGCGCGGCGGGGTCCGGGTGCAGCGCAGGGCTAAGCACGCCGTCGATCCAGGCGGGCAGCTCGCGCTCGGCATCCAGCACCGATACATAATTCAGCCGCAGTTGCGCGGCGCGGCTGCGGGCCCGCGCGACCTCGGCGCCATAGGGCAGGCGGCCCGACAGCATCTGGTAGAGCACTGCCGCCAACGAATACAGGTCCGAGCGCACGGTGCCGGCTTCGCCCAGGAAAGTCTCGGGCGCGGCGTATTGCGCCGTGCCCAGCATGGGGGGCGCGTCGTCTTCCTGCGCCGCGCGGTCCAGCAGACCGGCCGTTTGGGCGGAACCCAGGTCGATGATCTTCGCCTGGCCGTCTTCCGTGATCAGGATGTTGTCCGGGCGCAGGTCCTGGTGCACGATTTCCAGCCGGTGGAAGGCCTGCAGGCCGCGCGCGACCTGTTCGATGATCGCGACCGCCTCCTCCAGCGTGGGCCGGGGATGCTCGGCCATCCAGCGCGTCAGGGTACGTCCCGGGATGTGCTCGCTGACGGTGTACAGGTAATGGCGGGGGCGCGGCATCGGCCAGGCGCGCACGACGTGGCGGCTGTCGATGCGGCGGGCAATCCATTCCTCGGTCAACAGCCGTTCCAGGTAGGCGGGATCGTGCCGCATGTCCAGCGACGGGATCTTCAGCACGACGGGTTCGCCGCTGGCGATGTCGCGGGCCAGATACACGTGGCTGCGGTGGCTGGCGCGCAATTCCTCCTGGACGTGGAACCCTTCGAACGTCATGCCGGCGGTCAACAGGGGCGGGCAGGGCAGGTGGCGGCTGTAGCGGGCGATTTCGTCGGCGCGGCGCGGGGGCAGCGCGTCGACCCGGACGATCTGCACGGTCAGGTTGTCGTCGCTGCCGCGTTCATAGGCCAACTGGACCAGGCTGCGCGCCGCCTGGTCCAGCGTGTCCGGATGCGCGTCCAGGGCCCGCGCCACGTCGGCCGCGCCCAGGTGTTCATACGCGCCGTCGGTGGCCAGCAGGAACACGTCGCCCTGTTCGACCGGTTGAGTGTGGTAGTCCACCTCCAGGTGCGGCGCCAGGCCCAGGGCGCGCCCCAGATAGCTCTTGTCCTGCGATATCCAGACGCGATGGTCGTCGGTCAGTTGCTCCATCTTGCCGCCGCGCAGCCGATAGATGCGCGCGTCGCCGATGTGCAGGATGTGGGCGGTCGTGGCTTTCAGCACCATCACGGTCATGGTGCAGACATAGCCCCGGTCGGCGTCGCGGGGCTGGTCGGGATGCTGTCGCTGGCGCGTCTGCGCGTGCAGCCAGCCGTTGGCGGCGCTTAGCACCTTGTGCGCGGACTTCTTCACCGACCACGTTTCGGGCGTGCAGTAATAGTCTTCCAGGAAACTGGCCACCGCGGTTTCGCTGGCAATGTGGCTGACGTTGCTGCTGCTGATGCCGTCGGCCAGCGCAATGGCGATGCCCTTGGCGCCCAGCAGCGGTTCGCCGGGCACGCACAGGCCGTGGAAGTCCTGGTTGACGGGCTTGCGGCCCGGCTCGGTGTGCTGGCCCACCGCGACCTGCAAGGAGGCGGCGGCGGGCTGACGTTCCGTCAAGGTCGGCATCCGCGTGCGGGATCAGTTGAAGCGGCGCTTGGGCGCGGTCTTCATGTGGGTGGTGTAGAGCGTCAGGCCGGTCAGCGAGAGGCCGCCGATCAGGTTGCCCAGCACGACGGGAATTTCGTTCCAGATCATGTAATCCATGATCGAGAAATTGCCGCCCATGATCAGCGCCGACGGGAACAGGAACATGTTGACGATGGAATGCTCGAACCCCATCGCAAAGAACAGCATCACGGGCATCCACATGGCGATGACCTTGCCGCTGACCGATGTCGAGATCATGGCGCCCACGACGCCCAGCGACACCATCCAGTTGCACAGCACGCCGCGGATGAAGATCGTCAGCATGCCGCCGGCGCCGTATTCCTTGTAGCCCAGCGTGCGGTTCTCGCCGATGTGCGAGATCACTTGCCCGACCTTGTTGGGCGGCACCGAAAAGCCGTAGGTGAAGACGATGGCCATCAGCAGGGCGACGGTGAGCGCGCCAAGGAAGTTGCCGATGAAGACCAGGCCCCAGTGCTTCAGGATGGCCTTGACGGTGACCCCGGGCCGCTTGTCGAAGAGCGCCAGCGGCGTCAGCACGAAGACGCCCGTCAGCAGGTCGAAGCCCATCAGGTACAGGATGCAGAAGCCGACCGGAAACAGCGCGGCGCCCAAAATGGGAGAGTCGGTCTGCACGGTGACGGTGACGGCGAACACCGCGGCGATCGCCAGGATGGCGCCGGCCATGAAAGCGCGAATGAGGACGTCGCGGGTCGCCATGTAGATTTTCGACTCGCCGGCGTCGACCATTTTGGTGACGAATTCGGAAGGTACCAGGTAGGACATGTTGTTTCCTATTGCGTTGCTATCGTGAAGTCAGTGTCGGGGCCCGGTAGTCAGGCGATTTCCACGGCGTCGCCGTTCAAGCGCGCCTGCCAGGTGCGCAGCCGCTGTTCCGGGTATTGCACGCAACTTCCGTCGGCCAGCCGGAAGCGCTGCTTGTAAAGGGGAGAGGCCACGACCAGCTCACCGCCCAGATGGCCGATCAGGCCGCGGCCGATGACGTTCGCGCCCGATTTCGGATCGCGGTTTTCAATGGCGTAAAGATCCGGACCGTCCGCGCCGGGCAGGTAGAACAGGGCGATCTGTTCGCCGTCCACAAGCACGACGACACCAGACTGGGCCACCAGGTCCTGCCGCTTGCAGACGGGCCGCCACGTGGGGGTAGGGTGGGGGGCGTTCATCAGGCGATCTCCTCTGCGATGGGAATGACACGGGACGGCACGCGCGCGGGGGCGGGACGGGGCTGGCCGCGTTCCTGCACGAATTGAATGTCGGGGTCGCCGCCGCGCTCGTTCACGAAGGTGCGGAAGCGCTTGAGCTTTTCCGGGTCGTTCAAGGCGTTCGCCCACTCGCATTCGTAGCGGTCGACCACCAGCTGCATCTGCGCATCCAGTTCCGCGCACAGGCCCAGGCTGTCGTTCAGCACCACGTCCTTCAGATAGTCCAGGCCGCCTTCCAGGGATTCACGCCAGACCGAGGTGCGCTGCAGCTTGTCGGCGGTGCGGATGTAGAACATCAGCACACGGTCGATGGTGCGGATCAGCGCGGCGTCGTCCAGGTCGGTGGCGAACAGTTCGGCGTGGCGGGGCCGCATGCCGCCGTTGCCGCACACATACAGGTTCCAGCCGTTCTCGGTGGCGATGACGCCGATGTCCTTGCTTTGCGCCTCGGCGCATTCCCGCGTGCACCCTGACACCGCGAACTTCAGCTTGTGCGGCGAGCGCAGGCCTTTGTAGCGGTGCTCGATGTCCAGCGCCATCTGCACGCTGTCCTGCACGCCATAGCGGCACCAGGTGCTGCCCACGCAGGACTTCACGGTGCGGGTGGACTTGCCGTAGGCGTGCCCGGTTTCGAAGCCGGCGGCGATCAGTTCGCCCCAGATGTCGGGAAGTTCGTGCAACTGTGCGCCGAACAGGTCGATGCGCTGACCGCCCGTGATCTTGGTGTAAAGGTTGTACTTCTTGGCCACCGCGCCGATGGCCATCAGGCCATCCGGCGTGATCTCGCCAGCGGGAATGCGCGGCACCACGGAATAGGTGCCGTTCTTTTGCATGTTGGCCATGAAGGTGTCGTTGGTATCTTGCAGCGGCACCAGGTGCGGGTCCTGGATCGGCCGGTTCCAGCACGACGCCAGGATGGAACCCACGGCGGGCTTGCAGATATCGCAGCCCACATGGCCCTTGCCATGGCTGGCCAGCAAGGCTTCGAAAGTTTCGATGCCACCGACGCGCACGATCGCGTATAGCTCCTGGCGGGTATAGGCGAAGTGTTCACACAGGCTCTTGTCCACGGCGACGCCGCGGCTCGCCAGTTCATGTTCCACCACTTGCTTGAGCAGGCTGGCGCAGCCGCCGCAGCCAGAGGCCGCTTTGGTGCAGCTTTTGACGCCGGCCAGATCGGTGCATCCGCCGTCGATGGCCGCGCTGACCGCGCCTTTGCTGACGTTGTGACAGGAGCAGATGGTGGCGGTGGCCGGCAGCGCATCCACGCCCAGTGCCGGCGCGGCCTTGCCCAGCGGCAGGATCAGGCTGGCGGGATCGGCCGGCGGCGCGATGCCGTTCTGCACGTACTGCAGCAGGGTGTCGTAATAGCGGTTGTCGCCCACCAGCACCGCGCCCAGCACGCGCTTGCCGTCGGCGGACACGATTAGCCTGCGGTAGCTGGACCCGGCCTCGTCGATATAGCGGTAGCTGCGCGCGCCAGGGGTGGTGCCATGGGCGTCGCCGATGGAACCCACGTCCACCCCCAACAGCTTCAGCTTGGTGGACATGTCGGCGCCGGTGAACGGTTGTTCCTCCGCGCCGCACAGCTCGGCCGCGACGATGCGCGCCATTTGGTAACCCGGCGCCACCAGGCCGAACACGGTGCCGTTCCAGGCCGCGCATTCGCCGATGGCGTAGATGTGGTCGTCGCTGCTGCGGCAGCGATCATCGATCACCACGCCGCCGCGTTCCGCCAGCGCCAGGCCGGCTTTGCGCGCCAGCGTCACGTGCGGGCGGATGCCGGCCGAGAACACGATCAGGTCGGTCTCCAGCGGCTCGCCTTCGGCGAAGCGCATGCGGTAGCGGTAGTGCGTGCCCGGCTTGATGTCCTGCGTGGCGCGCGACAGATGCACGCCCACGCCCAGCGCTTCGATGCGGGCGCGCAGCGCGGCGCCGCCGGCGTCGTCCAGTTGCACCGGCATCAGGCGCGGCGCGAATTCCACCACATGGGCTTCCAGATTCAGCGACTTCAACGCGTTGGCGGCTTCCAACCCCAGCAGCCCGCCGCCCACCACCACGCCGCGCCGGGCGCCGGTGGCCGCGGCCCGGATCAGGTCCAGGTCGTCGATCGTGCGATACACCAACCGTGACGCGCCTTCGGCGCCCGCGATCGGCGGAACGAAGGGGTACGAGCCGGTGGCCAGAACCAGCTTGTCATACCGCACGCGGCCGTTGGCAGTCACGATTTCGTGGGCCAGGCGATCGATCTCCAGCACCGGCTCGCCCAGATGCAACACCAAGCCTTCCTGCGCATAGAACGCCGCATCGCTCATCGCCATCGATTCAGCATCGCGTCCATTCAAGTAGTCGGACAGATGCACGCGGTCGTAGGCGCGGCGGGACTCTTCGCCGTAGACGTGGATGCGATAGCGGGCAAGCGCGCCGCGGGCGATCAGCTGTTCGACGCAATGGTGTCCCACCATGCCGTTGCCGATCACGACCAGCGTCTGCAAGGAATCGGGAGTGGCCGTTGCTTTCATGGAGTTCCCCAGGCTTGGATAAGTGAATCAAAAAGGCAAAAGGCGCCCTGGACCTTTCGGTCTGGGCGCCTTTGCCGGGACTGCTCAAGTTGTGGTGCTTGCCTTGCGGCCTGCATGAACACTTAAGCAAAGTCCGTGCCAGGGGACGGCGTAGCGTCCTGGCAGGGGCGCTACGCGTGGGTTTTCATAGGGAAAAGGGCGGCGATGGGGGGCTGGGACGCGCCCATCGCCTTGCCGTGCGGCGCGCTAGCCGTGCTTCAAATCGGTGCAGGAAAGTGTGCGCGGCGCACTGGTTTGGCGCGATGCGCGCTGCCGTGGCTTGTCAAACACGTCAGCCGCGCAGCGCAGCCTCGATCCCGCTGATGTCGATCTTCCCCATGGTCATCATGGCTTCGAACGCGCGCTTGGCTGCGGCCGGATCCGGGTCGATGATCGCGGCGGACAGAATGCGCGGGGTGATCTGCCACGACAGCCCCCACTTGTCCTGGCACCAGCCGCAGACGTTCGCGCTGCCGCCGTTGTCGATGATCGCGTTCCACAGGCGGTCCGTTTCTTCCTGATCGTCGGTGGCGACCTGGAACGAAAACGCCTGGTTGTGCTGGATTCCAGGGCCGCCGTTCAGTCCCAGGCAGGGGATGCCCATCACCGTGAATTCAACAGTCAGGACATCGCCTTGCTTGCCCGAAGGATAGTCGCCGGGGGCGCGGTGGATCGCGCGCACGGCGCTGTCCGGAAAGGTCTTGGCGTAGAACGTCGCGGCCTCCAGGGCGGCGCCGTCGTACCAGAGGCAAATCGTGTTTTTGCTGAGCATCGTGTGTCTCCTGGGTGGATATCCTGCCGTTGCGCCGCGTGCCTGGCGGCGCACGCGGCCAGGGATGGCCGCCACTCAGGCCGGCGCGCGGCACGGCAGGCGCTGGCGTGGGGGCTGATCAAGATTGGGACATTATTGAACTTCCGCCGCGCCCGGGTCGCGTCCAAAATCGTGACATTTGAAACGGGGGTTGAAAGGGAAATGGGGGCGGGCGCGCCGTCAGGCAAACGCCGCTTGCACGGCATCGAAGGCGGCGGCGACCAGCGGATCACCGCGCCGTCCGGCCTGGGTGATGAAGGAGAGCCCCGCCTGGATGGCCAGCCCCTTCACCAGCAGCAGCCCATTGGCCTGGGATTCCCGTAACGCGATGGAGTCCCTGGCTAGCGACAGGCCCACGCCGGACCGCACCAGATCCAGCATGGAGGCTTCCTGATCCACCTCGGCGACCGCGTTGGGCGTAAGCCCCAATGCGTTGAATTTGTCCGACAGCAGGCGATGGTGAACGGAGTCGGGCGGGGTCCAGATCCATGGCAGCGCGGCGATCTCGCTCCATCCACGCCCCGCCACCTGGGCGCTCCAGCCTTTCGGCGCCACCACGTAGTATGCGAACGAAGCCAGCGGCAGCGCGTCCAGGCCGGGCTGGGCGGCCGCGGAAGTCTGGGGGCCCAATGAGAAACCCACATCCAGATCGCCGGCCCGCACCTGCCGGCCCACCGATCCCGACATGCCGTGGCGCAGGGTGGGGCGGATCTTCGGGTAATGCTCCACCAGGTATTGCAGCGTGGCGCCCAGGCGCAGGAATTCGGGGTCCAGGATCGTGCCGATGCGCAATTCGCCCTGCACGGTGTCGCGCAGGGCGCCGATGGCCCGCTGGAAATCCTCCAGCGCGTCCAGGATACGGAGCGCGGACGGCAGCAACGCCCGCCCGTCGGCATTCGGCGCCAGCCCTTGCGCCGTGCGCGAGAACAAGGTCAGGTCCAGCGATTCCTGGAAATTCTTCAACTGAAGACTCAGCGCAGGCTGGGTCAGGTGCAGGTGTTCGGCCGCGCGCGTCAGATTCCCTTCGCGCGCCACGGCGGCGAACGTCCGGATGTGCTTCAGGTCCATGGCGATGTCCGCAAGAGGGGGGTGAGCATTATTAGAGATGCTTATAAGGCGATTTTCAACATTTCATTGGACAGTTCCGGGCTGCTGAGCCAGAGTCACGCCAGATGCCCGGCGCGCGTTCGGACGCCGCAGCCGGGTCGGCTCACCGTGGCGGCAGCCCCTAAAGCGCCGCCAACCAGATAAGAAGAGCTTATGGAGACATACGACATCGTCATCGTTGGCGCTGGGTCGGCCGGCTGCGTGCTGGCCAACCGCCTGAGCCAGGACCCGGGCACTCGGGTGCTGCTGCTGGAGGCCGGCGGCCGTGACAACTACCACTGGATCCATATTCCGGTGGGATACCTGTATTGCATCGGCAACCCACGCACCGACTGGATGTACCGGACGGTCAAAGAGGCCGGCTTGGGCGGCCGTTCACTGATTTATCCGCGCGGCCGGGTCTTGGGCGGCTGCTCGTCCATCAACGGCATGATCTACATGCGCGGCCAGCGCGAAGACTACGAAGATTGGGCCGCGCTGTCCGGCGACCCGGCCTGGAGCTGGGACCAGGTGCTGCCGGTGTTCAAGCGCAGCGAGGACTACCATCGCGGCGCCGACGAGTTCCATGGCGCGGGCGGCGAGTGGCGGGTCGAATCCCAGCGGTTGCGCTGGGACATCCTGGAAGCGTTCGCGGGCGCCGCCGAACAGGAAGGCATTCCGCGCGTGCAGGACTTCAACCGGGGCGACAACTTCGGCAGCGGTTATTTCGAGGTGAACCAGCGCAGTGGCTGGCGCTGGAACACGTCCAAGGCATTTCTGCGCCCCGTGCTTAAACGCCCGAACCTGCATGTCATGACGGGCGCCCAGGCCGAACAATTGGTGTTCGAGGGCAAGCGCTGCGTCGGCGTGCAACTGCGGCGCGGGGGAAAAAGCCTGACGGTGCGCGCAACCCGCGAAGTGGTGTTGGCGGCGGGCGCGGTCAACACCCCGCATCTGCTGGAATTATCGGGCATCGGCGAACCCGCGCGGCTGCGGGAAAGCGGCATTGCGCTGCGCCACGCCTTGCCAGGCGTGGGCGAGAACCTGCAAGACCACCTGCAATTGCGGGTCATCCTCAAGGTCAACGGGGTCAAGACGCTGAATCGCATCGCCTCGTCGTGGCGGGGCAAGGCCGGCATCGGTCTGGAATACCTGCTGAAACGCAGCGGTCCGATGAGCATGGCGCCGTCGCAACTGGGGGCATTCGCCAAATCCGACCCCAGCCAGACGCGCGCCAACGTGGAATTCCATGTGCAGCCGCTGTCGCTGGGCGCTTTCGGTGAACCCCTGCATGCCTTCGACGCGTTTACGGCCAGCGTATGCAATCTGCGGCCGACGTCTCGCGGCAACGTCCATGCGCAAGGGGCGCCCGGTACGCCCGAGGCCGCCACGCCGGTCATCGCGGCCAACTACCTCAGCACCGAAGCGGACATCCAGGTGGCGGCCGATTCGATCCGGCTGGTGCGCCGTATCGCGGCGGCGCCGGCCCTGCAGCGCTATCAACCGCAGGAATGGTTGCCCGGCCCGGCCTACCAGACCGACGAACAGTTGCGCGAAGCGGCCGGCAAGATCGGCACGACGATCTTCCACCCGGTGGGGACGTGCGCGATGGGCAAGGACGCGGACAGCGGCGCGGTGGTGGACGCGCGGCTGCGGGTCTTCGGACTGGAGGGCTTGCGCATCGCCGACGCGTCAGTCATGCCGCTGATCACGTCGGGCAACACCAATTCGCCGACCATCATGATCGCGGAGCGCGCCGCCGACATGATCCGCGAAGAGGCGGGCGTTCAACGCAAGGAACGATAGGTTTCCTTGCGCTGCGGATGGGTCAGCATCACCTGCCAAAGCTGACCCTCGCGCGACCGGAAGAACCCCGCGCAGCACATCAGATAGTATTTCCACATGCGGTAGAAACGTGTGCCATAGCGTTCCTGCAACGCGGGCCACGCGCGTTCGAAGCGGTCCCACCAGGCCATCAGCGTGCGGTCGTAGTCGGCGCCGAAGTTGTGCCAGTCTTCAATGATGAAGCGGTGTTCGACGGCCGCCGCGATTTCGCGGGCAGACGGCAGCTTGCCGTTCGGGAACACGTAACGGTCGATCCAGGGGTCGGTGCTCTGGCTGGTGGCGGCGATGCCGATGGTATGCAGCAGGAAGATGCCGTCCGGCGCCATCAGGCGCTGCACATTGGAGAAGTAGGTGTCGTAGTTCTTCGGTCCCACGTGCTCGAACATGCCGACCGACACCACTTTATCGAAACTGCCTTGCAGGTCGCGGTAGTCTTGCAGCAGCAACTGCACCGGCAGGCCCTTGACCCGTTCCTGCGCCAATGCCAGCTGTTCTTTCGATACGGTCACGCCGGTGACCGTGACGCCATAGTTCTCGGCGGCGAACTTGGCCAGGCCGCCCCAGCCGCAGCCGATATCCAGCAGCGTTTCGCCGGGCTTCAACTGCAGCTTGCGGCAGATCATGTCCAGCTTGGCAAGCTGGGCGTCTTCCAGGGTCTGGGCGTTTTCCCAGTAGGCGCAGGAATAGATCATCCGGCTGTCCAACATGGCCTCGAACACGTCGTTGCCAGCATCGTAGTGCTGCTCGCCGACTTCAAAGGCGCGGTGCTTGGACTGCAGGTTGAAGAGCTTGTGCCGCAAGTGTTCGGCGATCAGCTTGATGCGGGCAACGCCCAGCGCCGCCGATCCCATGTCCGCGCGCAGCAGGCGCGTGAAAAGCTCGTCCAGTTGCTCGCAATCCCATTCTCCGTCCATATAGGACTCGCCCAGCCCCAGCGACCAGCTGGCGAAGACGCGCTCGTACATGTGCTTGTCGTGTACCTGGATGTCCCAGGGGCGCGTGCCGTTGATCAGGACATCGGCTCGGGACAGCACGTCCTGGAGCACTTTGGGCGGTTCGGGGGGAGGGGGGCTGACGGCGGGGGAAGAATGGTCGGTGGTCAGCGGAGAGACAGGACTGCTTTGCTGCATACGGACTCCATATCAATTTTGGGATGACTGATCTGGCAACGCCTGAAGCTCATTACTCTCGCCCCAACGGGCGGGCAACTCCAATTTAATGATTGGATCGCCCCGATAGGAAACGGCAATTTCCCACCGCGCCGGGGAGTGCTTCGAAGAGGATGGGCTTGATCGTAGCGAGGCGCGGGCCGGGTGTCCAGCACGGGCGGCGGGGCGGCGCCAGTCCCTGCCGTTCATGTGATTGTTCGACCGGCGCGATTACACTAGTCCGCCCAGTGCGCCGCCGTGTCGGCTTGCGCCGACTCGTGGAGTGTTTTGATGGTGGACGCCAGCCTGCAACCCCGTTTGGAATTCGTCACCTGCGCCAGTCCGGCCGGCTTGCACCGCATGGCGTACTGGGAATGGGGCGACCCCGCCAATGACCGGGTGTTGGTCTGCGTCCACGGCCTGACGCGCAGCGGCCGGGATTTCGACGCGCTGGCGCGCCGGTTGGCCGACCAGTACCGAGTCGTCTGCCCCGACGTGGTGGGCCGCGGCCGGTCGGACTGGCTGGCCAACCCGGCGTTCTATACCGTGCCCCAATACGTGTCCGACATGGTCACGCTGATCGCGCGCCTGCGGCCGGCCCGGCTGGCTTGGGTCGGCACGTCGATGGGCGGGTTGGTCGGCCTGGCGTTGTCGGGCGCCGCCGCGTTCGCCGGCGCCCTCCAGCTCATGCGTCCGCACGCGGGCATGCTGCCGCCGGGGCAGGGCATCCGGCTGGACAAGCTGGTGCTGAATGACGTGGGCCCCCGCCTGGAAACCGGGGCGCTGTCGCGCATCGGCCAATATGTGGGCGAGCCGGGCGAATTCGCCACGTTCGAAGAGGCCGTGGCGACCATGCGCGCCAATTCCGGGACGTTCGGGCCGCACACGGACGCGCAATGGGCGGACCTGGCCCAATACCTGTATCCGGAATATGGCGGCAAATGGGTCAAGCACTATGACCTGGCGCTGGCGCAGCCGCTGGCGGCCCAGACGCCCGAAGAACTGGCGGCTGGCGAACAGATCCTGTGGCGTTCCTATGATGCGGTGACCTGCCCGATGCTGATCGTGCGCGGTGCGCTGTCCGACCTGCTGACGCCCGCCACCGTTGAAGAAATGCTCAAGCGCAATCCGCGCGCCCAGGCGCTGGTAGTGCCGGGCGTGGGGCATGCGCCCACGCTGATCGCCGACAGCCAGGTGGACCCGGTCGCGGCCTTTCTGCTGGCCTGACCGTCCGCCCTGCGATGAAGGGGACAGCCCGGCGCTATCCATGCTGCCGGGCCTTCTTTACAATAGCCCCATGACATCGCCCACCCTGAACATCGATCTGCACTGCCATTCCACCGTCTCGGACGGCGCGCTTGCGCCCCGCGACGTGGCGCAGCGCGCACATGCCAATGGCGTGGATGTCTGGGCATTGACCGACCACGACGAAGTGGGCGGCCTGGCCGAAGCCGCCAGCGCGGCCAAGGACCTGGGCATGCGTTTTGCCACCGGCGTCGAGATTTCAGTGACCTGGGCCGGCCTCACCGTGCATATCGTGGGCTTGCGCTTCGACCCTGAAAACACCGCGCTGGTCGAAGGCCTGCGCAAGACCCGGTCGGGCCGGGCCGAACGCGCCAAGCGCATCGGCGAACGTCTGGCGGACATGGGCATGCCCGGCGCTTATGAAGGCGCGCTGCCGTTCGCCGGCAACCCGGAACTGATCAGCCGCACCCATTTTGCCCGCTATCTGGTTGAAGCCGGCTACTGCCCCGACGTGCAAACCGTGTTTACCAAGCACCTGGGCGACGACCGCCCCGGCCATGTGCCCATGCAATGGGCCAGCCTGGCCGAAGCGGTGGGCTGGATCCGTGGCGCGGGCGGCGTGGCCGTCATCGCCCACCCCGGCCGCTATAAGTACACCCCGCTGCAATTCGCCGCCCTGTTCGACGAATTCCTGCAACTGGGCGGGCTGGGCATCGAGGTCAACACCGGCAGCCACACCGCCGAAGAAGCCCGCCAATACGCCGGCGTCGCGCGACGCTACGGGTTCCTGGCATCGCGCGGGTCGGATTTCCATAGCCCCAAGGAAAGCCGGATGGACCTGGGCCGTCTGCCCCCGCTGCCCTCCGACTTGAAGCCGGTCTGGCACGACTGGTTCTGACGCGGGCGGCCATCGCCGCCCATCTTGCAAGCCACCGATTTTGAGCGCGCCCCTGCGGCGCATCCGCCATGAACAAAGCCTTTGTTAAAGAGTCCGACAACGAGGACGACGACGATCTGCCGCAAACCCAGGCGTTGCCGGCGGGCACCAAGAACTACATGACCCCGGAAGGCTATGAGCGCCTTCGCGGCGAATTGACGCATCTGATGAACGTCGAGCGCCCCTCCGTCGTGCAAGTGGTGTCCTGGGCGGCATCCAATGGTGACCGGTCCGAGAATGGCGACTACCTGTACGGGAAGAAGCGCCTGCGCGAGATCGACCGCCGCATGCGTTTTCTGACCAAGCGGCTGGACATCGCCGAAGTGGTCGACCCTGCCGCGCAGCCCAACCGCGACCAGGTATTCTTCGGCGCCACCGTGTCCTACTCGGACAAGGCCGGCGAAGCGCACACCGTCACCATCGTGGGCGTGGACGAAGCCGAACCGCTAGCCGGCAAGATCAGCTGGATTTCCCCGGTGGCGCGCGCGCTGATCAAGGCCCGTGAAGGCGACACCGTCGTGCTTCGCACGCCGGGCGGAATCGAAGAGCTGGATATCCTGGAAGTCCGCTACCCGTAGCCCAAAAGGAAACAGGCGCCAGCTTGTGGCTGGCGCCTGTTTGGTTGGGAGGGCTCTGACGTCCCTGCCTCGGTCTGTGGCGGCTTTCGCCGCCGTTCCCCTGGGGCTTGCTGCTAATTCAATTCCGCTGATCCGCGCCGCTTATTTCTTGCGCGCCGCGATCGACTTTTCGGCCATGTTGACCAGGTCTTCGCCGATCTGCTTCTTCCACTTGTCATAGACGGGCTGGGTGACCTTGGCGAAGGCGTCGTGCTCGGCCGGAGACAGCGACGTCACGGTGACGCCATGGCCTGCAATTTCTTTCAGCAGCGACGGGTCTTCCGGCGTCACGCCCTTGCGTGCGATCACGATCTGCTGTTTGCCCGCGTCAAGCGCGGCCTGGCGCACGATGTCGCGGTCTTTTTCCGACCACGAATTCCAGACCTCGCGGTTGACCACGAAGATCAGCGGGTCGGCCACGTAGTTCCACAAGGTCAGGTACTTCTGGCCCACGGTGTACAGCTTGGAACCCGTGTAGATGGACAGGGGGTTTTCCTGGCCGTCCACCGCGCCGCTGGCCAGCGCCGGCTGCGCATCGGCCCAGCTCATCTGCGTGGGGTTGGCGCCCAGCGCCGTGAACGTGTCGATGTACAGCGGCGAACCCACCACGCGCAGCTTCATGCCCTTCATGTCTTCGGGCTTCTTGATGTCGCGCTTCGAGTTGCTAAGCTGGCGATAGCCGTTTTCGCCCCAGGCCAGCGGCACCACGCCGGCCTTTTCGATCAGCTTGAACATCTCGCGGCCCACGTCGCCTTGCACCAGCGCGTCGATGGCGGCGTAGTCGGGCATCAGGAACGGCAGCGAAAACAGGTTCAGCTGCTTGACCTGGGGCGACCAGTTGATGGTGGACCCCACCGCCATGTCGATCACGCCCTGGCGGATCGCGGTGAATTCGCGAGTCTGGTCGCCCTGGACCAGCGACGTGCCGGGGTAGACCTTGATATTGATGCGGCCCTGGGTGCGCTCGCGCACCAGGTTGGACCAGATTTCGGCGCCCTGGCCCCACGGGAAGGTGGTGCCCACCACGATGGACAGCTTGTATTCGGGTTTGTAGTTCTGCGCGATGGCGGGCGCCGTGCCGACCACGGCGGCGGCGCACAGCGCGGCGCCGATCAGGTTGCGGAAGTTCATGCGATGTCTCCTCTCTCTGCGAGTGTGTCTGTTGTTGTCTTGAGATCCAGCACTTCAATAACCCCGCTGCAATAGCCCAGCAGCGTCAATAACTCAGCGTCAATAACCCAGCGTCAATAGCCCAACTTGTGCGGCAGCCACAGCGCCAGCTGCGGGAACACCAGCACCGCCACCAGCACCAGGAACATGGCGCCCAGCAGCCACACCACCCAGCGCACCGTGGACTCCATCGGCACGCGCGCGATGCGGCACGACACCATCAGGTTCACGGCAAGCGGCGGGGTGAACTGGCCCAGCGCCACCTTCAACGTCAGGATCACGCCGAACCACACCGGATCCCAGCCATAGGCATTGGCGATCGGCATCAGCAACGGCACGAAGATCAAAAAGATGGAAATCCCGTCCAGGAACATGCCCACCGTCATCAGCAGCAGAATCAGCAGCGACAGCACGCCCCATTCGCCCAGGCCGGAGTTGACGATGGCGTTGGTGATCGGGTCGATCACGCTAAGCGTGGACAGCGCCCAGGCGAAGATGCCGGCCAGGGTCACCACCAGCATGATGACGGCGGATAGCTCCGCGGCTTCGCGCAGGATGGTGTACAGGTCGCGGAACTTGATGGTGCGATGGATGAAGCCGCCGACGAACAAGCCGTAGAACACCGCGACCACCGCCGCCTCGGTGGGCGTGAACCAACCCAAGCGCATGCCGCCCAGGATCAGCACGGGGGCGGCGAGGCCCCAAGACGCTTCGCGCAGGCTTGCCCAGAAGGGCGGGCGCGGCAAGTGCGCTTCCAGCGCGCCCATTTTGTATTTGCGCGACAGCCAGACGGCCGGGACGATCAGCGCCAGGCCCGCCATAATGCCGGGGATCATGCCGGCGGCGAACAGCGCGGGCACCGAGGCGCCCGGCACCAGCACCGAATAGATGATGAAGGCGACCGACGGCGGGATCAGGATGTCGGTGGCGGCGCCCGCGGCCACGACCGAGGCCGAGAACGAACCGGGGTAGCCCGCGCGCGACATGGCCGTGATCATCACGGCGCCCACGGCCGCCGCGCAAGCCGGACCCGAACCCGAAATGCCGCCCAGGAACATGGCCACCGCGATGGATACCAGCGGCAACATGCCCGGACCGCGGCCGACGATGGCAATGGCAAAGTCCACCAGCCGTTTGGCCACGCCGGACCGGTCGAAAATGGAGCCGACCAGCACGAACATGGGGATGGCCAGCAGCGGATACTTGGCCAGGCCGGCGTAGAAGTTCTGCGGCACGGTCAACAGGCCATACCAGGGCGTGTCCAGGTTCGACAGCACGATGGCGACGGTGCCGCCGATACCCAGCGCCACGCCGACCGGCACCCCGATCAGCATCAGGACGATGAAGACGACGAAGAGGATGGTGGCGATCATTTGGCGTCGCTCCGGGCGCCGCGTGCGATGCGTCGAATGATGCCGATGGTGCGCAGCGAGATCGCCGCGGCCATCACGGGCAGCCAGATCGAATACCACCAGGTTGGCACGCCGATCGCCGGGGACGTCTCTTCATAGATGAATTCGTCCGACACCAGCTTCACCGACAGTACGGTCAGCAGCAGGAAGAACGCCAGCACGCAGCTGTTCGAAATCAGCGCCATGATGCGCTGGCGGCGCGGTGAACCGTTGTCGGCCAGGATTTCGATGCGGATATGGTGGTTGCGAACAAAGGCCACGCTGCCGCCCGCCATCGTCAGCACAATCAAGAGGAACACCGAGATCTCTTCCGTCCAGGCGAAAGACTGGTCGGTGAAATAGCGCACCAGCACGTTCATGAAGGTGATCAGGGCCAGCGTGGCCAGCAGGATCACCGCCAGCCAGTCTTCGATGGCCAGGGGCACCTTTACGGCGGGATCTGCTTCAACGGGGATGATCGGTTCGACAGGCTCGACGGGGGCTTCGGGGCGGGACATGGGGTGAGGCGACGGCTTCGGCGCTTGACGCGCGTTCTATGAATAAGTCGCTGCATCCTACCGTTGCCCTGCGGACGCGGTAGTTCGTGTTTTCCCGTGGTGCGGGGCGGCAACAACATGCTGCGTCGCAGCAGGGAATGGCAATGTTGCGCGCGAAGCCGCCGGATAAACCACACCGGGGGCGTGCCTTTGTTCGGATATTGCTGCGCACCATTCCGGTGCGTATCCGCTGGAATTCTTTTGTAACAATAGGGAAAGCAGGGGGTTCGAACGCTTCTTGAACAAGCGCTCCGGGAAAACCCCCTAAACAGGTAAAATCACTTTTTGCACCCATCCTTATACGGCGCCCGCATCGTGTCCCTAGTTCAGCATCTGCCTGGTTCCTCTGTCCTGTCCTCCTTTCGTCGCGATCGCCTGCTGGCGCAACTAAAGGAAGCCGGCCTGCCGGTGGCCGACATCTCCGCTCGCTACGAGCACTTCGTCAGCACCGACGCCGCCCTGACGGCCGAACAGCAGCAACACCTGACCCAACTGCTGGATTACGGCACCCCCAGCACGGCTGAAACGCCCGCCAAGAGCTTGTCCCTGCTGGTCATTCCGCGCCTGGGCACCATTTCCCCGTGGGCCAGCAAGGCCACCGACATCGCCCACAATTGCGGCCTGTCGTCGGTGCACCGCATCGAACGCGGCGTGCGCTACGTGATTACTCCGGAACGCGGCCTGTTGGGCACCAAGTCTTTCGACGACGCCATGCTGGCGCGCGCGGCGGATTGCCTGCACGACCGCATGACCGAAACCGTGGTCGACGCCAGCTTTGACGGCCAGGCGCTGTTCCAGGCGCTGGCTGGCAAGCCGATGCGCACCGTCGGCGTCCAGGCTGACGGCGTCAAGGCGCTGGCCGAAGCCAATGTGTCGCTGGGCCTGGCCTTGTCCGAAGACGAAATCGAATACCTGGCCAAGTCGTTCACGGACCTGGGGCGCGACCCCACCGACGTGGAACTGATGATGTTCGCGCAGGCCAACAGCGAACACTGCCGCCACAAGATCTTCAACGCCGAATGGGTGATCGACGGCCAGGAACAGCCCAACACGCTGTTCGGCATGATCCGCGCCACGCACAAGGCGCAGCCGGAAGGCACGGTCGTGGCCTATTCGGACAACGCCGCCATCATGGCCGGTGGCCCCGCGCAGCGCTTCCAGGCCGGGGTGCCCGGCGTCACGGGGCAGGGCGCCGACGGCGCCAAGTACATCCGCCGCGACACCACCGTGCACACCTTGATGAAGGTGGAAACCCACAACCACCCGACCGCGATCGCCCCGTTCCCGGGCGCGTCGACCGGCGCGGGCGGCGAAATCCGCGACGAAGGCGCCACCGGCCGTGGCTCCAAGCCCAAGGCCGGCCTGACCGGCTTCACCGTGTCGCACCTGCGTTTCGATGACGCGCTGCAACCCTGGGAAGCCGACCACCACGGCCTGCCCGAGCGCATCGCCTCGCCGCTGTCCATCATGATCGACGGCCCCATCGGCGGCGCGGCGTTCAACAACGAATTCGGCCGTCCCAACCTGCTGGGCTACTTCCGTTCGTTCGAGCAGACGGCGGGCGGCACGCGCTGGGGCTATCACAAGCCCATCATGATCGCGGGCGGTCTGGGCAGCATCGACGCCGGTCTGACCCACAAAGACGTGATTCCCCCCGGCGCGCTGCTGATCCAGCTGGGCGGCCCGGGCTTCCGTATCGGCATGGGTGGCGGCGCCGCGTCCAGCATCAGCATGGGCAGCAACTCGGCCGAACTGGACTTTGATTCCGTCCAGCGCGGCAACCCGGAAATCGAACGCCGCGCGCAAGAAGTCATCGACCGCTGCTGGCAGCAGGCCGAAAACAACCCCATCATCGCCATCCACGACGTGGGCGCGGGCGGCTTGTCCAATGCCTTCCCGGAATTGGTCAACGACGCCGGCCGCGGTGCCATCTTCGACTTGAAGCGCGTGCCGCTGGAAGAGTCCGGCCTGTCGCCCGCTGAAGTCTGGAGCAATGAATCGCAGGAACGCTACGTCCTGTCGATCCTGCCCAAAGACCTGGAACGCTTTGACGCCATCGCCCGCCGCGAACGCTGCCCGTATGCGGTGGTGGGCGTGGCCACCGAAGAACGCCAGCTGCGCGTGGTGGATGGCGAGGGCCTGCCCGGCCTGGATACCATTCGCCCGCAAGGCGAGGTCGAAGTGCGCCCCGTGGATGTGCCGATCGACGTCATCCTGGGCAAGCCGCCGCGCATGACGCGCGACGTGCGCCGCCTGCCGGGCGTGTCCGCGCCGCTGGACCTGGCGGGCATCGACCTGACGGAAGCCGCCTACCGCGTGCTGCGTCACCCCACCGTCGCCAACAAGTCCTTCCTGATCACCATCGGCGACCGCACCGTGGGCGGGTTGTCCAGCCGCGACCAGATGGTTGGCCCGTGGCAAGTGCCGGTGGCGGACTGCGCAGTTACCTTGGCCGACTACGAAGGCTTCCGTGGCGAAGCGATGTCGATGGGCGAACGCACCCCCATCGCCATGCTCGACGCCCCGGCGTCCGGCCGCATGGCCGTGGCCGAAGCCCTGACCAACCTGGCCGCCGCCGACGTGGCGCGCCTGGAAGATATCAAGCTGTCCGCCAACTGGATGGCCGCTTGCGGCGTGGACGGCCAGGACGCCGCCCTGTATGACACCGTGTCCGCCGTCAGCGAACTGTGCCAGGCCACCGGCCTGTCCATCCCCGTGGGCAAGGATTCCCTGTCCATGAAAACGTCCTGGGAACAGGACGGCGAGCAGCGCCAGGTGGTGGCGCCGGTGTCGCTGGTGGTCACGGCGTTCGCGCCCGTGGCCGACGTGCGCGCCAGCCTGACCCCGCAACTGCGTACCGACGCCGGCGACAGCGTGCTGATCCTGATCGACCTGGGCCGCGGCCGTCACCGCATGGGCGGTTCGATCCTGGCGCAGACGTACAACCAGATCGGCGAAACCGTGCCG
This sequence comes from Achromobacter maghribensis, assembly GCF_057334215.1. Classification (NCBI taxonomy): domain Bacteria; kingdom Pseudomonadati; phylum Pseudomonadota; class Betaproteobacteria; order Burkholderiales; family Alcaligenaceae; genus Achromobacter; species Achromobacter maghribensis. The sequence continues at coordinate 75,922 of NZ_JBHFII010000014.1, read as the reverse complement.
GACATCGACGCGCCGCAAGACCTGCGCGCGTTCTTCATCACCATCCGCACGCTGGCCGAAGCCGGCACCATCCTGGCCTATCACGACCGTTCCGACGGCGGCCTGTTCGCCACGCTGACCGAAATGGCCTTCGCCGGCCGCACCGGTATTTCCGTGAACCTGGACATGCTGACGTTCGATCCGCAATCGGCGGACTGGGGCGACTACAAGATCCGCCCGGACCAGGTAAAGGTGCAGCGCGAAGAACTGACGCTGAAGGCGCTGTTCTCGGAAGAAGCCGGCGCCGTCATCCAGGTGCCGGCATCGCAGCGCGACGCGGTCATGCAAGTGCTGCGCGGCGCGGGCCTGTCGGCCCACTCGCACGTCATCGGCGGCCTGAACGGCGCCGACGAAGTCGAGTTCTACCGCGACGGCAAGAAGGTCTGGGGCCAGCCGCGTGCTGACCTGGGCCGCGCCTGGAGCGAAGTGTCCTACCGCATCATGGCGCGCCGCGACAACCCCGCCTGCGCCCAAGCCGAACTGGACGTCTGGAACGATACGACCGACCCGGGCATGAGCCCGAACGTGTCGTTCGACCCGCAAGAAGATATCGCGGCGCCCTTCATCAACACCGGCAAGCGTCCGCGCGTGGCGATCCTGCGCGAGCAGGGCTGCAACAGCCAGGTGGAAATGGCCTGGGCGTTCGACACCTCGGGCTTCGAAGCCATCGACGTCCACATGACCGACCTGCTGGCCGGCCGCGTGGACCTGGCGCAGATGCAAGGCCTGGTGGCGGTGGGCGGTTTCAGCTACGGCGACGTGCTGGGCGCCGGCGAAGGCTGGGCGCGGACCATCCGCTTCAACAACCAGTTGTCGGACCAATTCGCCGCGTACTTCGCGCGTCCGGATACGTTCGCGCTGGGCGTGTGCAACGGCTGCCAGATGATGGCGGCGTTGGCCCCCATGATTCCGGGCGCCGAACACTGGCCGCGTTTCACGCGCAACCAGTCGGAAAAGTACGAAGCGCGCCTGTCGATGGTGGAACTGGCCAAGTCGCCGTCCATCTTCTTCGCCGGCATGGAAGGCGCCCGCATCCCGGTCGCCGTGGCCCATGGCGAAGGCTTTGCCGATTTCTCGCAGCAAGGCGACGCCAGCCGTGTGCTGACCGCCGCGCGCTACATCGACAATCGTGGCCAAGCCACCGAGGCCTATCCGTTCAACCCGAACGGCAGCCCGGGCGGCCTGACGTCCGTTACCACCGCCGATGGCCGCTTCACGGTCATGATGCCGCACCCGGAACGCGTGACCCGCAACGTCATGATGTCGTGGGCACCCGAGCAATGGGGCAACGCCGACAAGGGCGGTGCATACAGCCCGTGGATGCGCATCTTCCGCAACGCGCGCGTCTGGCTGAAGTAAAGCCCGGCTGCGGCCAACTCTGACCCGCTAACCGGGCTCAGGCAGAAAACGGGCTTCGGCCCGTTTTTTTATCGTCGCGATTGGCGTGTGGCTGGGATGCACCTGGATCAGGGCAGGGCGCCGTGCAGGGATGATGCCTGGCCGGCGAACTGCATGGCCAGTTCCTCCGCGGCGGGCGTCAGTGGTTGCCCGGCGCGCTGAAGCAGACTGATGACATAGGCGGGCAGCGGCTCTTCGACCGGCACGATTTCCAGTTGCTCGCGCAGCAATCCGGTTGTGATCAGCGCGGTGGGCAGCAGCGCCATGCGGTCGCTGTTGGCCACCAGCGCGGCGGCGTCGATCAGTCCGTCCGTATGCATGTCCACGCGGGGCGAGCCCAGCCGCGCCTGCTCGAACACCTGATACACGGATGCGCCCGGCTGGCCGGGCGGGCCGGCCACCGCGAAGAGCTCGTCCTGCAACGCCTTCAGGGACCGCGCATGCCGCATGGGATGGCCGCGGCGCGCGGCGACGGCCATCGGGCTGTTCATCAGCGTGCGCGCCTTCACCTGCGCGTCGGACAGGTCGTGGCCAAGCGGGCAGATGGCGAAGTCCAGCAGCCCGTCCCGCAGCAACGGCGTCAACGTATGGCAGAGCCCGCTGCGGCTGCTGAGTTCCACGTCGGGATAAATCAGACGGAATCGGTGGATAGCCGACGGCGCCAGCAGCATGGAAGCCACCGCGGAAATGCCGTATTGCACCTTGCCGCTGCGGTCGCCGCGCATTTGCGCCATGGTGTCGCGCGCGCGCTTGGTTTCGTGCACCAGATGCTGCGCGTGCGGCAGAAAGCGTTTGCCATAGTCGTTGGGGCGCATGCCTTTGGCGTGACGCTCGAAGAGCGGCAACCCCAGCGTGTTTTCCAGCCTGCGCAGGGATTTGGTCATGGCGGGCTGGGTCTGTCCGGTGGCGCGCGCCGCCGCATGCACGCTGCCGTGTTGCGTGACGGCAAGGAAATCGAATACCTGCTGCAGCTTCATCTTGATGTCTCCCCGGGATCACTCGGTGTGCCTGTTCTGAGCGGGCCCCACGCCGCCTGTTATGGGGTGAATGACCGTAGTCCATTAACCCGTGCCCGGCAACCTTGGGCCGGGCAGCGGTTGACCGATGTCAAACAGATGTAACCCAATGAGATATTTAACTTTTCATTGCATTGAGCCGTTAACCGGACAAGCGTTATGCAACTCCGGAGTGGCCTTTCATGTTCAAGAATTTAAGTATCCGAGCAATCCTCACGTCCGCCCTGGGCGTCTTCTTTGCGCTCTTCCTGGTAACCGGCGTCGCCGTGTATCAGCAACTGACGTCCAACCGCACGTCCATTGAGCTGCTGCTGGACACGAATCTGGTCCGCGCCAACGCCGTGGACTCGGCGGCCGCCGAATTGCTGCGCGCGCGCCTGGTGCTGCTGGCGGCGCAAAGCGCGCTGCTGGAAGGCAAGAGCATCGACAGTATGGCCAGCATGCAGCGACTGGACGGTTACACCAAAAAGGCGTCCGACCTGGTCGATATCGCCCGCAAGCAGCCCGAGACGTCCGCCGAGGGCAAGCCCTTGTTCACCGCCGCGCTGGCTGCCTACGACGTCTACCAGCGGGATGCCATCGCGCCCATGGTGGCCGCCATCCGTGCCGGCAAGCCGCAGGACGCCAGCCGGTTGAACCTTGAAAAGGTCACGCCGCTGGGCATCGCGTTCACGCAGGCCATCCAGAAGTATGTGGACTATGCCGACGAAGTGGGCCAGCGCGTTGCGCGCGACACGTCCGCGCGCATCAACGGGGCGATCGTGCTGCTTGTCGGTCTGCTGGCGGTGGTGGCCGTGCTGGTGGTCAGCCTGTACGTGATTTTCGCGCGCTCGGTGTTCCGCCCCATGCACGACGCCGGCCGTTTGTTCGACCGCATCGCCGCGGGCGACCTCAGCAACCGCATCGAACAGCGTGGCAACAACGAGATCGGCGTGTTGTATGCCGCGGTCAAGCGCATGCAGGACAGCCTGGCCCGCACGGTATCGGCCGTGCGATTGGGCGTGGAAGAGATCCACACCGGTTCGCGCGAAATCGCGGCGGGCAACATCGACCTGTCTTCCCGCACCGAGCAGCAGGCGGCCTCGCTGGAGGAAACCGCGGCCAGCATGGACGAACTGTCGTCCACCGTGAAGAACAATGCGGACAGTTCGCGCAGCGCATCGCAATTGGCCACGGCGGCCTCGGAAGTGGCCACGCGGGGCGGCAGGGCGGTGGGCGACGTGGTGGGCACGATGCGCGGCATCGCCGACAGTTCCAAACGCATTGCCGACATCGTCGGCGTGATCGACGGCATCGCGTTCCAGACCAACATCCTGGCGCTGAACGCCGCGGTGGAAGCGGCGCGCGCGGGTGAGCAAGGCAAGGGCTTTGCTGTGGTGGCCAGCGAAGTGCGCGCGCTGGCGCAACGCAGCGGTCAGGCGGCGAAGGAAATCAAGGGGCTGATCGACGAGTCCGTGCAGAAGGTGTCGATTGGATCGGACCAGGTGGAAGCCGCTGGCGCCACCATGCAGGAGATCGTCGTGTCGGTGCGCCGCGTGACGGACATCATCAACGAGATCTCAAGCGCGTCCGAAGAGCAGTCGCAAGGCATCCAGCAGGTGAATCAGGCCGTGTCGCAAATGGATAGCGTGACGCAGCAGAACGCGGCGCTGGTTGAGCAGGCCGCGGCCTCTGCGGCGTCGCTGGAGACGCAGGCGCAGCGGCTGCGCGAGGCCGTGGCGGTGTTCAAGCTGCAAGCCGGCGGCCAGGTGATCGACGCCGATGCTCCCGCGTTGGGACGCGGCCAGGAACCGGCGCTGATCGGCGCCTGACGGCAACGGCCATCGGCACATTGCCGGTGGCCGTCTTATCGCCGCAGGGGGCGCGGAGCACGCTGCCCGGATCGGGCACATGCGTTACTCCGCTTCGTCCTGCTTACTGGTCCAGTTGAATCTTGGCGTCGGCGGCCACGTTCTTCCATTTCTTCACGTCGCTGGCAATCACTTGCTGGAACGCGTCCGAGGTGCCCGCCACGACCGTGCCGCCCAGGCTGGCCATCTTGGCCTTCACGTCCGGGGCGTTCAGCGCCTTGACCGAGGCGTCGTGCAGCTTCTTCTTCACGTCTTCCGGCAAGCCCTTGGGCGCCAGCAGGCCGTTCCACGCGTTGGCCTCATAGCGCGCCAGGCCGGCTTCCTTGAAGGTCGGCGTGTCGGGCAGTTCGGGCGAACGCGTATCGGCGGCGATGGCGATGGGGCGGATCTGACCGCCCTTGATGTAGGGCAGCGATGCCGGCACCGGTTCCCAGATCATCGAGACCTGGCCGCTGATGACGTCGGTGAACGCCGGGCCCGCGCCGCGGTAGGCGATGTGCATGAGCTTGGCGCCCGTCATCGACTTCATCAATTCCATGGCCAGGTTGCCCAGGCCGCCCGCGCCTGACGAGGCGTAGGTGTAGCGGTCCGGATTCGCCTTGGACGTTGCGATCAGCGCATTCAGGTCGGCCGCCGGGAAATCCTTCGTGACGCTCAGCACGCCCGGCACGGTCACCAGTTGCGTGATCGCGGTGAAGTCCTGCGTGGCGTCATAAGTCAGCGACTTGTATACGGCCGGATTGGTGCCGTGCGTGCTGGACGAGGCCAGCAGCAGGATGTAGCCGTCGGGGGCGGAGTCGGCCACGAAGCGGGTGCCGATGGAGCCGCCTGCGCCCGCCTTGTTCTCGACGACCACGGTGGCGCCCAGTTCGGTGCCCAATTGCGCGGCGAAGACGCGGCCGATGATGTCGGCGGTGCCGCCCGGGGCGAACGGCACGATCAGGCGCACGGGCTTGGAGGGGTAGTCCGCGGCTTGCTGCGCCGAAGCGGCGCCGGCGGCCAGCGTGGCGCCGGTCAGCAGCGCCAGCGCGATGGTGGATTTCTTGAAATTCATCTGTGTCTCCAGGTGAAGGTTAGTCGAGGCTGCGGTCGAGCCAATCGAGGATCAATCCCGCTATCTGGTCGCTATTGCGGTCCAGCATGCAGAAATGGGAATTGCCGGCGATGCCCGCGGCGGGCAGGTCCAACACCTGCGTGCAAACGCCGGCCGCGCGTAGCGCGCGCCAATAGGCGTCCGTCTGGCCGCGGTAGCGCAGCCAGGTGTCGTCCGCCTGAAAGTGGTCGCCCCACACCAGCAGATGCGGTGGCAACTGGCAGGGCACGCAGGCCGGGGTGCCGGTGGGTTCCAGCGCGACCACGGCGCGCACGGTGGCGGCGTATTCGTGCGCCAGCAGCGTGGCGAAACCGCCACCCTGGCTGTGGCCGAAGACGATGCAGGGGCCGGCCAGTTCCAGTAGCTGCCGGTAGGCGTCCAGCGCCATGTCGCCATGGGTGAGCCAGCGCGGCACGAACTGTTTGGCGAAGGTGTCGAAGGATTCGGTGGGGAATTGCTGCCCCGGATAGGCTTGGCGCGGTTCACCGGCAGGCGCGTAGCCCGAGCCCGGGCCGATGCGGAACAGGCGCCACGCCTCTTCCTTTGAGCGGAAGATTGGCGCGCTGTCATAGACCTGCGGGTACATCGCCCACGACGCGCGGCCGCGTTCGGGCGCATCCGAGACAAACACGTCATAACCGGCTTGCAGCAGGCGCCACAGCCAGCCTTGGCGGCCGTCGGGCGTGCTTTCCCATTGCGCGCCCGTCATGCCGCCGCCATGCCATAGCAACACCGGGTAGGGATGCCGCGGTTGCGCCAACCGGTATTCCTGCACGTAGAGCTGCCCGACGCTGTAGCCGCCGTTCATGTCGATCAATCGGGGCGACGCGTTGTCCACCACCTTTTTCTGCAGCATCGGCACGCCGCCGGCCACGGCTTCGCTGCCGCCCAGGAAATGACTGCGGAGGGATTTGAGCAGGACAGGGGTGTCGGACATCGGCGTTACCAAGGAGTGGACGCCGGGATGTTAGTTGCCAGATGTATCTGGGTTGTGCAAAATGAGCATCCCTTGTGCCAGATCGGCACAGGCGTTGAACCTCCACGCTGCACCCGTTCTGGAAGAGATATGGACACCAAATGGCTGGAAGACCTTGTCGCCTTATCGAAGTCGCGCAACATGTTCCAGGCGGCCGAGGCGCGTAGCGTGACGCATCCGGCGTTCGGGCGCCGCATCAAGGCGCTGGAGGAATGGGCGGGCGTGCCGCTGGTTGAGCGCGGCCATCAGGCCACGACCCTGAACCCGGCCGGGCGCAGCATGCTGGCTGCCGCCATCGACGTGCTGGATATCCTGCGCGACACCCGCCAGGCGCTGCAAAAGCCCGAGCAGGAGCGCAATCGCAAGATCACCATCGCGTCGGGCAAGACCCTGGCGCATTCCGTGCTGCCGGGCGTGATGGCCAGCGTGCAGCAGGGCATGCCGGCGTTCCAGTTGAAGGTCATCACCACCACGCTGAACTACGGCGTGGACATGCTGGCGGATGGCGAGGTGGATTTCCTGCTGTGCCACGCGCACGAGCCGCTGTACGCCAAGATCGACAACCCGGGGTATCGGTGCCGGCGCGTCGGGGCCGACAAGCTGGTGGCAGTCAGCGCGCCGGTGTCGCCAGGCGGACGCCATCCACGCCATGCCGTGCCCAAGCTGGCCTCGGACCCTGCCGTGCCGTTCCTGGCGTACGCCGACAGCATGTCGCTGGGCCGCATCCTGCATGACCGCCTGCGCGGGCTTTGCGTGGTGCCGCTGCTGCACACCATGTATGAATCGGATTTGGCCGATGCCTTGCACGCGATGGCGCGGCAGGGCTTCGGCCTGGCCTGGCTGCCGCACACGCTGATCGAAGCCGACTTGCGGACGGGCGCGCTGGTGCGCGCCGACAGCGCCCGCAACGACATCCATATGGAGATCCGGCTGTACCAGTCGGTCGACAATGCCAAACCGCTGGCCCGTCAGGTATGGAGCCGAATCGAAGCGTACGCGGCCAGATAGCGACACCGAATTCACGCCTGCGAACTTCAAACGGGGACAAAAGGTGCCAGCGGGCCCGCGCAGGCATAAAATGCCGGATTACCCCATCCCCGCCCGACCACGCACATACAGGATCCCGCGCCATGAACGCACGTATCCCCGAAGACGCATTGCCGCCCACCCTGGACCCGAAGGCCCTCCAGGAATTTGTCGACGACAAATGGGACAACGAGATCATCCCCGCCCTGACCGACTACATCGCCGTGCCGGCCAAGAGCCCGGCGTTTGACGCCGACTGGGAAAAGAACGCGTTCATTGAACGCGTGGTGCGCGATGCGGCGCAGTGGGTCGAAGCGCAGAAGGTGTCAGGCCTGGTGCTGGAAGTGGTGCGTCTGCCGGGCCGCACGCCCGTCATCTTCTTTGATGCGCCCGCTACCCGCAGCGATAACGGCGACACCGTGCTGCTGTATGGCCACCTGGACAAGCAGCCGGAATTCTCGGGCTGGCGCGCGGGCCTGGGGCCGTGGACCCCCAAATACGAAGACGGCAAGCTGTACGGCCGTGGCGGCGCGGATGACGGCTATGCCGTATACGCCTCGCTGACCGCCATCATGGCGCTGGACAAGCAGGGCATTCCCCGCCCGCGCTGCGTGGGCATCGTCGAGACCTGTGAAGAATCCGGCAGCTACGACCTGCTGCCCTATGTGGACGCGCTGCGCGACCGCCTGGGCAACGTGGCGCTGGTGGTGTGCCTGGATTCGGGCGCCGGCAACTACGATCAGCTGTGGATGACGACGTCGCTGCGCGGCATGGTGTCTGGCACGCTGGAAGTCCAGGTGCTGGATGAAGGCGTGCACTCGGGCGACTCCAGCGGCGTCGTGCCGTCGTCGTTCCGCATCCTGCGCCATCTGCTGGACCGCCTGGAAGACAGCGGCACCGGCCGCCTGCTGCCGCAAAGCCTGCACTGCGAGATCCCCGCCGAACGCATCGAACAGGTTTCCGCCACCGCGCGCATCCTGGGCGACGAAGTCTGGCGCCGTTTCCCCTGGAGCTGCGGCGCCGAAGGCGGCTTCGTGCTGCCGATGACCACCGAGCCCGAGCAGGCGCTGCTGAACCGCACCTGGCGTCCGACCTTGTCGGTGACTGGCGCGGAAGGCCTGCCGCCGCTGTCCAGCGCCGGCAACGTGCTGCGCCCGCGCACCGCCTTCAAGCTGTCGTTGCGCCTGCCGCCGCTGGTGGACGCCGTGGCCGCGTCGCAGGAAATCAAGGAATTGCTGGAAGCCGACGCGCCCTACAACGCCAAGGTGATCTTCAAGGCCAATGACGGCGCCGCCACCGGCTGGAACGCCCCGGCTACCGTGCCGTGGCTGACCCAGGCCCTGGACGCGGCATCGCAGCAGTATTACGGCCAGCCGTGCGGCTACATCGGTCAAGGCGGCACGATTCCGCTGATGAGCATCCTGCAAAAGGGCTTCCCCAAGGCGCAGTTCATGGTCTGCGGCGTGTTGGGCCCCAAGTCCAACGCCCACGGCCCTAATGAATTCCTGCACGTGCCTTACGGCAAGAAGCTGACGGCTGCCGTCGCCCAGACCATGGCGGCGATGCCGGCATGATTTCCACTTCCGACGCTTACGCCAATGTAGTGGCCGAAACCCGCGATTGGCTGACCAAGGCCGTGATCGGCCTGAACCTCTGTCCGTTCGCCAAGGCGGTTCAGGTCAAAGACCAGATCCGCTTTGCCGTCAGCGACGCCACCGATGCCGAAGGGGTGTTGACCGACCTGCAGGACGAACTGGCGCTACTGGCCGAGACCGACCCCGAAAAGGTCGACACGACCTTGCTGATCATTCCCGACGCGCTGGACGACTTTCTGGATTTCAACGATTTCGAAGAGTTGTCCGATCGCCTGCTCAAGCGCATGCGCCTGGTGGGCGAGCTGCAGGTGGCAACCTTCCACCCGCAGTTCCAGTTTGCCGAGACGCAGCCGGACGATATCGAGAACTACACGAACCGGTCGCCATATCCCATCTTGCACCTGCTGCGCGAAGACAGCATTGATCGCGCGGTGGAGTCCTTCCCGGACGCCTCCGAGATCTACGAAAAGAACATCGAGACGATGAACAAGCTGGGTCTGGAAGGCTGGAAGAAGCTGATGACCAAGGCCTGAGGCCGGGCAGGGGGCCGCCGCTTGCCCGGCGCCGGCACCCCTGTGCTAAATATTTTCTAGTTATATAGGGGCGGCCGCTTATTCGGGCGACCCGGCCCCCGGAATGCCAGCTGATATGGTCTCTTAAGCAGAGCAGATGGTGCTTCTGGCATGCGCTGGTCATACCAGCGACACCCACGAGAAAGATTTCACGAAACTTACGGCAAGGGTTTTCCCGCTACGTCCCGGCATAAATTTGCCGATAGCATCGCCCCCAAAATCATAAAGCGCGACCATTTGTTACCCACTGGATCGCGCCAGGGGCTCCACCAAATCGCCCCGGGACCAGCACAAACTTTATCCAAAGTTGGGAGACTTGCATGCAACGCCGTTCGTTTTTGAAGAAAGCCACCTTGGGGGCCGCAGCAGGCGGCGCCACCCTGGCGGTGCCCGCCATCGCCCAAGAGGCCCCCACGCTGAGCTGGCGCCTGGCGTCCAGTTTCCCGCGTAGCGCCGATGCCATCTTTTCGGGCGGTGAAAGCGTCGCCAAGTACGTGTCGGAGGCAACGGGCGGCAAGTTTTCCATCCGCGTGTTCCCGGCCGGCGAAATCGTCCCGGCCTTGCAAGTGCTGGATGGCGTGCAGAACGGCACGATCGAATGCGGCCACAGCGCGTCGTACTACTACTACGGCAAGGACCCGGTCCTGAGCTTCGACGCCGCCGTTCCGTTTGGCCTGAACACGCGCCAGATGAATTCGTGGATGCGCCACGGCGACGGCCTGTCGTTGCTGCGCGAGGTCTTCAAGACCTACAACATCGTCAACTTCCCCTGCGGCTACACCGGCACGCAAATGGGCGGCTGGTTCCGCAAGGAAATCAAAACCGTCGACGACCTGAAGGGTCTGAAATTCCGCGTCAGCGCCTTCGCGGGCGCGGTGCTGTCGCGTCTGGGCGTCGTGCCGCAGCAGATCGCCGGCGGCGATATCTACCCGGCGCTTGAAAAGGGCACCATCGACGCGGCCGAGTGGATCGGCCCCTATGACGACGAAAAGCTGGGCTTCAACAAGGTGGCTCCGCACTACTACTACCCGGGCTGGTGGGAAGGCACGCTGCAAGTGTCCCTGTACGTCAACCAGGACGCCTACAACAAGCTGCCCAAGCACTACCAGGCCATCCTGGCGCAAGCATCGGCCGCGGCGACCAACGACATGATCGCCAAGTACGATGCCGAGAACCCGGCCGCGCTGCGCCGCCTGATCGCCCAGGGCGCCAAGCTGCAATCGTTCCCCAAGCCCGTCATGGATGCGTGCTTCGCGGAATCGGTCAAGCTGTACGACGAAATGAGCGCCAAGAGCCCGGTGTTCAAGAAAGTCTACGAAAGCATGAAGAACTTCCGCGACAACGAACTGCCCTGGTTCCGCGTCGCCGAAGGCAGCTACGACAGTTACATGGGCACGATCAACCGCAAGTAAGCGGCGGACCTGATCGTGCCGGGGGGGGGGGGGGGGGGGGGGG
>NZ_JBHFII010000014.1:61531-64842 GCF_057334215.1 Achromobacter maghribensis | reverse complement strand
CGCGCGCGCTTGCTGGTTTTCTCCTCTCTCGATTTGCACATTGACCGCGCGCCATGCCCTCGCGCGGGGTCCGGATATCCGACATGAATGCCCTACTAGCCCTATCCCGGTTGATCGATGCGATCAACACGGTGGTCGGCCGGTGCGTGACGTGGTTGACGCTGGTCGTCGTCCTGGTCAGCGCCGGCAATGCCGTCGTCCGCAAGACTTTCCAGATCAGTTCCAATGCGTGGCTTGAATTGCAGTGGTACCTGTTCGGCGCCATCTTCCTGCTGGCCGCCGGGTACACGCTGCTGCGCAATGAACACGTGCGCGTCGACGTGCTGTCCTCGCGCCTGCCGCGCCGCAAGCAGATCTATATCGACATCTTTGGCGTCATCTTCTTCCTGATGCCCGCCTGCCTGCTGATCACGTATCTGTCGTGGCCGATGTTCATCGATTCGTTTCTAAGCAACGAGCAGTCGTCCAACACGGGCGGCCTGGTGCGCTGGCCGGTGAAACTGCTGATCCCGGTCGGCTTCGCGCTGCTGGTGCTGGCAGGGCTGTCCCACCTGATCAAGTGCGTGGGATTCCTGATGGGCAAGTGCCCCGATCCGGGCGCGCGCGCCACCGATATCTCGGCCGAGGAAGCGTTGGCCCAGGAAATCGCGGAAGAAGCGCGGCTGCGCGAAGAACGCGCCTTGGCGGCGCAAGGCGGGCAGACGCCAGGCGGCGCCCGCGACCAGAACGGACAGGACGGACGCTGACCATGGAATTTCTGACTGCAAACATGGCCCCCATCATGTTCGCCACGCTGGTGGTGTTCCTGTTGATGGGCTTTCCCGTCGCGTTCGCGCTGGCGGCCAACGGCATCCTTTTCGCGCTGATCGGCATTGAGCTGGGACTGTTGAACGCGGCCTTGTTCCAGGCCTTGCCGCAACGCATTTTCGGCATTATCTCCAACGACACATTGCTGGCGGTGCCATTTTTCACCTTGATGGGGCTGGTGCTTGAACGATCAGGCATGGCCGAAGACCTGCTGGAGACCATCGGCCAACTGTTCGGCACCGTGCGCGGCGGCCTGGCGATTGCGGTGGTGTTCGTGGGCGCGATGCTGGCTGCCACCACGGGCGTCGTGTCGGCGTCGGTGATCTCGATGGGCTTGATCTCGCTGCCCATCATGCTGCGCTACGGCTATGACCGCAGGCTGGCCAGCGGCATCATCGCCGCGTCGGGCACCTTGTCGCAGATCATCCCGCCGTCGCTGGTCCTGATCATCCTGGCCGACCAGCTGGGCCGCTCCATCGGCGACATGTATCGCGGCGCGATCCTGCCCGGCTTCCTGCTGGCGGGCACGTATGTGGTGTTCGTCATCATCAAGTCGTACCTGAAGCCGGATTCGGCGCCCGCATTGCCCCAGGAAGCGCGCTCGTTTCGCGAAAGCAACGGCACGCGCGGCGGCCGTTCGCTGCTGGTGCTGATGATCATTTCGGCGCTGTCGGCGTACTTCGTCGGCCAGTACATCGAAGCCGACACGGCGCCGGTGGACGAGCAGATCGTGCTGTCGCTGCTGATCTGGGGGCTGACCGCCTTCATCATCGCCGGCGTCAATAAGGTCTTCAAGATCGGCATGCTTTCGGCCCTGGCCGAGCGCGTCACGTTTGTGATGATCCCGCCGCTGTTCCTGATCTTCCTGGTGCTGGGCACGATCTTCATCGGCGTGGCCACCCCGACCGAGGGCGGCGCAATGGGGGCCGTGGGCGCCATCGTCATGGCCATGATCCGCGGCCGCCTGACGCTGAACCTGATGAAGCAGGCCATGGACACCACCACCAAGCTGTCCACCTTCGTGGTGTTCATCCTGGTGGGCTCCACGGTGTTCGGCCTGACCTTCCGCGGCGTCAATGGCGACTTGTGGGTCGAACACCTGCTGGTCAGCCTGCCGGGCGGCGAAATGGGCTTCCTGATCGCCGTCAGCATCCTGACGTTCGTGCTGGCGTTCTTCCTGGACTTCTTCGAACTGGCCTTCATCATCGTGCCGCTGCTTGGCCCGGTGGCGGACAAGCTGGGGATCGACCTGATCTGGTTCGGCGTCCTGCTGGCGGTCAACATGCAGACATCGTTCATGCATCCGCCATTCGGGTTCGCGCTGTTCTACCTGAGGTCGGTGGCGCCCAAGGACCGATATAAGGACAAGGTGACCGGCAGGATGATCGAACCCGTGACCACGGGCCAGATCTACCGCGGCTCGATCCCGTTCATCGTGATCCAGCTGGCGATGGTGGCCGCCGTCATGGCGTTCCCGGGCCTGGTCATGCACTACAAGAGCGATGCCGCCGAGGTCGACGCCAGCAAGGTGAAGATCGAGGTGGATACCTCGTATGGCACCAGTACCTATGGCAGCGATGACCCGGCAGCCGGGTTCAAGTAGCGCGTCCATCCCGAAGAGAAAAAATGCCGGCGCTGCCGGCATTTTTTTTTGCGCGGGATATCCCTAAATGGCGGGCAAGCCGAATTGCATACAACATACCGTTTCCTTGCCAGGAGACCCGTATGCGAATGAACCGCCGCCATGCCCTGGGCGCGCTTGCCGCGTTGCCCCTGATGTCCCGTCCCGTCTGGGCCCAAAGCACCTTCCCAACGCGGCCCGTAAGGCTGCTGGTGGGCTTTGCGCCGGGGGGGCTGACCGACATCGCCGCCCGCGCGCTGGCCGAGCGCATGAGCAAGACGCTGAAGCAGAACGTGGTCGTCGAGAACCGCCCGGGTGGCCAGGCGATCATCGCCACGGTGGCGGTCGCGCGCGCCGAGCCGGACGGCTACACACTAGGGTTCGCCGGCACCAACGGCATGATCCTGAACCCCTTGCTGTACAACAACTTGCCGTACCAGCAGTCGGACTTCAAGCAATTGGGGTCCATGGGCAAGTCGCCCATGCTGCTGATCGTGCATCCCGCGCTGGGCGTGAAGAACGTGCAGGAATTCATCGCGCTGGCCAAGAAGAAACCGGGCGACCTGACCTGCGCCCATGCCGGGCGGGGCGTCATCAACCATCTGGCGCTGTTGCATTTCCAGTCCAAGACCGGCACGCAATTCCAGGACGTGCCCTATAAGGGCAGCGGTCCCGCGCTGTTGGACCTGATGGCGGGCACGGTGCAAAGCACCTTCGATTTCCCCACGTCGGCGCTGGCCAACATCAAGACCGGCAAGCTGCAAGCGCTGGCCGTAACGGCCGACAAGCGCCTGTCCAGCCTGCCCGACGTGCCCACCATGAAGGAGGCGGGCGTGGATGACTTCGAGCTGTATACCCGCATGATGATCTCGGGCCCCGCCGC
>NZ_JBHFII010000014.1:0-61507 GCF_057334215.1 Achromobacter maghribensis | reverse complement strand
GTGCTGGAGAACGCCGTGCGCGAAGGCACGCGCGACCCCGGTCTGGTCCAGCAATTCGCCGAGCAGGGCGTGGCGGTGGAGTTCACGTCTTCCGCCGACCTGGACAAGGTGATCGCCGACGAATCCGCCATGTGGGCCCAGGTCATCAAGGCCAACGGCGTGCCCAAGACCGACCTGAAAGCCTGAGGAATCGCTGTGATTGAACAAGCCCGCATCACCGTTACGCCCGAATTCGCCCTGATCGATGTCTCGCGCGAGATCCGCATCGATGGCTTTCCCGCCTATGCCTTCATCACCGTCACGGCCACCATGCAGATGTGCGGCGCCCCATGGCGTTCGCAAGCAGTGTTCATGGCAGGCCACGACGGCAGCCTGGACCTGGGACGCGACAGCCCGGTTTCGGGCAGTTATGCCGAACCCTCGGCCATGGGCGTCGTGTGGTCCATGGTGTGCGAAGACATGAGCCGCGTGGTTTTTCCCCCCGACCGCACGGAACCGCTGGTCATCCAGATTGACGCCACCGACGGCGTGCGCAGCGCTTCGGCGCGGCTGGTGCAGGAATTCCTGGAAGAGGGCGTGACCCACCGCGCGGTGCGCGAGCAGGTGGGTGGCATGACGGTGTCGGGCGAACTCTACATGCCGGCGGGCCCCGGACCGCATCCGTTGGTGATCTACATGAACGGTTCGTCGGGGGGCGTCAACGCGCCGCGCGCCGCGCTTTTCGCCGCCCGGGGGTTCCAGTGCCTGGCCCTGGCCATCTTCAACTACGAAGGACGGCCCAAGTACTTGAACGACATGCCCCTGGAATATTTCCAGCATGTGCTGCAGTGGGCCCGCGCAGAACTCGCGCCACGCGACGGCTTCGTGGCGCTGTCCGGCATCAGCCGGGGCGGCGAGACCTCGCTGCTGGTGGCGTCGCACTATCCCGAACTGGTCAGCGCGGTCGTCGCGTATGTGCCGTCGCCCGTCACGCATGGCGTGGTCAGCGCCGGCGCGCCGGGCACCGGCCGCAACGCCCAGGTCTGGACCCAGGGCGGCCAACCGCTACCGCACCTGTGGCAAGACAACGCCAGCGCCGACTGGGAAGCCGCCTACGCGTCCGAGCCGCCATACCGCCAGACGCATGCGTTCCTAAGCGCCACCCGCGATAGCGCGGCGTTCGAGCGTGCTCGCATCCCGGTGGAGAACTATCCCGGCCCGGTCATGCTGATCAGCGCGTCCGACGACGGTTTCTGGCCCAGCACCGCTTATTCCGAGATCGTGATGCGGCAGCGCCAGTCGCACGGGCTGCCCACGTTTCATCACGTCTGCATGGGGGCGGGGCACCATGTGCACTATCCCTACCTGCCGGCAACGCTGATCAGCAAGCCGCATGCAATGTCGGGGCTGCTGCTGGACGCGGGCGGCACGCCCGCCGCGAACGCCGCGGGCAACGAAGGGTCTTACGTGGCCGTGCTGGAGTTTCTGGGCAGGGCCGCGGGCACCTCGTGACGAGGATGCCGTCTTACTCTTCGCTGGTCCATTCCACCTGCACGCCCAGGCTGCGCAGGTTTTCAACAAACTGCGGATGCGCCCGGCGGATCGGCGTGGCGTTGCGGATTTCAGAGCGGCCCTTGATGCTGCTGGCCACCATGAACAGGGCGATGGCCACGCGGATGATGTAGGGGCTTTCGACCACGGCCGGCGTCAGCGGATTGCCGCCAAACGTCACGACCCGATGCGGGTCGGACGAAAACACGTGCGCGCCGAACTTCGACAATTCGCCCGTCCAGCCCAGCGCGCCGTCGTAGACCTTGTTCCAGAACATCGCGTTGCCCTCGGCGCATACGCCCAGCGCGATGAAGATCGGCAACAGGTCCACCGGAAAGTACGGCCACGGCGCCGCTTCGACCTTGGTCAGCACGTTGCTGGTGAAGGGCGTCTGCACCTTCAGCGGCCCCGCGCGCAGCGCGCGCGACCAGCCGTCCTTGTGCTCGATCTGCACGCCGAACTTGGCGAACGTGCGGTCGATCAGCGGGAAATTGCCCGGCGTGCGATTGCGCACCACGACGTCGCCGCCCGTGATCGCGCCCAACGCCAGGAAGGTCGTGATCTCGTGGAAATCTTCTTCAAACGTGAACTCGCCGCCGGCCAGCGGCTTGCCGCCCCGGACCGTCAGGCGGGACGTGCCGATGCCGTCGATATCGGCGCCCATCATCGCCATGAAGCGGCAGAACTCCTGCACGTGCGGTTCGGATGCTGCATTGGTCAGCGACGATTCGCCATCAGCCGCGGCCGCGCACAGCACGAAGTTCTCGGTCGTGGTCACCGACGCGTAGTCCAGCCAATGGTGCGTGGGCTTGAGTGCGCCGCTACTGCGGACCAGCAGCGAGCCGCTGGCGCGCTCGACCTGGCCGCCGAACGAACGGAAGATCTCCACATGCGGATCGATCTCGCGCACGCCCAGCGTGCAACCCTTCACATTGTCTTCCAACCGCGCCACGCCAAAGCGGGCCAGCAGCGGCGGCACCAGCATGATGGACGAGCGCATCTCTTCGGGAAGGCGATGGGCCTTGGCATCGAACGTCGTGTGCTGGTGATGCAGATCCAGCGTGCGGGTCGTTTCGTCCAGCCGGACCTCGCTGCCCAGCGTGCGGAAGATGTCCAGGATCTTGCGCACGTCCGTGATGTCCGGTACCCCGTGCAGCTTCAGCGGCTGATTGGTCAGCAGCGTGGCGCACAGGATGGGAAGCACGGCGTTTTTGTTGGCAGAAGGGATGACGCGGCCGCGCAGGGGCGTGCCACCGTGGACGATGAGGTTGGACATGGGAAGAGGGCGGCCGGGAGTGAATAAGAAAGGACAGCGCCGGAATTGTACCGGCGTCGCGTCGCTCGCATTGGGGGACGTATTATTTCAAACGTTTCAAACTGCGTGCGCGGCTTAATGTCCGACGGCGACCGCGCCCGCCGTGCGCAACCCCGGCCGGAACGCGTAAGCGTGGCCCGACAGCGCGATCAGGAACGCAATGCCCGCCAGGACGAGCAAGGCCCACGGGAAGGCACCCGGGCCCCAAGCGTCAAGCAGCATGCCACCCGCCACGCCCGCCCCGGCGATTGCCCCGTTCCAGGCGACCACATTCATCGACAACGCCACGTCGGCGCCGCTTCCGGCCGTGTCGGCCAGGGCCGTTTGCAACAGCGTGGCCGCACCGCCGAAGCTGATTCCCCATACGGCGACCCCCACGTAGATCACTGCCGGATTCGCCGGCGCCATGCCGAACGCCAGCGCCGTGACGCCAAACGCCGCCAGGCTGGCCAGCACCGTCGAGCGCAAGTGATGGTCCACCAGCTTGCCGGTGATCCAGATGCCGGCCAGCGCGGCCAGGCCGAAAATGAACAGCACAAGATCTACCCGGGCACCCAGACCGGCCGGCGCCACGAACGGCGCGATATAGGTGTAGAGAATGTTGTGGGCCAGCATCCATGTGATGACGACGGCCAGCACGCGCCGCACGCCGGGAGTCATGAATACGCGGCGCAACGGCATCCGTTCGTGGGCGGACTGGCCGGGGTAGTCGGGGACTTTTGCCAGCACCCACGCAATCAGGACCAGCGTCAGCCCGGACATGATCCAGAAGGCGGCGCGCCAGCCCACCGCAGACCCCAGCAGCGTGCCCAGCGGCACGCCCAACGACAAGGCCACGGGGGTGCCCACCATGGCAAGCGCCATCGCCTGGCCTTGCTGATTGGGGGCGACCATGCGGCGGGCATAACCCGCCAGCAGGCTCCAGGCCAGCCCGGCGGCCATGCCGGCGAAGAAACGTGCCACCAAGGTCAGCCAGTAATGGGACGACAGCGCCGTGGCGGAATTGAAGACCAGGAAACCGACGATGGTCAGCAGCAGCACGTTGCGGCGTCGCCATCCGCGGGTGGCGATGGTGAGTGGAATGGCCGCCAGCAACGAGCCCAACGCATAGGCCGTGACCATCTGGCCCGCCATCGACGCGCTGACGTCCAGGCCGCGGCTGATCTGCGGTAACAGGCCGGCTGGCAGGGTCTCGGTGACGATGCAGATAAAGCCTGTCATGGCCAGCGCCAGCAGTCCGGATACCGGCAGACGATCGGACGCAGGCTTTTCGGCCTGAAGAGAGGAATGGCTCACGCAAAAATCCTTTGGAAGATGAATCGGGGCCGATACGGACGGGCAGCGCCTGGAAAAAAGGCCGAGGCTTCGTCCTATATATATATCGATCGGTATAAATGTAGGCGGCGCGCGATCGCGTTGTCAACGACTTTTGTATCGAGTAGTATGTATGTCGTGAGCAAAGGAGCCTGCCATGGCGCAGATGGGCCGGCCGCGCGCGTTTGACCGCCATCAGGCGATCGACCAGGCGCTGCATTTATTCTGGGAACAGGGCTACGAATCCACGTCGTTGAGCCAGCTGAAGGCCGGTATCGGCGGCGGCATTTCCGCGCCCAGCTTCTATGCGGCCTTCGGCTCGAAAGAGGCGCTGTTCAAAGAGACCGTCCAGCGCTACCTGGACACCTACGCCCAGGTCACGGAATGCTTGTGGGATGACGCCATGCCCGCCCGCGACGCCGTGGAACTGGCGTTGCGCCAATCGGCCAGGATGCAATGCGAACGCGGGCACCCCAAGGGTTGCATGGTGGCGCTGGGCGTCATGAGCGCGCCGACCCCCGAGCATGCGGACGTGGTTAAACCACTGACGGAATCTCGCCTGCGCACGCGCGCAGGTTTTGTCCATTGCGTCGAACGCGCCATCGCCACCGGCGAATTGTCCGCTGGCACGGATGCCCGGTCGATGGCCTGCGTGTTCGACAGCTTCCTGGTGGGGGTGTCGACATTGGCGCGCGATGGGGTCCGCTATCCGACCTTCGATGCCGCGATCACGCAGCTGATGCGGCTCTGGGACGCCTCGCGCGCCAATTAGGGATCCGCCCGGTTTACCCGGGCCGCGATCCCCGGCGCTTAATTCGGCTTACGCCGCACGGCGCGGCGATTGGCGTTTGAGCTTGGGCGCGTCGCCACGGGAATGGCTGATGGCGAACCGGTAGGCCGCGCCATTTGCCAGGCGGCCCCGGCCGCGCCGCCGGTTTACGCGCCGCCCGCCCTGAATTGCTTGCGGTAAGCGGACGGCGAAATCGCGAACGCATGCGTGAAGTGCTGGCGGAATGAAACCGAGGATCCGAAACCCACGTTTTCGGCGATCAGGTCCACCGCCTGCCCGCTGGTTTCCAGCAGCCGTTGCGCCGAGGCCAGCCGGTGGTTCAGGACCCAGCCGGAAACCGTGGCGCCCGTCTTTGCCTTGAAACGCCGCGTGAAGTTGCGCCGGCTCATTCCGGCCTTGTCCGCCAGCATATCCAGCGTCAAAGGCTGCCGCAGGTTTTCAATGGCCCAATCCAGCACGGCGCTGAGCTTGTCCGCACCCTGACGTTCAGGCAGCGGTTGTTCGATGTACTGGGCCTGGCCGCCGTGCCGGTGCGGCGCCACGACCATGCGGCGGGCGATGCGGTTGGCGATCTCGGCGCCGTGATCGCGGCGCAGCAAGTGCAGGCAGCAATCGATGGCGGCGGCCGTGCCGGCGGACGTGAGGATATCGCCGTCGTCGATATACAGGGATTTTCGGTCCAGCCGGACCTTCGGATGCCGGCGCTCGAAGTCGTCGCCCCATACCCAATGCGTGGCCGCGGTACGCCCGTCCAGCAAGCCGGCTTCGGCCAGTACGAACGTGCCCAGGCACAGCCCGGCAATGCGGGCGCCCCGGGCGTGACCGGCCCGCAGCGCCTCAAGCAAGGCAGGGGGCGCGGATTCTTCGGGGTCGCGCCAGGCGGGCATGATGATGGTGTCGGCCTGGGCCAGTGCCGACAGGTCGTGCGGCACCTCGATCTTGAATCCGGACATCGTGGAGAGCAGCCCCGCCCGTTCCCCGCAGATCATCAGCCGATAGCGTGGCACGCCCAATTGGGCCAGATCGTCGCCAAACACCATGCACGGCACGGATAGATGAAAGGGGCTGATGCCCTCGAAGGCAATGACGGCGACGGTATGCATGGTTTTCCAGGATCAGGATCCGTTTGGCCCGATTTTAGCAATTGTTGTCCAACGGGCCACTATCGTGAAAGCGGGCCTGGCGGGACACTGGTGGCTCTTCCACTACCCATTCAAGAGGCAAGCCTTGAACCATCCCACCATCCGCACCCTGGCCGGCGCCGCCGCGCCGGCTTCCATCGACGCCTCCACCACGGCGTTGCTGGTCATCGATTTCCAGAACGAGTATTTCAGCGGCAAGTTGCCCATCCCTGCGGGACAGACGGCCTTGGGCAACGCGCAACGCCTGATCGCGCACGCCGACCAGGCGGGCATGCCCGTCTACCATGTTCAGCACGTCACGCCCGCAGGCAGCCCGGTCTTTGCCGATCAAAGCCCGACCGGCGCGTTCCATGCCGAATTGCAGCCCGGGCCGCGCCACCATGTCGTGCGCAAATCTTCGGTCAGCGTGTTTCCCACGACTGACCTGGACCAGCAGTTGAAAGCCGCCGGCGTGAAGACCCTGGTGATCACCGGCCTGATGACGCATGCTTGCGTGGCTGGCGCCGCGCGCGATGCCGTGCCGTTGGGCTATGGCGTCATCGTGGCCGAAGACGCGTGCGCCACCCGCGATCTGGACCGCGCCGACGGCAGCGTGGTCAGCCACGACAGCCTGCATCGCGCGGCGTTGGTCAGCATCGAGGACACGTTCGGGGATGTCTTGACGACGGAACAGGTGTTGAAGCTGCCCGTGGTGTGATCCGCGTTCAGCGGGGCGCGGGTTCGATCGGCGCCGGGCCGGGGTTCTTACGGATCAGCATGATGCCCATGATCGTCAGCGCCAGCCCGCCGCCAATGTAAGGCAGGCCAAAGATAAGGGCCCAGAAGAACAGCGCGGTATTCGCGTCATTGGCGGCGCGTGCGCCTGCGGTGGCGGCCTCGTGCGCCGAGGGGTCCACCAACAGCAGGCTGGCGGGCAGGGTCAGCAACAGCGCCACCCCCAGCAGGGTGCAGCCCCAGCCGATCAGGCGGCGCATGTTGGGAATGCGGACCAATGCCGCCGTCACCGCGATCGTCACCAGCAACGTGACAACCGCGCCCGCTATCTGCATCTTTTCCACGCTACCGGAGACATCGGCGCCCGCGGCGGGCCCGTTCAGCCCGAACGCGATGACCAAGAGCGGATTGAGCAAGCTGTAGGTGGTTTGCCCGATCAGCAGGCCGAAGGCAATGCTGGCAAGCCATTTGATCGCGGTAGGAGGCATTGTGGGTCCGGGGTTGAAGGTCGGGCGCGGGACGGCGCACCGGTTTCCCGAAGCGGAACCGGTGCCGGTGGCTTAGTAATAGATGTCCACGTAATCGGTCAGGCGGCCGCAGCTTTCCATCTGCTGCAGGCGCCAGTACTTGCGCTTGCCCGTCGCCCGGAACTCGTAGTCGCCCGTGCGCTCGCAGCGGCGGCCTTTGTCCGGCGCGTCCAGGATCAGGATGGTGCCGCGGAAGGTGAAGCGGTCGCTGTCGATCGAGACGATTTCCCCGTTGATCTTCAACGTGCCTTCGAAGTTGGCCTGCGTGCCGTCGATGCGGACGACATCGTTCACGTCCTTGGCGGTCAGGTGGCCGCGGTCGGCGGACCAAAGCCATTGCACACTGACGCCGCTGTTGTTCAGCAGGCGTTCGTAGGCGGCCTGGTTCTTGATTTCGGTTTTGGATACCGGCGCAAGCGCGGTGGCGCCAGCCGGCTGGGCCGGCGCGCTGTTTTGCTGGACGGGGGCGCCGCTTTGCTGGACAGGGGCGTTGTTCTGCTGGACGCCGCCGGCGTTTAGTTGGGCCCCGCCATGAGCCCGGAGCGCGCCGTCATTCTGCGCCGCGATAATGGGCGAAGCCGCGGCAAGGGCCAGGCCCAGCGCCAGCGGAATCAGTCGGGACATCCGCTTCGTTCTCTTGGCAATCGTCAAATCGCGATCAAGCGTCGTGTGCATGGTCATGAATAAGGTGGCAAAGGACAGCGCCGCCTTCGGTCGAGGGCAGCTACGGGCGCCTAAATTAGCATGCGAATTGCGTCTAATAATTGCCGGTTTTCCGTGTTGTGTATCTATTGGTTAAGTTTCGCCTGGTGCAGCAGACGGACCTGCTCGGCCAATTCCGGTTCTGGCCCATCGACCTCGATGCCGTCCACGACCTCGGCGATGGCCAGCGGCCGCACGCGGGATGCCGGCGCGCCCCATTCGCGCATCCATTGCGAATACTGCGCCGACGAGCTGGCATACACGATGCGCCCCAGGCCCACCCATCCATGCGCCGCCGAACACATCGGACAATGTTCGCCCGAGGTATAGACCACGCAAGCGGCGCGCTCGGCGGCAGGCACATGGTTGGCGGCCCAGCGCGCGATCTCGAATTCGGGGTGCTGCGTGTGATCGCCGCCGGCGACGTGGTTATGGTCTTCAAACAGCACCGTGCCGTCGGCCGAAACCAGAATGGAACCAAAAGGCTCGTCGCCTGCGTCCAACGCCTGCTTTGCCAGCGCCACGCACCGCGCAAGGTGTTTTTTGTCCTGTTCGGTAATCACGAAGGTCTCCTTGTCATGAAAGACGGCATCCGCCGGGTAGGCCTGCAAGGATATCGCGGCGACAGCGAAGCAGGGTAGAGTGGGGGGTATCTAGCAGACGCATTCACACCGGGAAATCCTCATGCTGACCGTCCATCATCTGGGAAAATCGCAATCCGAACGCATCGTATGGCTGTGCGAAGAACTCGCCATTCCCTATGAGCTGAAAGTCTATGACCGCGACCCGGTCACGCGCCTGGCGCCGCCCGAGTACAAGGCCCTGCATCCGCTGGGCACGGCGCCGATCATCACCGACGGCGATACCGTGCTGGCTGAATCCACCGCCATCGTCGAATACCTGCTGGCCAAGCATGGCAACGGCCGCCTGACGGCGGCGCCCACGGACGCCAACTTTGCGGACTATCTCTATTGGTCCCATTTCGCCAACGGATCGCTACAGCCCAGCCTGATGCGTTGCATGGTGTTGGCGCGCGCCGAAGTGCCGGCCGACAAGCCGGTGGCGCAGTTTGCCGACGCCCGGCGCAAACAGGCGCTGGCCCTGATCGACAAGCAATTGGGGGCGAACGATTACCTGGCGGGCAACGCGTTGACCGCCGCGGACATCATCGCGGTGTTTTCCTTGACGACGATGCGGCTGTACTTTCCGTTCGACTTGGCGCCGTACCCGAACATCCTGGCCTATCTGCAGCGCATCGGCGCACGCGACGCGTATCGCCGCGCCATGCAGAAAGGAGACCCGGACATGGCCCCGATGCTGACTTGAACCCAAGCCGAAAAAGCAAGGGCCCGCCATCCGGCGGGCCCTTGCCGTTCAGGCGGGCAGATTTACAGCAGCAGCGGCGAAATCTTGCTGCCATCCACGGACACGCCGGCCATCAGGCCGCCATTGTTCATGACGAAGCCCACGACGGGCTGCTGCACGGTGTTCGAGTCAATCGTGCCGTTGGCGCCCAGGTTCGCCACGGCGACGGTCGCGTCCGCCCCGATCGTCCATCCGCTGCTGGCGCGGAACTTGGCCAGCGCATCGTCCGTCATGAACAGCAGCACCATGGCTTTGGATTGGGCGCCGGCCTGCAAGCCGATGGAACCGCCCGTGATGCTGTAGTAGCCGCTGTCTTGGCCGTTGACCCGAAGCTCGCCCGTTCCATGCTGCGCGCCGACGATGAAGCTGGCGCTTAACACGGCCGGAAACACCAGCACGCCACGGGCTTGCGCGACCAGTTGCTTGGACTGCGGCGCGGCTTCGTACAGTTTGGACAAGGTGGCGGTCGTGGCGGTGTTCAGTTCCTGGCGCTTTTCCGCGGCCGTCGGCGAGGCTTGCGGACCGTTCATCGTGCAACCCGCAAGGAACACGCTGGCTATCCCCAGCGTCAACGCCGCCACGCCGGTTTTACGCAAGGTTGAAAATGAGTTGAGCATGTAGGCTTCCTTTGGGTTGCTAGCGATCAGGTCGCGCCAGAGATGACGCTACGGCGAAGATTACTCCCGCTGGCTGCCTACGCACGCGCTTTCGAAGCGGGCGCGAAAAAAAACGCGTCCGCTCCCGGTTTAACATCGCGCCATGCTTATTTACCTCATCCTCGTTTGGGTCGCGCTGTCCATTGCCGTCGGGTTCCTGGCAGCCGGGCGGGGGCGCAATGCAGTCGGTTGGACGATGCTTGCCTGCCTGATCAGCCCGGTCGTGGCCGGCATCTTCCTGAGGGTGATCGTCGACCGCTCGGCCCGAGCCGGGCGGCCAGTCCTGGCGGCGCATATCGATTGTCCGGGATGCGGCAAGCGCATCCTGCGGGACGCACGCGTGTGCCGGCATTGCGACGGCATCGTCGCTGACATGGCTGAACGCCGCGAGGCACAACGGACGGCGGCGCTGCGGCAACTTGGCGTGTCCGAGCCGCTGGTTCAGCTGTCATCCGGCAACTGCCTGCACGAGGCGTTCCGCGGCGTTTGCTTGGGGCCGCCCACCCGCGCCTATCCCCGGCCCGCCGCTTCCGATGGCCCGGCCTGGCTTGCGCTTTGGGACCAGGACGGCATGGTCTACGCCGTCCTGGAAGACGAAGGCGGCCTGGAGTTCAACCGCTACAGCATCGAACGCCCGCGCGATATCGACGTGATCGCCCGCACCGAGCAAGGGTTCTGGCTGCATCGTTTTGATTTCCTGTACGAACGCGACATGCCGGACGACACGCTGCGGCAAGCCGCGCAGGCGGTGGGCTTTCGGTACCTGGACCGCTACCTTAGCGAAAGGAATGCCGCCGAGGCGCACCTGGGTAATTTCGCCGCGCATCGTGCATGGCTTGAAGGCCTGATCGGGGAGATCGATCGCGATGCTGGCCACGGCTTGACGCCATCCCGGCCGGCGTCGACATGAACGTCATGGGCATGCGGGGCGTCAAGACTACGTTCGCGGCGCTGGCGCCGGTTTGATTCGGCGGCGGATGGGTCGTTTGACGATATGATGACGACGGCGTAGCGGCCGTCGTCCGTACGCGTGTCTACCCGTGCAGCGTTGATAAGGGCCTTCCGATGCGTCTGAACCAGTGCCAGAATTTCCACGATTTTCGCCGCATGGCGCGCCAGCGGTTGCCCGACCCGATCTTCAACTACATCGACGGCGCGGCGGATGACGAAACGACCTACCGCCGCAATACCCAGGCGTTCGAAGCCTGCGATCTGGTGCCCGACGTGCTGCGGGGCGTGGCGCAGGTGGACATGTCGGTGACCGTGATGGGCCAGAAGCTGGCGATGCCCGTGTATTGTTCGCCCACGGCCCTGCAACGCCTGTTTCATCACGATGGCGAACGCGCCGTCGCGGCGGCCACAGGCAAGTACGGCACGATGTTCGGCGTGTCCTCTTTGGGCACCGTCAGCCTGGAAGAAGCGCGCAAGATCAGCGGCGGCCCCCAGGTCTACCAATTTTATTTTCACAAAGACCGGGGCCTGAACCGCGACATGATGGTGCGCGCCAAAGCCGCCGGTGTGCAGGTCATGATGCTGACGGTGGATAGCATCACTGGCGGCAACCGCGAACGCGACAAGCGCACCGGGTTCGCCATTCCGTTCCGGCTCAATCTGGCCGGCATCGCCCAGTTTGCGGCCAAGCCCGCCTGGGCACTCAACTATGTCACGCACGAACGGTTCCGGCTGCCGCAGCTGGACGGCCACGTCGACATGGGCGGGGGCGCCATGTCGATCAGCCGTTATTTCACCGAAATGCTGGATCCGGCGATGTCGTGGGACGACGTCGCCGACATGGTGCGGCAATGGGACGGCCAGTTTTGCCTGAAGGGCGTGATGTCGGTGGAAGACGCCAAACGGGCGGTCGACATCGGCTGCACCGGCATCGTGCTATCGAACCACGGCGGCCGGCAACTGGACGGTTCGCGTAGCGCCTTCGACCAGCTGGCTGAAATCGTGGACGCCGTGGGCGACCGGATCGACGTGATGATGGATGGCGGCGTGCAGCGCGGCACGCACGTGCTCAAGGCCCTGGCGCTGGGTGCCAAGGCGGTGGGGCTGGGCCGCTACTACCTGTTCCCGCTGGCGGCAGCCGGACGGCCCGGCGTGGAGCGCTCGCTGGAACTGATGCGCATCGAGATCGAACGCGCCATGAAGCTGATGGGCTGCAGGTCTGTCGCGGATCTGCAGCGGCGGCATTTGCGGTTCCGGTAAGCGGCGCGGGTTCAGGCTTCCACCAGGCCAGCCAGGCCGGGGTGTTCCGCGGCAATCCTGGGCGCGGTCCAGCCCCGCAGGCTTTCACGCAGCAACGATACCGCGGCCCGGCCGCTTTCGTTCAGCCGTTTCGACGCGTACATGCCGAACTGCGCGCTCAGGCCCGAAGCGCCGTCCGGTCCGATCGAGATAATCCGCATGGTGTCGGGCCGCACGCATTCGGTCGTCAGCACCGCCACGCCCAGACCGTTTTCGACTGCCGCGATGGTGGCGCCCACATTGTGGCTGGTCAGCGCCACCCGGAAGTCGCGTCCCGCCGCGGTCAGCGCATCGAATACCAGCCGGCGCCACGAGCACGGTTCCGCGTACACGATCATGTCCAGCGGCTGGTCGGGGTCCGGCGCATCGTCGATGCCGCACACCCAGTGCAGGTCCACTGACCATGTTTCGACGGGCTCGTCCACAAAGCCGGCGCAAACGCCTACGGCCACATCCAGCGTGCCTTCCTGCCAGCGCGCGGCCAGTCTTTCGCCATCGTCCACCACGACCTCCAGATGCAGCTGGGGGCATGAACGTTTCAACCGGCCCAGGGCGGCGGGCAGGGCAACCACCGCCACGTCTTCGGACAGGCCGATCCGGACGCTGCCCGCCACCGCGCGTTCCCGGAGCCGGGCCGCAGCCGCTTCGCCCAGCGCAAGGATGCGGTTGGCGTAGCTAAGCAGCAATTCGCCTTCGGTCGTGGGCGACATGCCGCGCCCCGTGCGGTGCAGCAGCCGCTTGCCCACCATTTCCTCCAGCCGCCGTATCTGCGTGCTTAGCGCCGACTGCGCCCGTCCGGCCTGGTCCGCGGCGCGGCTCAGGCTGCCATGACGGCAAACGGCAACAAAGGTGCGCAACAGGGCAGGGTCGAAGTCGCCTGACATTATCAATCCGTTAAGTCTGCATTATGGGAATTCAGTCTACCTTTATCTCTCGAGGATGCCTAGGATCGAGTTGTTGCCAATCGGCCCACCTGAACCCCCGGAGATTCCTCCCATGTCTGACCATCAAAACCTGCGCGTCGTCCTTGCATCCCGCCCCGTCGGACGCCCCAAGCCCAGCGACTTCCGCTTTGAACATGCCCCCATTCCGGAACCCGGCGACGGCCAGGTGCTGCTGGAAATCCAGACCTTGTCCCTGGATCCCTACATGCGCTGGCGCGTCAGTGCCGCCAAGTCCTACGCGCCGCCCATTGAAATCGGTGACGTCATCGTTGGGGGCACGGTGGCCCGGATCAAGGCGTCCCGCCATCCCGACTGGCGCGAAGGCGAGATCGTGCTGTCCGAATCCGGCTGGCAACGCTACGCGCTGTCGGACGGCAGCGGCCTGCGCCGGCTCGACCCGGCCATTGCACCGCCGTCCACCGCATTGGGGGTACTGGGCATGCCGGGTTTCACCGCATACGGCGGGCTGCTCAACATCGGCCAGCCCAAACCCGGTGAAACCGTCGTCGTCGCTGCCGCCAGCGGTGCGGTAGGCTCGATCGTGGGCCAGATCGCCCGCATTCACGGCGCACGCGCCGTGGGCATCGCAGGTGGCCCCGAGAAATGCGCCTTCGTGAAAAATGAACTGGGCTTTGACGCAGTCGTCGACCACCACGCGCCCGATTTCGCGCAGAAATTGGCGGAAGCCTGCCCCGATGGCATCGACGTCTATTTCGAAAACGTCAGCGGCCACGTGTGGGATGCCGTGCTGCCGCTGCTGAACGACTTCGCCCGCGTGCCCGTGTGCGGCCTGATCGCGAACTACAACGACGACCCAGCCACATCCAGCGGCCCGGACCGCCTGCCCGCCACGATGCGCGAAGTCCTGGCCAGGCGGATCTCGCTGCGGGGCTTCCTGGTGTTTGACTTCACGGATGCGCAGCATCAGGAGTTCCAGCGCCAAGCCGCGCAGTGGATCAAAGAAGGAAAGCTGCGGTGGCGCGAAGACGTGGTCGATGGGCTGGAGCAGGCGCCCCAGGCGTTCATCGGCCTGCTGGACGGGCGGAACTTCGGCAAGCTGGTGGTGCGCGTGGCGCCGTAACCGTTAACCGACGCTATCGTCAGCCGGCGTGATCGTCGGTCCGCCAGGGCTTGCGGCGCCGGGCCTTCGGTTTAGGCACTACCCCGAACCGAGGGTCCCGCGCGAGTGCAAGCTGTACAAGCCGGGCCGCGATCGCCTCGAACGCTTCGTCGCTCTGTGGCAGGTACAGCCACTTTCCCAGTTGCGGATGAGGAACCAGGCTTGGAAAATCGGCCATCAGTGCCGCCTGGCGTTCATGCGACGTGCACACCATGACGCCGTCCCAGGGGGCTTCACGGTCGGCCACCACCAGATACAGCAGCCCGTCCAGGTACGCGGCATCGCAACCGAACATCTTCCGGCGTGCGTACTCGGCATCGCGCTCCAGCGGTTCAAGAATCCAAAGCAGGGAATTCTGCCGGGCAGGGCGCTGTTTTCTGGGCGGGGCGAAGAGGTCTGGGTTGCGCATGGGCAAGGCGTGCGTTTCTGTTCGATGTTCGGGATGAGCGTACAGGTTTCCTGGCGATTATCGATAGATCTCCAGGCGAATTTCAACATTGGCAGGCTCCCGCGTTTCAAGCGGGCCGCGGGCGAGTCGGCTGGCACTGCCTATAATTCCCCTAATCCCCGCTTTTTGACGGCAACCCTGCCGTGCCCCATGTCCACCTCGCCTGTACGCGTGCTGTCGGTCATCCCGCCGATGACGCAGCTTAATACCCCTTACCCGTCCACCGCCTACCTGACGGGCTTCCTGCGTTCGCGTGACGTCACCGCATTCCAGGAAGACCTGGCGTTGGCGCTAGTGTTGCGCCTGCTGTCCACCGACGGCCTGCGCGCCGTGGCGGCACGCATCGAGGCGATGCCCATTGCAAAACACACGCCTCCCATCCAGGCGTTCGTGGCGATGCAGTCACGCTACCTGTCCACCATCGGCCCGACGATCGCGTTCCTGCAAGGCCGGGACTCCACCTTGGCGCACCGCATCGTCGGCCGCCATTTCCTGCCCGAAGGCCCCCGTTTCAGCTCGTTGGACGTCTACCTGGACGAAGACGGCGGCGACCCCCTGGGCTGGGCATTTGGCGCGCTGGGCCTGCACGACCGCGCCAAGCACCTGGCCACGCTGTACCTGAACGACCTGGCCGACGTGCTGCGCGACGCCATCGACCCGCGCTTTGAATTCGTGCGCTACGCCGAATCCCTGGCCGGCAGCCAGCCCACCTTCGATCCCTTGGCCAACGCCCTGGCGTCCCCGCCCACGCTGGTGGACGACACGCTGCGCGAACTGACGCTTGACGCGTTGGCCCGCCACACGCCAACCATGGTGCTGCTGTCGGTGCCGTTCCCCGGCGCCGTCTATGCCGCCTTCCGCATCGCCCAGACCATCAAGGCGCAAGACCCCAGTATCGTCACGGTGCTGGGCGGCGGCTTCGTCAACACAGAACTGCGCGAACTGAAAGATCCGCGCGTGTTCGACTACTTCGACTTCGTCTGCCTGGACGCCGGCGAACGCCCCTTGCTGGCGCTGCTGGAACACGTGCAAGGCAAGCGCTCGCGCCAGCGCCTGGTCCGCACTTTCGTGCGCAACAAGGACTCGGGCGCCGTCCAGTACGTGAACCTGGTCGAACCCGACGTGGCCTTCGCCGAAGTGGGCACGCCCACCTGGGACGGCCTGCCGCTGGACCGCTACCTGTCGCTGCTGGACATGCTGAACCCCATGAACCGCCTGTGGAGCGATGGCCGCTGGAACAAGCTGACCGTGGCGCATGGCTGCTACTGGAAGAAATGCAGCTTCTGCGACGTCAGCCTGGACTACATCGGCCGCTACGAAGGCGCATCGGCGGCGGTGCTGGCCGACCGCATCGAAGCCATCGTGCAAGAAACCGGGCAAACCGGCTTTCACTTCGTCGACGAAGCCGCACCGCCGAAATCACTGAAGGCGCTGGCAACGGAACTGATCGATCGCAACGCCGGCATTTCGTGGTGGGGCAACATCCGGTTCGAAAAGACCTTCAGCCCGGAACTCTGCGAACTGCTGGCCGACAGCGGCTGCATCGCCGTATCAGGCGGCCTGGAAGTCGCGTCGGACCGGCTGCTGACCTTGATGAAGAAGGGCGTGTCGGTGGACCAGGTGGCGCGCGTCACCCGTGCGTTCACCGACGCCGGCATCCTGGTGCACGCGTACCTGATGTACGGTTTCCCCACGCAAACGGTGCAAGACACCGTGGATGCGCTGGAATATGTGCGGCAACTGTTCGAAAACGGCTGTATCCAAAGCGGGTTCTTTCACCGCTTCGCCTGTACGGTGCATTCGCCGGTGGGGAAGAATCCCGAGGAATACGGGGTGACGCTACAGCCGCTGCCCGACGTGACATTCGCCAAGAACGATATCGGTTTTCATGACCCGACCGGCGTGGATCATGATGCGCTGGGTAAAGCGCTGAAGAAGGCGATTTACAACTACATGCACGGCATCGGGCTGGAAGAAGACGTGCGGACGTGGTTCCCGTTCAAGGTGCCAAAGACGACGGTGTCGCGGAACCGGATCGCCAGGGCGTTGAGCCAGCAGGGGTAAGTCGTCTTCTGCGTCCCGAAACGTCGCGCCGGGTATCATGGCGATCGACGTGTTCACGGACCGGCTGCCCAGGCAGTCACAAGGTAGCTCGATGAGAAACAGACTTACCCTCCTGGCGCCATCGGCTGCGCTTTTGACCGCGCTTTTGGCCGGATGCGGCCCAAACAAGATCATCGTGGATCTGCCGTCACCCCAAGGCCAATACCACGTTGAAGTGCGCAAATGCCCTCAACCGGGCGCCATGACGTGGACTGAGAAAACCCAGGTGTCGGTCTTAAAGTCCGGCACATCAGAGAACTGCCAGTCCGCGGTGAATGCGCTGGCGCAATTCGGTTCTTTTTCGCCGGATGACCAACTGCAGTTGGAATGGATTTCCGACGTGGAGCTTAGGGCCTGGCATCCGGGCTTTGATCCCAAGTTCGGGCCTGCATCCGCCTCATACAAGCCCGATAGTCCGGTCAAGATAATATTTGCGCCGGCCAAATAATCAGCGCGTCGTGCTCGGCAAGCGGGGTGGCTACGTCGACGGCTTAGCCCCGGCGCAATGCTCCCTGAACGCCTTCTCGCCCGCATCAGAGACTTCTACCCACTTCTGGTCCGGCGGCGCACCGGCGACATAGCTGTCGTGCCAGTTCCACCACTGGTAGGCCGGTGTCTGGGGATACCCTTCAGGGGAATCCTCCCAAGCCTCTTGCCGGCCCAGCGGCGTGATGTCCAGATAGTTCCACGTTCCGCCCATCTGCTCGTCGCCGCGGTTATTCAAAAAGTACGTTCGGAATACGCGGTCTTCGTCGCGAAAGAACACGTTCGTTCCGTGCCATTCGTCCACGCCAAAGTCCGCATCGAAACGGTCGGTCAGCGTGAACCACGGCATCTTCCAGTCCATGCTCGCCTTTAGGCGGGCGATGTCGGCTTGCGGGGCGCGGGAAACGAAAACCAGCGTGGTATCCCGGGCGTTTAGATGGGCCAGGTGGGCGACCTGGTCGGCCACCATCGAGCAGCCACGGCACGCGTGTTCCGGCCAGCCGTAAACGCCGGGTTCGAAGAAGGCGCGGTAGACGATCAGTTGGCGGCGGCCGTCGAACAGGTCGCGCAGGGTGACGGAACCGTCAGCGCCTTCGAAGACGTATTCCTTGTCGACAGGCGTCCAGGGCATGCGGCGGCGTTCGGCGGCCAAGGCGTCCCGCGCGCGGGTGTGGGCTTTCTCTTTCAGCAAGAGCCGCTGGCGGGCGGATTCCCATTCATCGGGGGTGACGATGGGGGGCGTGTGCATGGCGGTCTGGCCGACGCGGCCGTTGGATGGAGTAGGCGTGGTCATGGCTAAGAATCCTCCGAAGTGCGGTGATGTAAAGACAGTTTTGCACCATCGGAGGTCGCCGGGGAGTAACAAATGTGGCGCTATTTCAGTGGCTTACTGGCGGCAGGGCGCCCGTTGCCTACTAGTCTTGTTGCGCGTCAAATTCGCTGCGGTTGAGCAATTCCAAGCACAACGTATCGAACCACTGCAACCCCAACGGATATTCCGTTTCACCCGTGCGCGTGCTGTCGAATTCGTCGTCCAAACGCAAGCCGAAAAAGGCGTCCAGCGGGGGCGTGCCGGGTTGGCGGGTCGCCAACACCAGTTGTCGTCCTGCCTGATCGATGTCGGCCGGAAGCGCGTCTACAGCCGCCCCTGCCTGTACGTATCGTGCAATTTCCTGCTCGACGCGCGCCTTCAACCGGGCCTCTTCAGATTCGGACATGGTGTCCAGCTCGAAGGTTTCCAATAGCAGATATACGTCGCGGTGGGCATCCAGAAACGTGATGGTTTCGTCAAGGCCGGCGAGCAGGTCGCCGACCTCCGGAGACGGCGCCGGCTCCGCATCCACGGATGTGTCTCGGCCAGGCGAGAATACCTGCTTCAGTCGGCTGACAAAGGACGGCGACTGCGATGTGGCGGCAGGTTGCGGCCCACTTGCCGATAGGCGGGCCGCCGCGCGCACAATCTCCGCGAAGCGTTTCACCCGCTGGAATCCGGCATCGAATTCGCTGCTGATCGCATACAGGCGCGGCTTTTCGTCGGACTCGTCGCTATCGAAACCATCGTCCACGAGCGACGCGCAAAGCTGTGGATCTCCCGACATCAGCAGGCGGTAGATGAATGGCACGGCGTAAGGCCATTCGGACAGGCCGGAAATTGTCTCGGGGCGGTCTGCGTAGGAGCTGGGACGATTGCTCAAGCTGTAGAGATAGGAGCGATTGGCCATGGATAGTCCGAGAGAAAAGGGAACAGGTGATTGGCACGGTACGGCGTCAGACCGAGCTGATAGCGCGGCCCTAGCGGCCCGTTTGCCAAGCAAACGATACATGGGTCGTGCGCTGCAGCGGCAAGGAAATGCTGGCGAATCGCGCTTCGATGCGATCGCGCTCCCGCGCATCGATGCGTTCGCCAAGCACCAATGGCAGCCGCCTACAACGGGCAAGCGCGTCGGCTACGCCAATCTGCAGCAGTTCAGCGGTCGCCCGTGCCGCAGCAGCGATGTGGTCCGCCGGGCACGTCATCAGGTGCAGATCGTACTCAGCGTAAAGGTCACGCGAGATGCCGGGCAAGGGCTGCGGCTCGTTGTCGCCGGTATAAAACTCCCCGCGATCCAAAAATGCATCCTGCTCGGCGTAGTGTTCAAGCGCAGCCGCATAATCTTCAAGCTGTGAAAGCGGCTGCTGCCGTTTCTGAACGCTTAGCACGTCGGCGAAGGTGGCGGCCTCTAGATAAGTGACCAGCCCATGCTCGACGGCGAATGCGGGATGTTCCTCGCCTTCTTCATTGACCACGGGCTCGATCTCGTCTTCGCTGCAAGACAAATAGATCTGCGCCTTAACGAGCGGAACGCCATCCGTCACGTAGACCCAGGAATAGCGGTCCCATACATCCCTATCGTCGTGACAGGCAGCGATGGCTTCGATGCTGTCTAGAAGGCTTAAAAGCTTGGCCATGGAGAATCTATCGGTCGAAAGCGACGATGATGCCAGATCACGGTTCCGCTAACTCACCCCCGCAGTCTGAAACCATTTTTTACCGAGCCACGCGGCCGCATGCGGCATCCTCGCCCGTACACTACCCGGATCATCAAGGAGCGATATGTCGATGCAGAAGTTGGGCCGTTACGGGGTAGTGCTGTTTCTTGCTGCGCTGAGTTCCGGGTGTTCTTCAATCGTTGGCGAATGCGGACTGGTCCGCAGCAGCTGCATGTATGAAGGCCAATACGAGCAGGGCGAGGAAGATTACGCGGAAGAGGAAGCGCAGCGCTTGAACAAGCAGTCGACGGATCGGTTGCGCCGAAGCAATTGATCTCCGGAATATGGCGTCAGACTGCATTTTTCGGTAATAGCTGAACGGCAGTGTGTCAGACGGCCAGTCAAGGTCGTCACACTCCCGCAAACCGCCCCGCCAACGCATCGCAATATCGCACCAGGATCGCCGCGTCCACGCCGACAGCCGTAAACAAGCTACCCGCTTCGATATACCGACGCGCCAGCGCCTCGTCACCCGTCAACACCCCCGGCGCCTTGCCGGCGGCGCGCACCCGGCGAATCGCGTTTTCCACCTCTGCCACCACCTTCGGATGCTGCGGCTCGCCCGGATACCCCAAGCTGGCAGCCAGATCCGCGGGGCCGATAAACACCCCATCGACGCCATCCACCGCAATCATGGCGTCCAGGTTCTCTAGCGCTTCGCCCGTCTCGGCCTGCACCAGCAAACACAGTTCTTCTTCGCACCGGCGCATATAGTCCGGCACGCGCCCATACCGCGTCGCGCGCATGGTGCCGCTGACACCGCGCACGCCGCGCGGCGCATAACGCATACCGGCCACCGCGCTTCGCGCCTCGTCCGCGTTCTGGACATACGGCAGCAACAACGTCTGCGCGCCGATATCCAGATACTGCTTGATCTGCACCTTGTCATTCCAAGAAGGGCGCACCACCGGATGGCTCTTATACGCGCCAGCCGCCTGCAACTGCGCCATTACCGTCGGCAGCACCACGGGCGTGTGCTCGGTATCCAGCAGCAGCCAATCAAAACCGCTGGCCGCGACCAGTTCGGTACTGTTCGCAGCCCCAAGCGTGACCCACAGCCCGGTTTGATGACGCTGTTCACGCAGGGCGCGTTTGAACGTATTGATGGGGAGTTCCATGCGCGCCGCCTTATGAGAAATGCACCGAGATGCTGCCCAGCTTGCCGTAGTCGGCATGCAGCGTGTCGCCGCGTTTGACGGCAACGGTGCGGGTGAAAGACCCCGCCAGCACGACGTGCCCGGCTTCCAGCCCGGCGTCGTGCTGCGCAAGTTTGTTCGCCAACCACGCAATACCCAACGCCGGATGCCCCAGCACGGCCGCCGACACGCCTGATTCTTCGATCACGCCATTTTTAAGAAGCAGGGCGCCAACCCAGCGCAGATCAATATCCATCGGCCGCACCGGGCGACCGCCCAGCACGATGCCGGCACACGCCGCGTTGTCGGCAATGTTGTCCACGATGCGACGCGGGTACTTGCTGCGCCCGTCAATCAGTTCCAGCGCGGGCACCACATAATCCGTGGCATCCAGCACGTCGAATAAGCTGACGTCCGGCCCTTGCAGCGGCTTGCCCAGGACGAAGGCCAGTTCGACTTCCACGCGCGGCACGATCAGCTTGTCGGTGGGGATGGTCTGCCCATCTTGAAAGAACATCGTGTCCAGCAAATGGCCGTAGTCGGGCTCGTCAATGCCCACGGTGCTTTGCATGGCCTTGGACGTCAGGCCGATCTTATGGCCGCGTAGCTTCGCGCCGTCGGCAATCTTCTGGTCGATATTGCATTGCTGAATGGCATACGCATCGGCAATCTCAATACCGGGAAACGCCTGGTCCAACTGCGTGGTGGTACGCCGCTACGCTCGGCTTCAAGCAGCAAGCTGGCCGCGCGGGCGCGGTCTTCGTCGTTAAGCATGGAAGGCTCCTGATCAGTGCGCGGCGACTTCGTCGGCCACGGGGTTGGACAACACGCCAATGCCGGCCACTTCGACCTCGACCACGTCGCCCGGCTTCAAGAAGCGCGGCGGCGTAAAGCGCACGCCCGCGCCGATGGGGGTGCCGGT
Source organism: Achromobacter maghribensis (assembly GCF_057334215.1). Lineage (NCBI taxonomy): Bacteria > Pseudomonadati > Pseudomonadota > Betaproteobacteria > Burkholderiales > Alcaligenaceae > Achromobacter > Achromobacter maghribensis. The sequence continues at coordinate 39,514 of NZ_JBHFII010000014.1, read as the reverse complement.
GGAGATCACATCGCCGGGTTGCAGCGTGGTCCAGATGGAGATGTAGCGGATCAGTTCCGCGAACGGGAACATCAGGTTGTCGGTAGCGTCTTGCTGGCGCAGTTCGCCGTTCACGCGCGTGGTCACCGTCAAGGGCGCGGCGGGATCAAACTCATCGGCTGTCACCATCCACGGCCCCATCGAGCCGCTGGCGTCAAAGTTCTTGCCTTGCGTTACGTTGAACTTGCCGTGCTTGAGCCAGTCGCGCACCGTGCCTTCGTTCAGGCAGGTCAGGCCCGCGATGTGACTCCAGGCGTCTTCGGCAGCGATGCGGCGTCCGGCCTTGCCGATGATGATGGCGATCTCGCCTTCGTAATCCAGTTGTTCGGATTCCGGGGGGCGCAGCAAGGGTTCGCCATGGCCCACGAACGAACCTGGAAAGCGCGGGAACACGCTGGGGTAGGCGGGCGGCGCGCTGCCGTCTTTATATTCCTCGTTGCGCTTGCCGTAGTTCACGCCGACGCAGATGATTTTTTCTGGCGAAGGGATCGGCGGCAACAGCCGCACCTCGTTCAGCTTGTGCGTGGCGGGAAGCGAGTCCGCCAATTTGGCCAGCGCGGGCAGGGCGTTAGCTTCCAGTGCGGCGCGCAGGCTGTCATAACCATGCCCATCCAGTGCCACGATCTGGTCCTGGCCGCGCAGCGCGCCAAAGTGCGCGCGGCCTTCATGCGTATAAGTCAGCAGTTTCATTCGTCGAATCCAAACAAGCGAGCGGGGTTGTCCACCAGGATTTTCTTTAGCGTCGCGGCGTCGCCCGCATAACGCGCCAACTGGTCCACCAACTGGCCCTCGTCGGGCGTGGGTTTAGTGGAGACGGGATGCGGCCAGTCGCTGCCCCACACTACGCGGTCGGGGTTGGCGGCGATCAGCGCTTGCGCAAGTGGCGTCACGTCGTCCCAAGGCGGGCCGGTGCGAGAGATCTTTTCCGTCAACGACAACATCACCCAGAAGTTGCCGCGACGTAGCAACGACTCCAGCAACTGCCGAGTCGGATCTGCCGCGCCTGCAGTGGGATCGGCACGCCCCATGTGATCCAGCAGCACCGGAATATCCAGCCCTTCAAACTGCGCCGCCTGCGCCATCATGCCGTCGGGCTCAGGCTGAAACTTGGCGTACCAACCCAGTTCACGAATGCGCGCAATGGCGCGGTCAAACACGGCCGGCGCCATGCTGATGCCCAAGCCCTGGCGCGTGAACCGCGCCCCGCGCACGCCCGCATCGTGCAGTTTCTGAATGTAGGTGTCGTCACGCTCGGCCAGCACCACCGCATTCGCGCAACCGCGATACGACGGGCCGGCGGCGGCCAGGCCGTCCAGCACTACCTGATGATCCGCGCCATAGGTCGTGGCCTGCACGATCACGCCACGTTCGATGCCCAGCAGGCGGTGCAGGCCCAGCGCGGTCTCAATGGTGGCGCTGGGCATCTCGTACGCCGCGCCGGGGCGCACGGGGTAACGGTCTGCGGAGCCGAACACGTGAAACTGGCTATCGCAGGAGTGCGGCGGAAGGCGGGTAGCCGGGGCGGTCGGATAGGGGTTGAAAGGCTGATATTGCGAGGGTTGATACTGCGCCATCGTCTGTCTCCCTTATCCGATCACAGCAACAAAATCGCATTCGATCAGCTTGTCGCCATCCAGATCGGCCTGCATCGTGTGCCGCGCTGGCCGGTTCTCCGCATCCGGAAACGCTTGCAGCCATACCGCATTCAGCGCCGCGCGCTGGCTACGGTCGCGCATCCACACCGTCATCTTCGCGATCTGATCCAGCGTGCCGCCGCCCGCTTCCACAATGCGCCGCACGTGGTCGAACATCAGTTCGCACTGGCGCTCCAACGTCGCGCCATATGTGCCCGTGGCCGGGTCGGTGCCCTGAATGCTGCCCGAATACAGCATGGGCCCAATCCGGCACGCAGCGGGAATGGGATTCTTGTGGCTGAAGCCTTCGGCGTAAATGCTGTGTCTGCTCATGGCGGGTTCCGTATGGGGCGGGTGATGAATAATGTGCGGGATGGAAGCGGCGATGCGAGGGCGTCACCGCAATGTGTGGCGTCAGTTCGCCGTGATGCCCGCGCGCTTGATGATCGGCGTCCAGCGCGCGTCTTCCGCAGCTAGATAGCGCGTGAATTCCCCGGGCGAGCTACCACGCGCCTCGGCACCCAGATCATCAAAACGCTGAATAATCGTGGGCTGCGCCAGAATCTTGGTCAGCGCCTCGCTCAACTGTTTCAGCACATCCGGCGGCGTGCCCTTCGGCGCAAGCAGCCCGGTAAACGTGGCCGCCTCCATGCCCTGCACACCCGCTTCCGCAAACGTCGGCACGTCCGGCATCGACGGCACGCGCTTGGCCGTCGTCACCGCCAACGCGCGCAAGCGGCCTTCCTTCACATACGGCAGCGCCACCGAAATCTGATCAAAGTTGAAATCCACCTGCCCGCCCAACAGATCGGTCGTGGCCGGCGCGTTGCCCTTGTACTGCGCCGTCGTCCAACGCGCGCCCGTCAACGACTGCAACAGCTCGCTGACCAGATGATTCGTGGTCCCCGCACCCGGAGACGCCATGTTCAGCTTGCCCGGCTCTTTCTTCGCCAGCGCCAGCAATTCCGCCAGCGTCTGCGCCGGCACGCTCGGCTTCACCTGCAACACCAGCGGCGTGTACGACACCGAACTGATCGGCGCAAAGTCCCGATCCCACTTGTACGCATCCCGCTTGAAAATCAGCGGCGAGAACAGCAGCGGCCCGTTCGCCGCCATGAACAAGGTGTAGCCATCGGGCTCGGACCGCGCCACCTGCTCGCCGGCAATCATGCCGCCCGCACCCGGCTTGTTCTCGACAATAAACGGCTGCCCAAACGCCGCCTGCAAGCCCGGCGCAATCAGTCGCGCCGCCACATCCACATTGCCGCCCGGCGGATAGGGCACCACGATCTTCACGGGTTTCTCGGGCCACGCGGCGTGCGCCATGGAAGTCAGAACGGTCAGCGCCACCGTGGCGCAGGCGCGAAGCGCATTGCGATGCATGGTTTGTCTCCTGGTCGTGTCATCACGTTTTGTTTGTTGTGTTTGACGACACTCTAGAAATTACCGCGCCGCTGAACAATCCGAATTTCAAGAAAAGTTCCGGATGTTGGACTCTTTTGGCAGGTTGCTTTGTGGGCGGCTTTTGGTGGGACCTTGTTTCGCCGGAGAATTAGCCTGGGCGCCTATTGCGCACGCGGTTTTCTTCATTGTTGAATGTTCAATATCCGGACTACGGAGCCAGACCCATCATGCACTTTCCCGCCAGCGACCTGAACCCCGAACAAACCTACCGCCTGCTGAGCGGCATCGTCGTGCCACGGCCCATCGCGTGGATCAGCAGCGTCAACGCCCACGGCGGCGTCAATTTGGCTCCGTTCAGCTGCTACACCTTCGTCTCAAACAAACCGCCCATGATCGGCGTCAACATCGGCCGCAAAGCCGGCAAACGCAAAGACACCGCCGAGAACATCCTGGCCAACCGCCACTTCGTCGTCAACGTCGGCGACGAAACCCTGCTTGATCCCCTGCACGACAGCGCCCAAGAACACCCGCCCGAAATCAGCGAAGTCGACGTGCTGGGCTTAAGCGTGCTTCCCGGCGCCGTTATCGACACCCCCAGACTTGCCGCCGCGCCCATCAGCCTGGAATGCCGCTTTCATAGCGTCACCCCGTTTGGCGACACCGGCGCGGAGTTCTTCGTGGGCGAAGTGGTGATGTTCCATATACGCGATGGCCTGCTGCAAGACGGCAAGATCGATACGGCACTACTACGCCCCATCTGCCGCATCGGCGGGCCGAACTATGCATCGCTAGGCCCCATCGTCACCAAGCGGGGTATTCAGCAGACGCCCAAATCCATTATCAAACCGGAGGTCACGTGACCGAATCAGAAGACAAAAGCGCATCCGGCGCGCAGACGGTACGCAGGGCCTTGGCGCTGCTGCGCCTGATTGCCTGCGGACAAGAACGCGGCGTGCGGCTGGTGGATCTGGAACGCATGTCCGGCTTGAATCGGCCCACCGTGCATCGCTTGCTGAAGACGCTGGTGCAAGAGGGCGCGGTTGAACAGGATTCAGAAACGCGACGGTATTTGATCGGGCAAGAGATCAGTTTGCTGGGCCTGGCGCGGACGCGGCGCTTTCCGCTGCTGACGCTGGCGGACCCGTATATGAGCGAGCTGGCCGATCAGGTGGGGGATACGGTGTTTTTGAGTATTCGACATGGGCACGATTCGATATGTATTGGAAGGCGGACGGGCAGGCATCCGATACAGGTGCTGTCGATTGAAGTGGGGGTTAGACGGCCGCTGGGCGTGGGGGTGTCGGGGGTGGCGTTGTTGGCGAGTTTGGGGAGGGAGGAGAGTGTGGAATTGGTGCGGGGGAATGCGGCCAGGCTGGAGGTGATGGGGGAGCGGGTGGAGGATGTGATTGCGCGGGTTGAGGTGGCGCGGAGGGAGGGGATTGCGCATGCGCCGGCCGGGCTGATGCCGGGGACTAGTGCGGTGGCGGTGCCGGTGTTGACGGAAGGAGGGGTGGCGCTGGGGGCGATTACGGTTACGGCGATGGCGGAGAGGTTGGGGGTGGGGAGGTTTGGGATGGTGGTCGAGAGGATGAAGGCGGCGGCGGGGGGGATTGCGGGGAGGTGGGGGCGGGTGCGAAGGGGAGGCGACTCTTAGAAGAAAAATGGCTCCGCTAGTCGCTAGTGCAGTTGGTGTGCTAAATTTAGTAACTAAAGTATCATTTAGATATTTAATATTAATCTGTGCGCTGATGTCTGATGGTTTCGATGAGATGCGTAATGGCTTTTTTTCGGAAAGAAGGACATACACTCTTGCCGCCTCCAGCGGAGGCTTCTGGCGCGCACAGGCGCGGATATCTTATAACTGATTATTTGGAAGCGTTCTCCAAAATGGTCGCTAAATCGGAAAACTCCGTGCTCACGCACACTGCGATGAGCTCGCCTGAGATCAAGACTCCGGAGGTTGACCCGGTTCTCAGAGATGTGGCTAGCTTCATTCAGCGTAGTGGGACATTCGTCTGCAAGCATCCCGGCATAGCAGGAATGGCGACCGTGGCGCTTGGTGCCCTCACGCTGCTGACATACTTTTTGCCATTGGGCTTCATCCCCGAGTTCGATCTACCAAGTATTACCGGAGTTCTTGTCATTGCAGCTCTGCTCGGGGGAGTGCAAATATTTTGGCTCGGGGCAAGCCTTCTTTTTCCCACTCTTCTTGGTGTCACGAACTTATATAAACCTGACGTTGGGAAAAAATATGGGGTACCGGTAATCGTTTTGACAAGTACGGTGGCGTGGATCGCAATCCTCTGGGGCGGTTCCGCGGCTGACCAAGATTGGTTCTTTTTTGGTCTGCCCTTGGTGTTTCTTGGGGCGCTGGTATTTTTTACTATGCGCTGGACTCGAAAGTGGGCAAGATATTTATTCTTGATCGGGGTGCAAGGGATTGTTTGCCTGATTGCGGTGTTTCTCTTTCATCCAGCGCCTCAATCAAGCATTTCGCAATTTTCCCACTCGCTTCAATGGATTTTCCTTGCCGTGTGGTGTTTGCTTGTGTCTATTGCAAACACGGCCCTCGGCAAGGAGGGGCGCCCAAGTTTATTTGCAATAGTAGGCGTCGCTGCATACCTAGTATTTATTTTGGTATTCATGACGCAGAACTTGGGTTATGTGCATGGAATGGCTATTCGAATCTTAAGCCTTGGTGATGTTCGCGGGGTTGTGTTGACGGTTAGCGATGCAGGAGCGGCGGTATTAAGTGCTGCGTGTCAATCCGAATCGCCGCCGTCTAGCTGCGTACCTCACGAAATCGTAGTGGGAGATGCCCGTGGTTATGCCTACAAGAATATTACAATTCTCTCCCGAATTGGAAGTCAGTATTACGTGCAGCTGTGTGCCGATGCGGAAAAAGGGGGGGCGTGCGACACCATCGAAGGCCTGCGAGTCGTAGTGGAGAAACGCGACGTTCGCGGCTGGTCAAAGGCAGGTGCGACTCTCAAAAAGTCAATGCAATCAATCTCGGAAAATTAATCATCCCGATGTTTTGCGCTGGTGGGTGTGCTCGAATTGGCCTTTCGAAGATGCTATAAGCGATCAGTTCTCTAACACCTCGGAAGAAAACTATTTCGCTTTGGTCTCTATGTTTAGTTTCAATAATAGAATAACCCTTCAGCTAATAGCGCGACAATTTGCTGATGCTGCGGCGTAGTTCCATGCAATGCGATCGGTCTGTGTGACTTGCTTGAGGCTGACAGCTGACTGGTAGTAATTGGCTGTCGGCGTCAAGGTTTCGACAAATTCATTAGAATCTTGTCTGACAAAAATAAATTTTGATTGACCTAGTGGCGTAGTGGAACCTATTTTTCTAGGAATATAGGTCTATCTCAAAATAGTCAAAGAAAAAATTGAGTACAGATCCCATTCCACCTAGTTTTTTCAATGCGTAAGATTGTCTGTTCATCACTCACGCTAGAGGTTGTCAGGAGTGGAGAGTTTATGTCAGCGGTCCCGCTGCGGAATAGAGCTACGTTACATCGGTCGACACGTTACGATTCAGAAATAGAATGAATATTCAGTTATCTGATTCTCGATATATGGTTTCCATCAAAGATGTTCTTCTCAAATTGGCTGCGGAAGCGCCTGTTGGTTTTATGGATGACGTCATCCACTTGGATAGCAACTTGTGCCTTTTCTTGATGGCGGACAACTCAAAGAGTCAACTGGTATTTATAGACGTCCCGGTTGACCGGGTTGTTGCACTTGGCAGAAGGGATTTCATTAAGCCTGATGACACTTGGCGCTCTGCGGTGCAAAGTCTAACTTGCAACAGTTGGACCGACGCAGTCTTCGATTACTTTGATGCTCCGCTGCAGGAAAAAAGTTTTCCAGCTCCGTCCAGCTTGTATGAAATGCATTTGAATTGTATTGGTGGGCTGTGCCAGGTCGCAAATGGCAATCATCGGCTTGTAGCGGGTCGGGCATGGCTCACCGCGATTTATGGTAATTCCGCCTTTTGGAAAACAGCCAAAGTTCGGTACCATCCTCTGACGATTCCGGGAAGGGAAATTTTAACGCGAGCTGCTAAAGCTAATAGCGGAGTGCTAGTCGCGAATTTCGATTCGCCTCATGTTGAATTAATTGTCGAGGGAAGACGCATCAAACGTCTGGCTGCACTGAGTATCGAGCCTCTAAAAGTCTTTCTAATGGGGGAACACAAGTTGGTCGTTCGAAAAACTCCTTGGCACTGTCGGATTCACGGAAGTCATGCGTGGACTGAGTTGCGGAAGGTTTCTTGGAGCGAAATTCCGGCGGCGATGGTCAAGCGCTTGTTAGACGACAATTGGATTACGTCACAGGTGTAGTGTGAATAGATGGACATGGGACAAACATAGTGGATGCCGCATTTGAACGAAAGATGGTGCCAGACTGGAATTCTGCTTTAGTGGCACTGAGAGAAGCGCTCGGGCTTGCATCTGCCTAATGGCAGGCGGAATTGAGATTTTTGTTCCTTGAAATCTTCGAAATCTTAGTTTGTGAGGAACATCGGAAGAAAGTCCTGACGACCCGCGCCAGCGGCTGTGACAGGAGTTAGGATGGCTCTCGCACGTTTCATCGACACACAGTAATTTGTGAAGGTTCGTTTTAGCTTTTAATCGCGAACTTTGAATTTTTTCGCAGAGACTTGTGGCGAAGATGAATAGAGTCTCAGACTGCGATTAGGGATATGCTGGCTAGTGAAATTGTGTTCTGACGCCTGTATGTCAGAACACAGATAGATCAACCCCGAGACTCCTCGCGAAAGTCCTGCGGTCGCAACCTCCTCGGAGTCTGGCCGCCGCTTTGAGGTGTGATAATTGGCGTAAAGAAACGGAAGCTAGCGTAAGGGGGATAATTTTGCGGCAAGTCAGATTACCGCCAGCCAAGCCAAAGCTACTGAGTGAACAGGAGCTTGCGCGTCTGCGCGCGTTACCAATTGCGGATGTGGTTTCGGCCGTAGGGATAACTCTACGTGGCAATAAGGCAATGTGCTTCAATGGTCACGATGCAGCGAGTCCAAGCTTCACTGTTAGCAAGGCGAGAAATACCTGGCGGTGCTTTGGATGCGGTGAGCATGGTGACTCAATCGCGCTTGTCGAAAAAATTCACGGCCTTGGGTTTAGAGATGCTTGCAAATGGCTCTCCCGCCAGTTCGGTATCATGGGCGGCGACGACTCGCCCGGTCGAAGCTCTCGTTCAATTTTGCAAGCAACAAGCCCCAAGCCAGTTAATCGTCCTCCGTCTGTATCCTCGACTAGTCCCGACCCCGAGTTGTATGCGTGGCTGATGGCGCATTGCGGACCCGTAAACGCGTCCTTGGGGGCAGACTACCTCCGTGCCCACGGAATTGCAGAGGATCTCGCGCTCAGGTTCGGTGTAGTAGAGCTTGTAGATCCCGCGAGGGCATATCGAAAACTAGAAAGGCAGTGGGGTACCGAGCGAATCCGAGAGGCAGGACTGTCAGGGAGCCGACGGGCACTAAGCTGGACTGGATACGCCGTCATTTTTCCCTTCAAGCTCGATGCCACGACGGAGTACTTGCAAGTTCGCTGCCTTCAGAGCTTCCGAAAATTCTTCGGCCCAAGTGGTATTCCAAAGCCGATGTTCAACAGTCAGCGTCTTCGCCACCTGCAGCCAGGCAGTCTTCTACATATTTGTGAAGGCGTCCCTGATGCAATTGCCATGGAGGGGGCCGGTTTAGCCGCAGTTGCGGTTTTGGGTGCTACCTCGTTTCGTTCCGAATGGGTTGAGAAACTGCTCCCGTTTGATCTAGTGGGAGTTCCTGACGGCGATGCTGCGGGCGAGAAATTCATGAAGTGCCTTTCTAATGAGTTTCGGTCCAGAAGCAAGAGCATCCGGTTTGTAGTTCCACCAATAGGCATGGATGCCAGCGACGTGATTGCGCGAGGAAAGAGTGCATAGTTTTCTCACACAGGTATGTGACCAATTAAACATGCGCTGGGCATGGGAGAAGGTGAAACGAGCGTCGGTTCCAGGCGACGTCTGGATCGACGAGGCAGACTTAGCTCATTTTGAAGTTCACTTGGGCCGCGAACTCCGCAGTCTTGCTGACGATCTTCGCTCCGGAAGGTTTCGAATTTCACCAATTCGGCCTATGGCGTTTCCAAAGAACCCTGATGGGAATGGGAACTCTAGGGTCCGACAATACTTCCACTTTACGATCAGAGATCAAGTGGCCTGGACTGCTGTAGTGAACGTCTTAGGGCGCTACGTCGACGCCCAGATGCCCGTTTGGAGCTACGGCAATAGACTATTCCGGTCTGCATGGATTGAAGAGGATGTACACGGAAGTAAGATACGGAAAGTCGGCCCGTACAGGCATTCGTCAGGCCGAATTTATCGACCTTTTCAACAGGCCTGGCCGCTATTTAGGCGTCATGTCGCGTTGGCGGTTTCAGCAGCGGTGCATGGTCATTCCAAGGTAGATAACCTCGATGACGATGAACGAAAAGAGCTTGAACTTCAGCATCACATGCACAGGGCCGATCAATGTCCATTTGTTCTTGCTGACTACTGGACTAGCTTGCCTACTGACCTCAATAAGGGCGATATCTATTGGGCCTCTGTAGATCTTGAGAAGTTCTACCCGTCCATCCCCCTTACTGCATGCGTTGAAGCAATCTCCCAGTTTGTTCCGGCTGAACTTCGTCTAGAAGTTCAACGACTGCTAAAGACGTTAACTCGGCTGCCATTGAATCTTGATGGTTGGACAGACACCGAACTGAAGCACATCGAACTGGATGAGTCTCGAAGAACATTCCACAAGATTCCTACTGGGCTCATGGTGTCAGGGTTTCTCGCAAATGCAGCACTCCTACCGGTCGACCAAGAAGTACAGAGAACACTCCAAAGCGGCCGTATCGCACACTTTCGCTACGTCGATGATCATGTGATATTGGCCAAGACGTTTGAGGAGCTAATGAGCTGGATCGATCACTACAAGGAGGTTATTGATAGGCTTGGCTCGGGTGCAAGCATTAACCCCGCAAAGACTGAACCGAAAGCCTTAGGGGAACTGCTAGGAACTAGCGACGTTTGCAAGCGCGTTGCCGGGTCAGACCTGTGGAATCGAGCTCAAGATGAGTGTCGCCTTGATCCCGAGTTTCCAACTCCATTAATGACGAAGACGATCGCTTTGGTTTCGGCGATCGGCAAAACAGATTTCACGGCGCTCGAAGACAACGAACTCTCCATTCTTTCGCAGCAGTTGGAGCATCTCTTGCTCGTAGAGGTTCCTGAAGCAGAGATGCCAGCGCGAACCCGTCTGGCATTTGCGGCGACTCGCCTTGCTCGCGTCGCGGAAACAAGACTCGCAGCACCGGAAACATTAGACATCCGACGTTCGGGGCTCGGGCAGAGTCGACCGAGCGGGAGTCAAGCATCCAGTCTCAATGGCGAGAGTCCTATGAGCGACCCGATCGCTGCTCTCACTGGCATCAAGGACTCTCAGATTCAAGCCCGGCTTGCCGGCATTGCTGACAGAGTGTTTGGCTTGGTGAGAAGAGTTCTGCACGAACGTCCTGATCGTGTCCGTCTGTGGACGCATGCGCTGGCCATCGCGCGCCGCCTCGGCGCTACCGGGCTGGAACGTCTCTTTGATGACATCGACCGTCATGCCCACGACCCGGTGAATCGACTAGCGGCGAACTACATACTTGGCAATTCTTACGCGGTGCTCGCTGCAGAAACGGTACGAGCTGCACAGCTACTTGTTGACACCAATGCGGCGGGGTGGCGCCGGGCAGCCGCATTAAGATTTCTGCGGGATATTGCGAGGCTTACCCATCGAGGACAACCTCAAGCAGACCAATGGTTCGTACAGAAAAGCCTAAATCAGTTCTTTGTCGGCGTGTATTGCGCCGCTGTATTGTTAGAACTATCGTCAGTCTCGTCCCAGCTCTTGGGAAAAGGGATGAGTCAACTGTTTATCGACAAAGGCCGCGCGTTGCTGACTAGCGATGACGTGCCACCGAACCTGCGCGTTGCGCTTGCCTGGTGGGGATGCAAGTTCGACCTTCGCAAACCAGTCCGCCGAGCGTCCGATCTGATCATTCACTTGGGAGCCCAAGTGGATGGCCTCCCAGAGTCCGACGATCTGTGGACATTCTTCCCTGCGGATGCACCAATCGCTCCACTCGAACGGATAGCGTCCAAAACTAGGCCAACTCAAGTGCGTCAAGAGGGGTGGTGGTTTGACGCCTTGATGGGGCGCCTCGATCGCCCCGAAATCCGGCGAGTAACGGCTCTTTCACCAGCGGCTTCCCGCGTTCAGACATCGCTCGAAGGATCGGAGACTGGAAAACTACTGCCGCTGCCTGTCTGGGCAACAAAAATCTGGGGTAGCCGCGATCCGCAAATCACAAGGGAATGGCGACTCGGCGAATGGACCTGCCTAGAGATCGTCAGGCAGGCAGCGTTGCTGCTGTCATCCACCGCCGAGACGTTAGACCAAGATTATCTGCAACGAGCATCGAGTAAAGGCACTAATGCACGCGCCCGTTGTGCTCACCCACTCAACTTCGCGCTGCCGAGTCATCTCATCGACACGCCTGCGGTGTCATGGCAAGAGTGGAAACAGAAGTTGCGAGAGCCAGGAGTTGGAGCTCTCCGGCAAGTTTCTAAGCAAAATCAGATCTATGACAGACGGTATGCGCCGCTCGTATTGAGCGAAATAGGCTCCGCGCAGAACCCAGTTCGCGGCCTTGGCCTGTGCCTCTTTGCCTTGCTTTCCCGCTCGTTCCTGCTGCCAGTGCAATGGAATGGGCCGGGGCATGAAAGCGTGCTCAGATACCTTCCTCAGCTCCTACGAGACGAGATCACCTATTCCTCCGCCACTCTCGGAATTCTAGAAGCGTGTCTCCAACCCCGGGCGTCCGAGAATGTACTGGCCGGCCTGTACGACACTTGGAGCCCGGACGCCGATGATGACACCGAGCATGATCCGGTAAGCCTCATCGATACTGCGGATTTGGCGCGCGTTATCTCGATTGCTCAGAACGAACTTGAGGAAAATCAAATCTCCACCTTCAATCAGCAATCTAGGCAAGTCACACCCGTCAACCTCATGCACCTCACCGACGTTGATTGGAAGGGGTATTTTGAAATGGGGCCAGCATGATTTCCGAGAAGCTAGCATTGGTTGAGGCGCTTACTCTTGGCGTAATTCAGACGACCTTGGATTCCAACGCCGCGTGGGACGGCGATGGTGGTGAGCCTAGAATCTCCGCAGCCGAGGATAGTCGTGCGTGGCACGAAATTCGTAGAGCGATGAGGGCATTGGCAGATCACGATGATCAGCCTCGCATCGTTCTCCTCCCTGAGCTTGCACTCCCAAGAACGCGACTCGATGACTTCGAACGCCTTGTCTGTTCCATGAATGTGCTAGCAATCGTTGGGGTTGACTACCGTTTAGACCATAGAACGAAGTCTGCGAAAAATGAAGGTCTCGTCCTCGTCCCCAGAAATTTTTGGAAGCGCACACCTTCACGCTATGCTGCCCGAGTTTGGTTCGGCAAACGGGATCCAGCGCCGGCTGAGGCGTCTGGCTTCAAGAAGTACGTACCGCCCTGGGCATTCCACGCCGATCCCAACGTCTATGTCTTCGATGCAGGACCTTATGGACGAATTGGCGTCAGCATTTGCTACGATTTCATGGATATTGAACGGGCCCTCCTGTATCGCGGACGGGTCCACCATTTGTTTGTCCTGGCGTACAACCGCGACGTTAAGCTCTTTGAGTCGTTGGCGGTTTCGCTATCAAGGACAATCTTCTGTAACGTGGTGGTCTGCAATACCGGATACTTCGGCGGCTCGCTAGTCGTCTCACCGTACTACGAGGCGTTCAAGCGCATTGGATATTCGGTCGATGGGGGAAAACTCTTCACCGCTCAGTGTGTTCAGCTTCCCGTGCGTAATCTCGATGCAGCCATTCGAGGTTGTGACACCGAACCTGCCACATACAAGCACTTGCCGCCAGGTTTCGTGACTAGTATTGGTCATGCCGCAGCGCCTCCCGATGATCTATCAGGAGTCAACATTTCACTATTTACTCCGGGGCTGAACGTCGATTAAGACATGTTCAAACCGCCGATTCACGCCGACTTGATAGCAAGTCAGGTGCGGGCGACAGCCAACAGCAACGTAAATGCCAAACGTGGACGACGGCATTCTGGGGTCGATTTAGCCTGAGGTAGAGCCGCAGATGCTGCGAAATAGACCTGGGCTGCAAAAAAAGCGAAATGGTTGGAACGGATCGAAATCGGACTTATGAACAGTGATTCAAATGCTCGTAAACATGACTGCCTTAATGCGTCGGAGCCGCTGTTTTTCCAACTAAGGAGCCCAAGGTCGGCTATCCATAGGAAAAAAGTAATGGTGTCGGACTACGGTTTCGGAAAGGGAATTGTAGTCTGACACCATGCCTCCATATCGATGACTCAGCAGAGAGTTACGGTCTGGTCCGGCCTTGCCGTGTCACCTAACAGGGAAATCTCTTAAGCGGCGTATGCTTTTCGAATTTTTGAGGACTTGGGGGAATTATGCGTGACGAGTTGATGACCGAGGCATTGTGTTGGGAACTCGAAAAAATGATCACGGCAGAATATGCGCATGCAGTAAAGGCTGCCGAGGGCTGGGTATTCTATTGTCCGCACGAGGTATGCCTCACAAGCGTGCACACCCGGACGCGAAAAAATACCTATTTCGCAGCTCGCGCTAGGCACGTCAGTGGATGTCCTGACGAGGCGCCTTCAACAGAGCTCTCTACAATACCCGGGGCGACGAAGCGCAGATCTGCGCAAGTTCGAGAGAAGCCAATACCTAATTTGCTGGGGCCACTGCCTGCGCTAAAGCAAAAATCCTGCGCCCCGACAAAGGAAGAGCTCTTGTTGCTATCCCGGACAGTGAGACATATACCAGCGCTACACCCCGGCACGCTGGAAGAAGTTGTTGACGCCTGGATCCAGCTCTCGCCGAAAGAACGAGACCAACGAGCGCTGACCATTGGCAGTCACGAGCTGACCTACAAAAGCGCCTTCAAATTTCTTGGTGAGACTTCTGATGACGTAACCTCGCTCGACTCCTACAGGCAGATCTTTTTCGGTGCCGCGAGCGTCGAGAGGTGGAAGCAGCTGATATTTGTGAAAAGCGGAAAGAAGTTCGCGAACGGAGAGATAACGGTACCTCTGCGTTTGACTGTCAAGGAGGACGACGCGCCGTGCTGGCTTACCGAACTTGTCAATCGACCGGCAACTCTCTTCTGGCATCGGGCAGTGCCAGAATTGACCTATAAAGGGAACGCTTACCAGTTTAAAGTCGATTTTGAAAAGCCTGACGCAGGATTTACTGTTCGTCCAGGCCATTTCACATCTTGTGACGCCCACGTCGCCATTTAAGACGATACAAACCTCACGATGTGGAGTTGGCTACCGCTTGGAGGTACCAGCGATGTACAGAGTGGTGGACCGAATTCAACTTACGATGTCAGGGCTCCCTAGTCGATCCTTCCGTGAACAGCAATTTACCGCTTTGGGCAATAGCAGTCCTTCAAAACTGATCCTGAATTATGCGAATACCCTTGCTAGTTTGTCGGAGATTTTTGCCGAAGCCATGACAGCGCGGGTGCACTTACCCGGCGAGGCGCTCTTAAGATATGAAGGCTCAGATACATGCCACGCTATGATTTTTTGCCTCGTCAGAGGGTTGAGGTGTCAAGCTGTGAGTTCCTGCTGAAACTGTGGTCCGACTCCTATATTTTATTTCAGTGTCATTGGGCCGTTGGCACTGTTTGAGCGTTGGCGCAAGGATGGAAAGCTAGGTAATCAATGGCACTTGATGTGGGGTGTCCTTGTCAGTGGATAGTTAAAACTTAATATACAAATGCAGACGCACGAAAAATACAATAGCGTGTTCCTTTCGACTGAGCCCCAATTCGCTGGCCATCTTATGATCGCGGGTGCGGAGAGCAACGTTAAGCTTATTGGAAAGAGCTTCTGGCCATCTCCCGAGGTTGAATATACAGATATCCATGGAACGCTAAATGACGGAAAAAAGGCGTCTCTTCTGGATTGTGTGATTCAAGGAAAAACACGGCACCGCTTTGATGAAGATTCACAATGCGAGAGCGCATTCTTCCCGAACTATATTGTCGTGGGTGAAAGTTTCATTCGCTCAGATGAGCATGTCATCCGAGCGGTACGCTATCACTTCGACAACGTCAGCAGCCTATTACGCGGATACGAAACTTTTCGGTCCCTTGATCTCAATATAGATGAGACACTTCGTATCCTGGAGGAGGACCACAGGCATTCTCAAAAGCTGGCGGAGAAGCACGGTTGGTCGATATTTCCTTTCAAACCTGAAATCGGCGAACACCCTCGTCTACTTTATTTCAGCGGCTTGTGGGAAATAATAGCGTTTCAATGTAGCGTTGGGAACATCGCGCTAACAAACCGCACCTCCCAAACAAGCGGCGATGCAGCGGGGATCGGTATCAGCAACGAGGTCACCATAAATATAGAATTTATAGAGCCCAAGACGTTGAATGAGGCGCTCCATGCTCTCCGAGTTCTTCATGGGTTGTTCGAACTGAGCCTAGGCCATCGGCAACGCTATCAGTGGATTGAATTGGAGTTGACTCACCCCCCGAAAGATACTGAACACAACTTAGCTCAGATGGCGAGGCTGTACTGGAGCTTGTGCAATGAGCGCGTGAATGGTGAGTCAAAGGCGAGTCTAAGGGATAGTCTTCTGGCTCCGGATCAGCGCCCCGACGAGTTTTCTCAGGTCGCTATGCGTTGGATCGACAGTTCGGCGACCATGCGTGATCCGAGGGAGCGGTTTGCAACCGCATTTTTCAGTGGGTATAGCATCGACCGCATTGTCGGCGCTGCCAACATGTTCGATTTACTTCCAGAAAGTCACGTACCGAGAACTAGGGATATCGACGATCCCTTGAGGGACGCAGTGATTCAATGTCGTAAGATATTTACGGCCCTACCCGCTAGCTTTGGTAAGCAATCTGTTCTCTCTGCCTTAGGGCGTGTTGGTAAAGCTAGTCTTCGCGACAAAGTTATGCACCTTGCTCATAAAGTCAACGCAGCGGCTGACGGCAGGTTTCCGAACTTACTTCTGCCATGTCATCATGCAGTTTTATGTCGAAATCACTATGTACACGGAACCGAGGGTGCGTTCGACTATCAGGGCAACTTTACGGAATTCGCGTTCATTACTGATACGCTAGAGTTCGTATTCGCAATTTCGGACCTGATTGACCTGGGATGGGATTTGAAGAGGTGGTTGGCACACGGTTTTTCAATGACGCATGCGTTTGGAGTCTACGTAGTGAACTACCCAGAAAACCTTCGCCGTCTTGAAGCTCTAGTGAAAAAATAGGAGCTGGAATTAAGGTGCCAGGCTGCAATTTCATCTGAGTCCACTGCGGTATTGGAGTCTGGCACCTTTATTTCTGTCCGTCAAAGCAAAGATTTTTCTATATTTCAACGCCATTAAGGTAGTGGGCGGCGCAGCCGCAAAAAAGATATGTATGCGGAGCTGAGGCGCAACCGGTCGGACCTGGATCTCTCGGTTGCATCTACGGGAGCAGCAGTCGAACAGGCAATGACGTCTTGGGAGGCAGCTCACACGAATCAATTTGTTGATGTGCCCCAATCGCTACAGACCAACTTTTTCGGCTTTAACAGCGGGGGCAAGATGAGCGGTCTCTTTGACTTCGTCTTGGTGACCGATCGGAATCTGTTGATGGTAAGTCGAGCATCGTCGGCCGAATCCTTTAGCAGTCTAAAGAAATGTGATGAAGAAATATATAGCTAATAGTGTTTATATAAGCATTCAAGCAGGTGGGGTGCAAAATGATTTTTCGCTTAGTAATTCGTTGTTGATAGTCGTGGATCACATTCCTGATGAGGAATACCGGCAAATTCCTGCAATGTTGTACTGGTTTGATCGAAAAAAAAGGCCGATATTCGTAGAAAATATCTCTATTTTTTTTCTTCTCGGGAAATCCTTCGATAAGGAAAAATTAGAAATAGGCAGCAATGGGATTTTTTCTATCTCTGAACTTAAGGGCCAATTTTGCGATATTGCAATTTTTCTCGGGAAACGAAGTGCCTATCGCGACCTCGTCCAGCTAGCTGGTCATGTCCTAGCTAAGAAGTTGCTGTCTAAAGCTAACGAGCTAGCTGTGCTTCAGGCGTTTTCCAAGAATAGCCGGGTGTTAAAAATCTTCCGTGGGCGGGGATGGCTGCCTCGAATATTAATGAGCAGCGAGCAGCAGTTCGCTTTTCTTGCGTTCGAAAAGATATTGAATGAGGATCCGAATTACTTCGGCCTGCCGTCGGGTGTCACATCGTTGCAGGCCGAACTGAGAATTGAAAGTGCGACGAAATTAGAGTTTAAAGCTGAGTACGAGGAGCTTCTAGGCGAGACGCAACCTATAAATGCAATTATAGGAGCCAATGGTGTAGGAAAGACTCGATTGTTGCTAGCGCTAGCGAAGGCTGCTCTAGACAGCAATCTGAAAGTTACTTCTGACGTTCCCGTGCCGGGAGCAGTGGACGAGCGCGTTCGTCCTTCGGATATTTTGACTTTCACGTACGAATCTGCACTTTGGACAAAGTGGCGCCGCAATGGTGTAACCGTAATTGGTTTAGGGGTTGGAAAAAAAGAATGGAGACAGTTAACTCCTGCTATCCAGCGGCTGGCTTTATCTGAGGATGCCAACTTCAAAATCAATGCTTACATCGAGATAATAAAAAAGATTGTTGATCCATGGGAGCTTCTAATTCCAGTGGAACGCTTGGTAATTGACGAGGCGGTTATCAATGTCCGAAATGGTGCATATCTTCCTTTATCCGTGTTGCCCAATACCCCAAAAGAGGTGGTTGGTCTACTGGATCCGATGCGCGAGATAATTGCGCATTCTTCAGTACTAGGTCAATATAATCTAAGCTCCGGGCAGCGCAGCCTCCTATTAATGACTGCGCAGTTGCTCCTGGAGGGCGAACGTTCGTTAGTCTTGATTGACGAGCCAGAAAATCATCTTCATCCCCAGTACGTAACGTTGCTCATGCGTACACTTCGCTCGACATTGGTTGCTATGGAGAGTCGGGCAGTAGTTATTACACATTCGCCATTCGTCGTGCGGGAATTGGATAAATGTGCTGTCCAAATTCTCGATAGAGATGTTGATTCAATTCCCTGTTTATTCCAGACGTCTCTTCAGACATTCGGGGGGGATGTGTCAAAAATATCTGATTACGTCTTTGGGGGGCGAGAGATAAGGACTGGATATCAAGATCTTATACAGAGGGTTCTTGATAGCAGTTCTTCTGAAAATAGGCGGGAGGTTGCGCAAAGGGTTTCTCCATCGTTGGGGGATGATGGGGAGCTTTATCTGCAAAATATTTTGAATCAAGACGATGCCAACTAGAATAATTCCCACTAGAAAAATTGCAGACGATCTGTCAGCCCTTAATGATTTTGTTGTCGGGAAACAAGAAAATTGGAAGACGGTTAATCTACACATGTCGTTTTTCAAAGAACAGTATTTTGGCTATTTGAATGATTTTTCTGGCATGGGTAAATATCGAGAGCTTAGGCCGGATCAAGATGAGTCTGATGTGAAGATCTTGAATAAACTCTACGATCAAAAGCCTAAATGCCTTGGATATATTGCAGAATTGCGCAGAAAGGCCAGCAGAAGTTTAGCTGTATGTCCATATTGCGGCCTTCCGGCGGGTAAGATCACACTTGATCATTATTTGCCAAAAGATGCAAACGCGTTTCCTCACTTCTCTATTTTCTCTTTCAATCTTGTGCCGGCATGTGTCGCGTGTCAGCTGAAAAAAGGAAACTCGTCGCCACCTGAACGAGTTCTGCATCCGTATTTCGATAAGTTCGTCAGCCGAATCGTGTGGCGTTTAGTGCCCCGTGATTTTCGAGACCCGATCGCAACCCTAACTTTGGTGCCTGCTAGAAAATGCCCACAAGAACAAAAAATTGTGATGGATCATATAAAAAAACTGGGAATTCAAGAGCGCTTTCGCAATGAAATTGCACACCTCGTAAATTTTACAGTTACGGCATTTCGAAGTGGCGATGTGGTGACAAGAGATCAGGCGAGGACGAAGGCCAGTGATCTTCTTCTGAGCTATATGAGTAAGGATCTAACACCAAATAGTATTTCCTGCACATTCTTCCGAGCATTGCGAGATTACAGATCCCTCGCCGATGTGGTGATCGGTATGGCAAGGGCCGCGCCTCCAAGGCGGACGATTAAGTCGCAAGGCGTATCCCTGTAAAGAGCACTGATCGCTGCATTGAATTTTTACTGTCAAGCCGAGGGGGGATTCTTGTGCCCCAACCGCTGAATTTCTGCTATGGGTAAAAAGACTAGATCCATTCTTTCGCGAAGAGAAAGCTCAATGGATCTAGTTCAGCAGGGCTTGTTGTGTTGGAAATTACATAGACGCCAAGTGCTAACACGGCATATGTGGGCTCGACGTGATGATATTTCTAGTGCGGTAGTTGGATAAGCTAAATCGACTGCATGGACTCTACTTTGGTTCATTTATCGATGTGGTTACGAGTCCGACAAGATGACCACAAAGTTCCTCAACACCACCCATCAAGTTCGACATCACCCACGTATCCATAGGGTGCTCCCTCGTATCCCCCGCCTCACTCACCCCATTTCCCACGATCCGAGCAATAGCCCCAATCCCCTGGCAAGCCCGCTCCATCTTCCTCAAATCATCCACCCGCACAACAGCAAACTCCGGATCATCCGGCGTGGCCCAGCGGTCATAGGTATAAGGGTGATCGTTCATAGCAGCCTCTTTTGTCGTTAGACCCGCGCCCCGCTGTCAATCGGGGTGGGCGGGCGCAAGGCCGGGTTGACAGACCGGTGACAAAAGAAACCGGCGCACGCGAGCGTGCCCCAGCCAAGGCCCGCCCATAGCAGGGACGTGCGTCGGCCTACGGACGTAAAAATGCCGCTATTGCAGCGGCAGTCCGCCTTTTGTCATTTCCAGCTGTCAAACCGGACGGTCATTGGTGTGACCGCAGGGCGAGTATACGGCGGAACGCTCTGTAAGCCGCAACGATGCGAGTGACGTTTTTGTCTCGCCCCAAACGACAGTCAGAAAGCACAAAGGGCTCCGCAGAGCCCTTCGTCATATTCATGCAGCCACCGGCACAAAAAACCGATCCTTCAACTCCTGCAACCCAATCCTCTCCAACATCTCCGTCAGCCTCTCCGCAGGCTTCCTGGTCGGCAGATTCTTATACTGCGCCACGATCAGCTCATTCTTCATCGAATGCTCCCACCCGACCAATTCCGTCACGCTAACCTGATACCCATGCGCCTCAAGCTGCAAACACCGCAGCACATTCGTAATCTGGCTACCAAACTCCCGCGTATGCAGCGGATGCCGCCAAATCTCCGCCAGCGGATCAGCCAGCGCCTTGCCCTTATTCTTCCTTAGCACCGAAGCCACTTCCGCCTGGCAGCAAGGCACCACCACGATGTACTTCGCCTTCTTCTCCAACGCAAAGTGAATCGCGTCATCCGTTGCCGTATTACAAGCGTGCAACGCCGTCACCACATCAATCGTCGCCGGCAACTTATCCGACGTAATCGACTCCGCCACCGACAGATTCAAGAACGACATCCCGCCAAACCCGAGCCGCTTCGCCAGTTCCTCTGACGACTTCACCAGTTCTTCGCGAGTCTCGATCCCATAAATATGGGACCCGTTCCCGACGGCGTCTTTCTGTTCCTTGAAGAACAAGTCATACAGAATGAACCCCAGATACGACTTACCAGCCCCATGGTCCGCAAGCGTGACCGCGCCGCGTTCTTGTTGGACGTCTTTCAGCAACGGCTCGATGAACTGAAACAGGTGATAGACCTGTTTCAGCTTACGGCGGCTGTCCTGGTTCATCTTGCCGTCGCGGGTCAGGATGTGCAGGGCTTTGAGGAGTTCGATCGACTGGCCGGGGCGGATGTCGTGGGTTTTTTCTGACATGGGAAAGGCAAAGCGCCCCGCACGGGGCGGGGCGCGTAGTGGCGCGGAAAGCGTCAGTTTAACGAAAACGCTGACGTGGCCGCAGGGCGGCGGGAAAGCGGGTCTTAGCCTACGGTGGCAAAAACCGGTTCGCCCAGGTTCAGCATCAAACGATTTGCCCAGGCGAAGATCGCGTCCGAGTGCAGCAGGTCCAGCACTTCGCCTTCGCTCAAGCCGGCATCCTTCAATGTCTGGATGCTGTTGGCGTTGACGTCGGCCTGGGCTTCGGTGATCTGGATTGAGAACTGGGCAATCGCCAGTTCACGCGCCGTGGTGCCGGCGGTGTAGGGGTCTTCGAACACTTGCGCGATCACTTCATTACGCTTGGCCAGTTGTTCGAAGCGCTGCGCGTGGACGGATGCGCAGTACACGCAGCCGTTCACACGCGAGACGACCGTGGAGCCCAGCTCGCGTTCGGCGCGCGACAGGCCGCCTGGGGCGTACATGATGGCGTTGAAGGCGGTGGAGCGCTGGCGCAGGATTTCCGGTTGGTGGACCAGGAACAGGTAGTAGTCCGAGACCTTGGCCTTGGGGTGGCTTTCTTCCAGGACGGCGACTTGTTCCGGGGTGGCGGTGTCGACGTTGACGACGTCGAGCCATGCCTTCCACTCCAGCACTTCGTTGGTGAAGCCGTGGGCCTTGATGACGGCGCCGGGTTCGGTGGCGGCGGTGTTGGGTTCGAAGGGCGCGGGCGGGACGGCGGCGGCGCGGGGGGCTTGGCCTTCCAGGTCTTTCATCGCGGCCAGGCCGGCGACCAGACGGGTCTGGTACGACAGGAAGGCGATCAGTTGCGACAGGGTGACCACCGCGGGCGTGGTGACGCCGGCTGCGGGCAGGGTCTTCAGTGCGGCTTCGTCGCCTTCGACGGGGTTTTCGATCAGCTTGCGCGTGAATTCCAGCACGGCAGCCAGGCGCGGGGTGGAGGCGTCTGACGGCTTGCCGGATTCCGCGACGGCGATGTCGGCGGGGGCTGCGTCCGTTTCCGCCAAGCGTGCGCGATAGTGCGAGGCCAGCAGCGGCGACAGGCTGATGCGGGTGGCGTACAGCGCGACCAGCAGGCGTTCGGCTAGCGACAGGCCGGGGAGTGCCGGGTCGAACAGGGCGTCGTAGCTGCCTTGCGTGGCGGCGGCGACTTTTTCGCGTTGGTGGCGGACTTCAAAAGTTTTGCTGCCGGGGGTCAGGCCGACGAGCTTGTCGACCAGATCATTGACCGCGTCATAGACGATGGGTTGTTGTGCCATGGGGATGTTCTCCTTGGTGTCTGATCAGCCGGCGTTGCCGGAAGTGCTTGCCGAATGTGCAGGAGCCGAAGCCGCAACCGCACGCGCCTTCGCCGCCGCGTCCAAAAACTTCTTCACGCCTTCCCACGATTCCTGGTCGGCGCGTGCGTTGTCTTTCGGATTCCCGCCGCTGGTGCTGATCTTGCCCGACACGGGGTGGGCGTAGACGAGCTGGGTGGTGGGCACGTACGGGAACAGGATCGAGTGGCCGCCGTTTTCGTAGTCGAGCCATTCGACGGGGTAGGGGTGTTTCACGTCGACCAGCTTGTCCTGCACCATCTTTGAATACAGGCTGGACGGCCACGAGCCGTCGTCGGTGCCGGACAGCAGCATGACCGGGCCTTCGATGTCTTCCACGCGAATACGGGCGCGGGCGACGGCGTCGGGGTCTTGCAGCGCGGTCAGGATGGCTTTCTCGTGACGATGCGGCGATGGGCCTTCGTCAAACGGCGCCCAGGTGGCGGTGCGGTTGTTCTCCCAGACGTGGGGGATGGGCTTGCCGCCCAGCAACCACGTGGGGCCTTCGCGGCCGATCTTGGGGTCGCAGGCGTTCTGGCCGCTGTGGACGACGGCGCCGGGTACGTAGGCGACGACGGCGGACACTTCCTTGGGGAAGGTTGCGCCCAGCAGCAGCACCAGTTCACCGCCGCGCGACTGGCCGCTGATGGCGACGAAGTCGTGCTTGGGCTGGACCTTTTTGCGCAGCCAGCGCAGGCCGGTCTGGAAGTATTCCAGCGGGGTGTTCGAGATGTAGTCGGACAGGCCCGGCGCTTTGAAGTACGCCAGCGCAAAGGCGGCGTAGCCGCGCGATGCGTACAGCGCCGCGCGGGGTTCGTTGATGCCGCCGCCCGAGCCGTTCAGGATCATGACGGCGGGGTGCGAACCGGGCTTGCTGCCTGCCGGCAGGTACAGCGTGCCGACCAGACCTTCTTCGCGGACCTCGTGGCGCGTGACGCCGTCCAGCGCCAAGCGTTGCGTGAACGTGGCTTGTGCCTGCATGTCGGCTACAGCGCCGGCTTCAGCACCGCGTTCAACCGCACCCACACGTGCAACCACATCGGTAACCAACGCATCGGTCACCGGGTGGTTGAAGTGTTCGCGGCTGGGCGAGTCCACCGGGGCTTGCGACCAGATCAGGCCCATGGGCGACAAACCGGTGTAGTCGCCCGAGACGGGCGCGTCGCGGGTCAGGTCGACGGCGCCGTCTTCGCCCGCCGTGTAGGCGGCCTGGGCTTGCCACAGCACGCCGTTGCGGCGGGTGCGCGCGGTGATTTGCACCGTTTGGCCGGGTGCCACGTTTTCCACCCGGATCTGGCGCGGAACGTCGATCAAGGCGTCCGCGGGGGTGATGGTCAGGGTCGGCGCCATGGCTTATTTACCGGCAGCGGCGGCGGGTTCTTTGGTGACCATCATGGCGGCCGTGCGGTCGCTGGTCATCGGCGTCACCTTCAAGCCCTTCTTGGTGGCCCAGATGTTCTTGTAGTGGAACAGCGGGATGATGCCGACGTCGTCGGACACCAGCTTGACCGAGTCGCGCAGGATGGCTTCACGCTTGGCCACATCGAATTCCGACGTGGACTGTTCCAGCGCGGCGTCTACCTTGGGGTTGGTGTAGTGGCCCCAGTTGGACGCGCCCAGGCCCTTCTTGGCGTCGACGGTGGCCAGGATGTTGACCAGCGCGTAGCTGGCTTCACCCGTGCCGTTGCCCCACGCCAGCATGCTGACGGCGAATTCGTTCTTGTTGGCGCGGCCCGAATACACGGCCCATGGCACCACTTCCACTTGGGTCTTCACGCCGACGCGGGTCCAGAACTGCGCAACCGCCTGGGCCGTTTCCGGACCTTGCGGGTAGCGGTCGTTCGGCACGTGCATGGTCAGCTTGAAGCCGTCGGGAAAGCCCGCTTCGGCCAGCAGTTTCTTAGCTTGCGCGACGTCGTTGGGGATGTCTTTCACGTCGGGGTTGTAGCCGAAGGTGCCCTTGGGCATCCACTGGTTGGCTTCGGTGGCGGCGCCTTGCAGGATGCGGTCGGAAATGGCCTTGCGGTTGATGGCCAGGTTCAGCGCCTGACGCACGCGCAGGTCCAGCAGCGGGTTCTTGTCCAGCGGCTTGCCATTGTTGTCGGTGATGTACTGGTTGGGCGCGGGGTTGAAGCTGGGTTGCAGGATCATGACGCGCAGGCCGTCGTACGGGTACACCGCGATGTTCGGGGCCTTTTGCAGCTTGGCCAGGTCCGACACCGACACCTTGTCGATCACGTCCACGTCACCGGCCAACAGCGCAGCGGTGCGCGAGGCGGCGTTGTTGATGTAGCGGTAATTGACCTTGTCCCAGGTGGCCTTCTCGCCCCAGTGGCCGTCGTTGCGTTCCATGATGACGCGGTCGCCCGGCGTGTAGGACACGAACTTGTACGGGCCGGTGCCCACCATGGCCTTGCCCGAGTTGTAATCTTCGGTGGTGGACTTTTCACCGACGTGCTTGCTGACGACGTGCACGGATGCCAGGTTCAGCGGCAGGTCGGGGTTGGGCGCCTTGGTCTTGACGATGAGCGTCAGCGGGTCTTTGGCGGTCATCGTGTCGATGGTGCGCAGGTAGCCGGCGTAGGTGGCCACGCTGCCCGGCACGGCGCGCGCGCGGGTGTAGGAATAGATCAGGTCGTCGGCGGTGAAGGGCGTGCCGTCTTGCCACTTGACGCCTTCACGCAGCTTGAATTCCCAGGTGGTGGGGTCCAGCGGCTTCCAGCTGACGGCCAGGCCGGGTTGCAGCTTGTTCCACTTGTTCTCGATCAGCAGATCCCAGAAGTGCAGGGCCACCGAGCGGTCGCCGGCGTGGTTGTTCAGCTGCGGGTCCAGGGACGATAGCGGGTCGGCGAAGCCGATCGACAGGTTGTCGGCGGACGCGGCGGCAGAGGCGCCCAGGATGGCGGCGGTCAGGGTCGAAAGAATCAAGCGTTTCATGTTCGGGGTCCTTGGTAGGGGGGGAACGAGTTAAGTGTTCCGAAGGCTGCGTTGTCATTCAGGCCAATAAAGGCATCAAGAACAACGCGGCCAATTAGGTTCAGGCCATGTCGTTCAAATGACAGGCGCTTAAATGGTTGATGGCGATTCCCTTCAACGTGGGAACCTCGGTCTTGCAGTGCGGCATCGCATGCGGACATCGCGGATGAAAATGGCAGCCGCCGGGCGGGTTCAGCGGGCTGGGAATCTCGCCCTTGATCGCGGTAAAGATCTTGTGGCGCGACTTCAGGCTGGGAATTTCCGCCAGCAGCGCTTGCGTGTACGGGTGGTTGGGGCGCTGGAACACTTCGTCCACCGTGGCCGTTTCCACGACGCGGCCCAGGTACATGATGACGACGCGGTCAGACAGGTGTTCCACCACGCCCAGGTCATGGCTGATGAACAGATACGTCAGGTTCAGTTCTTCGCGCAGGTCCATGAAAAGGTTCAGGATTTGCGCTTGAATGGACACGTCGAGTGCGGCCACGGCTTCGTCGCACACCAGCATGGACGGCTGCACGGCCAGCGCGCGGGCAATGCCGATGCGTTGGCGCTGGCCGCCGCTGAATTGGTGCGGGTAGCGTTGGCGCAGGGCAGGGTCCAGCCCCGCGCGTTCCAGCTGGGCGCTGACGTAGTCGTCAAAGCCCGAGTTGTCGACCAGCCCGTGGATGCGGGCCGCTTCGCCCACGATCTCGTCCACGCGCAGGCGCGGGTTGAGGCTGGCGTAGGGGTCCTGGAAAATCATCTGCACGGTCAGGCGCGCGGCGTGGGCGGCGGCCGAGTTCATGTCGGACGGGCGCACGCCGTTGATGCGCACTTCACCGCCGGACGGCGTCAACAAGCCTGCGGCGATGCGGCCCAGGGTGGACTTGCCGCAACCGGATTCACCAACCAGGCCGACGACTTCGCCGGGGTTCACGATCAGGTCCACGTTGTCGACCGCGCGCGTGATGGCGGGCGGCTTGGACAAGCCCAGCTTTTGCATGGCGCGGCCGGCTGCGCCGACCTTTCTTTCACCAAAGCGCTTGCTGACTTGAGAAAGGTCAATCAGCGGCGTGGGGGCGGCGGATACAGTCATGCCGTCACCTCGTTGTGGATCTGGATAGTCGGATGGAAGCAACGCACATCGTGTTCGGGCAGGGCTTGAGTGATGCCGGGTTGCTGGCCACAGGCGGCGGTGGCGCGCGAGCAGCGCGCGGAAAACGCACAGCCGGCGGGCAGGTGCAGCAGGTTGGGCGTCATGCCGGGAATCTGGCGCAGGCGCTGGCCCCGCAGGTTATTGCTGGGCAGGCTGTCGATCAGGCCGACGGTGTAGGGGTGCTGCGGGCGGTCAAGCACGTCGTCGACCTTGCCGTGTTCGACGATGCGGCCGGCGTACATCACGGCCACGTCATCAGCAAGGCCCGCCACCACGGACAGATCATGCGTAATCCAGATCAGGCTGGTGCCGTGCTGCTGCGCCAGCTTTTGGACTTCAGACAGAATCTGCGCCTGGATGGTGACGTCCAGCGCGGTGGTGGGTTCGTCGGCAATGATCAGGTCAGGGCGATGCAGCATGGCGATGGCGATAGCCACGCGCTGGCGCATGCCGCCAGACAGTTGGTGCGGATAGGCCAGCAAGCGTTCTTCGGGGCTGGGAATGCCCATCATGCCCAGCGTGTCGCGGGCCAGCGTGCGGGCTTGTGCCTTGCTCATCTTGTTATGCGCGCGCACGGTTTCGATCATCTGCACGTCAACGCGCAGGACCGGGTTCAGCGTCATCATCGGATCTTGAAAGATCATGGCGATGCGGTTGCCTTGCAACTTGCGCAAGTCACGCGGGGCCAGCTTGGTCAGGTCGCGGCCCTGGAACAGGATTTCGCCGCCGACGATGCGGCCGGGGGCGTCGACCAGACCCATGATGGAAAAGCCCGTCACGGATTTGCCCGAGCCGGATTCTCCGACCAGGCCCAGGATCTTGCCGCGCTCCAGCGTGAACGACACGTCGTCCACGGCGGGCAGCACGCCCGCGCGGGTATGGAAGTGCGTGCGCAGGTTGCGCACTTCAAGCGTGGCCGGCGCGCCGGTAGCGGTGCGGTCGGTCATTTGTGAGTCCTTGGGTTCAGCACGTCGCGCAGGCGGTCGCCCACCAGGTTGATGGCCACGATGGTGATCAGCAGCGCGATGCCGGGGTAGAAGCTGATCCAGTATTCGCCGGACAGCATGTATTGAAAGCCGTTGGAAATCAGCAGGCCCAGCGACGGTTCGGTCACCGGCACGCCCAGGCCCAGAAAGCTCAAGGTGGCTTCCAGCGTGATGGCGCGCGCAATCTGCAAGGTGCCGATGACGATCAGCGGCGGCAGGCAGTTGGGCAGAATGTGCTTCAACATGATCCGCCAGTTGGGAATGTCCAGGCAGCGGGCGGCTTCCACGTATTCACGGCGGCGTTCCACCAGCGCCTGGCCGCGCGCGGTGCGGGCGTAGTAGGCCCATTCCAGAATCACCAGCGTCAGCACCACGTTGCCCACGCCCTTGCCCAGAAAGGCCAGGATCATCATGGCCACCAGGATGGACGGGAACGACAGGATCAGGTCGACCAAACGCATGATGAAGGCGTCGACCTTGCCGCCCGCGTAGGCGGCCAGCAGGCCCAGCAGCGTGCCGACGATGCCGGCGATAACGGCCGAGCCCACGCCCACCATCAAGCTGATGCGCAGGCCGTACAGAATGCCGGACAGCAGATCGCGCCCTTGGCCGTCGGTGCCCAGCCAGTAGTGGAAGGTGTCCAGGCCGTTCATGGAACCCGGCGGCATGCGGGAATCCAGCACGTCGATTTGCAGCAGGTCATACGGGTTCTGCGGCGAGATCCACGGCGCAAAGATGGCGGCCAGGATCAGCAGCGTGGCCACGGCCAGGCCGAACACCGCCGTCTTGGACGACAGGAATTCGGTCAGGTTGCGGCGCCAGGGCGATTCGCGGCGCAGGGCGGGAACCTTCTCGGGGGTTGCAGTGGTGCTCATGCCGAGCCCTCCAGCCGTACCCGGGGGTCCAGCACTTTATAAAGAATGTCGACGATCAGGTTCAGCGTGACGAACAGGCACACGACCACAATCAGGTAGGCCACGATCACGGGGCGGTCCAGCGCGTTCAGGCTGTCCAGGATCAGTTTGCCAGCGCCCGGCCACGAGAAAATGCTTTCCGTGATGACGGCGAACGCAATGGTCGAACCCAGCTCCAGCCCCAGCACGGTCACCAGCGGGATCATCGTGTTGCGCAGCACGTGCACACAGACCACGCGAAACGGCGACAAGCCTTTGGCGCGGGCGAACTTCACGAAGTCCAGCGGCATCACGTCGCGCACGCCGGCGCGGGTCAGGCGGATGACAAGCGAAATCTTGAACAGCGACAGGTTCAGGGCGGGCAAGATCAAATGGCGCCAGCCGTCGGCGGTGAGCCACGACCACTGAAAGCCCAGGAATTCCACCGTCTGCCCCCGGCCGCTGGCGGGCAGCCAGCCCAGCGACACGCTGAACGTCATGATCAGCATCAGCGCCACCCAGAACGTGGGCAGCGAGAAGCCGACGATGCTGCCGGCCATGATCATTTTGGAAAAGCGGCTATCGGGGTACAGGCCGGCAATCAAGCCCAGCGGCAGGCCGATGATGACGGCCAGGCCCAGGGCGCTGATCGCCAGTTCCAGCGTGGCGGGCAGGCGCTGGATGACGAGTTCAATCGCGGGAATGTTGTAGACGAAGCTGTTGCCCAGGTTGCCATGCAGCGCCCCGTTCAGAAAGCCCAGGTATTGCTGCCACAGCGGTTTGTCCAAGCCCAGTTCCGCGATGATGCGGGCGCGGTCCACCTGGTCCACGTCCTGGCCGATCAGGATGTCCACGGGGTTGCCGATGGCGTGCAGGCCCACGAAGACGATCAGCGTCATCAGCAACACCACCACCGCCGCTTGCGCGACACGGCGTATCAACCAACCGGTCATTGCGTGGTCTCCGCTTGCGAGGCCGGGGTGGCGATTGCCGCGGGCGGCGGGGCCGGCGTCCATTCATCGCCGAACACTTCCGGTTCGGAAAACGCTTCCATGTTCGCGTAGTACGTTTCGACGTCTTCGCGGTAGAACAGGCCGGCGATGCCTTGCGCCAGGCGCTTGGCGCCGTCGCTGATGGCGGGGATGTCGCCCGAGATCGTGCCTTGGGTCAGCGCGGCGGGGTAGGAAAAGCAGTGCACGCGGTCCAGACCCGGGCAGGCGCCGGGCAGTTTTTCTTGCAGCTCGAAGACGGCGCCCAGGTCGGGCGAGTCATGCAGTTCCTGGTCTTCTTCGCCGGCGGGCGGGGTGAACCGGTCGCCCCAGTTGCGCACGTGAGGCGCCAGCGGCGCGAATTCCGGGCGCACGGTCCAGTCGATACGAAAGCCCGTGGAGAAGATCAGGAAGTCCAGCACGAACACGCCCTTGGGCGTGGTGACGTGGATGTCGTCGCCCACCATTGCCAGGTCTTGCACGCCACAGCCCAGGTTGAAGCGGGCGTTCGGGAAGCGCGACACGCGCAAGGTGCTGCCGCGCGGGGGCGGCACTTGCGCGGCGTTGATGTAGTGGCGGATCTTCCACTTCCATTCGTCGGGCAGGGTCAGGTGGCCGTGGGTCAGGCCGGGGTTGCCCGCGCCTTTGCCTTTGTTCACGCGCGGGATGTCGTTGCGGCGGATCAGCAGGTCCACGCTGGCGGCGCCGGCTTCCAGCGCGGTGCCGGCGCTGTCCATGGCGGACGCGCCCGCGCCGACGACGCCGACGCGCTTGCCGGCCAGCGTGGAGTAGTCCATCACGTCGGACGAATGCGCCCAGCGGTCACGCGGCAGTTTCTGGGCAAAGTCAGGCACATAGGCGCCGCCCAGGCCGTCGCGGCCGGTGGCCAGCACGACGCGGCGGGCCAGCACGGTGCTGCGTCCGGCGGGCGATTCGATGTCCAGTTGCACCAGGCGGTCGGCGCGGGGTTGCACGGACAGCACGCGATGCTTGTTGCGCACGTCCAGGTTCAGCACGCGGCGATACCAGCGCAGGTAGTCCATCCATTGCAGGCGCGGAATCTTGTCCAGCGCGTCCCATTCGGCGGTGCCGAATTGCGCTTCGAACCAGGCGCGGAACGTCAGCGCGGGCAAGCCCAGCGCGGGGCCGGTCAGCTGCTTGGGACTACGCAGCGTTTCCATGCGGGCGGTGGTGGCCCACGGGCCCTCGTAGCCTTCGGGCGCCTGATCGAAGATGGGCGTGGTGATGCCCAGGTGCGTCAACGACGCGGCCGCGGCCAGGCCGGCCATGCCGCCGCCGATGACGACAACGTCCAGTACCTGTTGTCCATCAACCAGACGGGGCGCAACCCAGTTCTTGGCGGGAATTTCCAGCCAGGACAGGTCTTGCCGCAGACGCGCTTCCAGCGCATCCAGGCCTTGCGGCGGGGTGGCAATGGGCAGATTCATAGTGTGGGGGTGTCCAAAACAGGGGCGTCATCACCGTAGATCGACTGCAACAGCGCCGCGTGTTCGCAGGCGTCGTGCAGCACAAAACCGGGCAGCAGGGCGGCGGCGGCTTCGGCCAGGGCGTCGGCCATGGCCTGGCAGGCGGGCGTCAACGGTTGCGATTGCGGTTGCGATTGCGGGGTGATGACCCCGAAGAAAAAAGGAATGTCCAGGTCGATGGGGCGGATCGCCACGCCCGGCATCGGGACGCCGTAAGCGGTGATCGGTTCCAGCACCGACACGCCCAGCCCGGCGCGCACGGCGGCCAGGGCATTGACGGACGAATTGGTTTCGATTGTGCCCGGCGCATTGCCGTCCGGCGCCAGTGCGGCGTCCAGGCGGCGACGCAGCCGGTACGGGTTGGCCATGGTGATCAGGCGGCGGCCGGCCAGCAGATGAACGGGCACCACGTCGTGCGCGGCTAGCGGATCGCCGTCGCGCAGTGCCACGACGCAGGGCGCTTGGGCAATCCAATGCACCGTCAGGCCGCGATGTTCCAGCGGCAAACTGGTGGCGCCCAGTTGCGCGGCGCCGGTCAGCACCGCGTGCACCACGCGTTCGGGCGAGGCGCTGCGCACTTGCACGCGCGTGGCGCCCGTTTGGGATTCGATGCGCTTGAGCGCGTCGGGCAGCAGGCCTGCGGCCAGCGCCGACGTTGCCGCCAGCAGCAGCGGCTTGGCTTGGCCCCGCGCAATTTCTTCGGCGCGGCTGCGAATCTGCTGCAAGCCGGCCAGCGCGCGTTCTACGTCGTCATACAGCAGAAAGCCCTGTTCGGTAGGCGTGACGCGCGGTCCGCTGCGGTTGAACAAGGCATAGCCGATCTCGGCTTCCAGCTCTTGCAACAGGCGGCTGATGGCCGGCTGCGAGCGCCCAAGCAAACGCCCGGCAGCGGTGACGCTGCCCGTAGACATGACGGCCGCGAAGGCCTCGAGTTGACGTAATTCCATCTGCGTTGCTTTATGCTCAGGACGAATTCTTGCCCGGCAAGTATGCGCGCTGCAAATAGTTAAAAGGCATAAGCAAATTCCCTAATGGGGATTTCCTTATGCCTTTACATTACTTTCAGTTATTTCAATGACTTAGGAAAATTGCCTCAGGCGGCGATACGAAGCGTGGGTGACTTTTGGGTGACTTGACGCTGCC
The DNA here is from genome assembly GCF_057334215.1 of Achromobacter maghribensis. Taxonomy (NCBI): domain Bacteria; kingdom Pseudomonadati; phylum Pseudomonadota; class Betaproteobacteria; order Burkholderiales; family Alcaligenaceae; genus Achromobacter; species Achromobacter maghribensis. The sequence goes on along the minus strand of NZ_JBHFII010000014.1, from coordinate 7,390 downwards.
GCATATCCCGCATGATCGCCAGAAGGTTGAGGGATTCCCCGTCTGCGCCGGGCTGACGGATAGCCTCAAGGGCCTTGTAAATCTCTCGCAACTGAGCAACAGCATAGTGCTCGGTCATGCCCCCGCCGCCGTGCCAAAGGATCTCATTTTGGGTCCGATCTGAGACCCCAGCCGCCCGCAGGCGCATCCCCACGGTATGGCGCAAGTCATGCAAGTGCAGGTCTCCAAGCCCCGCCGCGGCACGAGCTTTGTTCCATGCGTACTCAAATCGCATGGCAAGCGGCTTGTGCGGGCGTTCCGGCACCTGCCAGCCTAGCCGGTGGGGACCTTTAGCCAGTCGTGCCCATTTGGGCAAATCCTTGACGTAAGTGAACACCAATTCGGAATGCTTACCCCTTTGGCTTTCCACTATCCCTTGGGCTATCGAATTGCAGACAATTATGCGTTCGTGCTTACGGCCCTTCACATACTCGCGTGGAACGATGAAGATGGAGGATATGACGTCTGGGACAATCTCCAATTGGATTTCCCAGTCCCAGCGGAGATTGGCCAAAACGTTCTTTCGAACTCCAGTGTTGAGGTCGAAGAGGGCCAACTTTGCGAGATACCCCGGGCAGTGTGTAAGTAGTGTCTCCTGTTCCGCCCAGGTGATCGGCCGCGGGGGGCGCTGGTCACGAAGGCGGAGCAAGCTGATGTGGGGGGCGGACTCCAGCCACGTCAGCCGGTTGGGAAATCGCCACTTTTTTGCAGCACGGTTGCAAATCGCCCGGACGCATTCGAGGCTGTTGTTGACCGTCTTGTCGGCCCAGCCATAGGCCTTGCGGTCGTCTATGAATGCGGCGAGCGCGTCGTCATCGAGTTGATCTAATGTTAAAGAGCCAACTTGCGCGATAAGCGGTTCTAGCGCATATGACGCAGGTTCGGCCGATGGTGTGTCGGCCTTTTCCAGCAAATATCGAGCGGCGGCTTTCGCTAACGTCACTTTGGGGCGCAATCCCTCAGTGCCGGCGACGCGAATAGCCTCCTTCTGCTGAATCAGGAAGTCTTCCGCTTCTGCCTGACTAGCGAAACCACGCTTCCGAATTCTTCGCTTCCTGTACTTGGCATCGACGTCGAACGTGCCGTCGGACGCCGTTTGGATGCCAGCCTTGTTTGAACGCCCCATGATGATGCTCCTTGTAGAACTGGGGGACGCTCGTTACCCGCCAGCAGTTTAGCCCCTTCCTTGTATGCGTCCCAGGCCGCGTCCAGGTCGGTCCGTTCATAAATCGTGGCCGTCCCTGCGCGCGTGCCCTTGCCTGAAAGTAGGGGCGCGAGATTGGTGTCGAAGAATTTCCGCTTCACGCCCAGGTATGCCTGGGCTTCCTGAGTATTGAATCCGCGCTTTTGCATGTGCCCCTCTAGAACGAAGCCCGCGGCTAGGCGGGCTTCAAGAAAGTGCTTGTGGGTTGTCGTATTGCGCCGGTCATCGATACATGCTCTGATGCGGCGCCTTGCGTTGGTGCTTGGGTCGATGGGTCAGGCCGAGAACGGCCCCCAGGATGATCCCGAGCGGGACGGCGAGGATGTAGAGTGCGGCCATGTCGGCTCCGTCAATTGTTCGTCGGGGGCGCGGCCACGGCGGCGCGGACCCTATCGGCCAGCTCGCGGCGCGAGTAGATGCCGGCCTGAAACAGCGTGCCGTCCTCAATCTTGTCCGCTATGACGCCTGCCAATCGCAGCGTTTCATCGCTCGGTGCGGCTACAGGGGCGCTTGCCTGAAGCTCCTTCATCGCGAGGCATTCCAGCTCTCTGGCGTACCAGTAGGTATTTCTACCGGCTTGTGGAACCAACAGCGAGATGTCACCCTTAACACGCAAAGGGGCCGCAGTTCTCCAGATCACGAAGGACCAATTATGTTGGACGGCACTATTATCGTGCATGGCGTTCGTTCCATTTATCGCATCGCACCCTCGGGAACCGGTGATGGGTATGTTGTCCATCTGAGCGTTGGGGGAGCGGAATGGCAGCTCGTGGCGCGACCGCATGTCGTCTATCCGGATGTCGAGGCAGCGCGATGTGCGGCCAGAAAGCAGGTTGCGGAATCCCGCGGTCGAAAAGTCGCCGTGATTTGAATCCTGGTAGATGGTAGGGACTTCACAATCAACGTGATTCTTCCGCATCGAGGGGGCCGTGCAGCGCGCGACCTCAGAATGTCCGGCAACCTTGCCCGCCTGCACGCCCTCCGCGCGCAGCTTGGACATGATGCAGGCGCGCCAGCCGTTGGCGAAGTGGCTCAGTTCGGTAGCGTTGGCCGGGTCGTCTGCGTCCGCCGCGTAGCTGAGTTCGAATGCTTTGTGGATTTCCTTGGTTGCCGCCTGGGCGGCGTCGTTCTGTTCGGTCATGCTGTTACCGCCTCTTTGCTGAGGTCGTATTGCTCGATACCCCAGGCCAGCGCGAAACAGCACCAGCGGAAGCGATGGGTGTAATCGGTGAAGTCGTAGTCCCACAGGTCTTCGAAGCACCACGCTCGTTTGCCGTAGCTGTAGGAAGACCGCAAGCCGTCCGCAGTCCAGCTGAAGTCACGGGCCGCAATGTAAGCCGCGTGTTCGCCATCGTCGTTCAGGCGAGCAAACACATCTTCATCGACGGCCTCCCACAGTTCGCGGCGTTGGTCTTTCGTGAGCGTGCCTTCGTTGCGGGCATCTCGGATCCACCGCAGACGGATTCCGTTGATGACGCGGCGCATCTTTTCTTCGCTGAACTCCTGGGCACTCCCGTTACGGCGGCTCCCATCTACGGCCTGAAGCTTTTCCGACCAGTACGACAGGTTCACCGAGAGCCGGCGGCCGCGACGCTGGGCGTATTCGCGATCTGTGCGGAAGAACTCGAACATGTCCTGGAGGCGGCTGAACACGTAGGTGCCCTTATCGCCCGTGTAGCAGAGATATCCCGGCCAGGTGATCAGATCGAAGTGCATGCACATCGTGCCGGGCTTGTGGAATCTGATGTGGCGGTGGAGGCCGTCATCGCGGATCACTTCGACGACATGGTGTTCAACGTCTTTCAGAAACTCGTTTTCGGTGAGGGCGCTCATGCGGTGGCTTCCTGTTCGGTGGGGATTTCGGCCTGGCTGGCAGCTGCTGCGGCTTCCGCCAGGCGGCGCTGCTTATCGGCCTGTTTGGCGCGGACGGTCTCGACGGCGCTGTGTGCCTGGAACAGTTCCAGGAGGGCGGCGGTCGGGATGGTGATGGTTTCGGTCGCTACGCGGCCTTCCTGGATGTCTAGGAGGGTTGCGCGCTGGTTGGCGTCTAGTCCCTTGATGAAGGCGTCCACGCCGCTGATGAGCGGGGATACGACCTTGCGGGGCAGGGCGCGGCCGTGGACGGTGCTGGCGGTGACTTTGGCCTTGCCGGCGGCTTTGGCCTGGCCGACCTTGCCGGCTAGGAATTCTCCGGCCTTGGCGCCCAGCTTGCGGACGGCTTCGATTGCCACGTCTGCGGCGACCTGGCAGGAGCGCACCAGTTCTTGCACGTCGCGCTCGGCATCGGCCAAGACAAGATAGTTTTCGACGTGAGTTCGGCTGCAATGGACGATGGTGGCGATTTCCGCGCTGTCCAGGCCGGCACCACGAAAGCGTTTGAAACCGCGTGCGGCTTCCAGGGGCCGCAGCGGGGCGTTTCGGTTGCTTGTGAAGATCCGCGCCTCTCGGTCGATTACGTTCCCTTGGAACGCGACGATGGAAACCCATTCGATGGGGAAGCCTCGGTCGATGGCACGGCCGATGGCGTCATAGCGGCGGTGGCCGTCCACCAGTTCAACGCCGGAGACATCGGGCGACACCACCACCTCCAAAGCCGGAAGCGTGCCGCCGGCCATGATGTAGGCAGTCAAATCTTCAACGCCGGCCTCGTACTCTTCATCCAGATCCCGGAGGTTAAAGCCGGGTTTCACGTGGATATCGCCGTAGCGGGCTTTCATTGCGTCGGCGCGTTTAATCGTGCCGTCCTTGATCATCGTCTTAAACGATGCGGGGGGATGGGTCATGCTGACACTCCTACGGTGATGGGGTACGATTCCTGCCGCTTGGGGAGAAAAAATGAAACATGCACAGCTATGCATAGGCGCCGGCCTCATGTTGCTGGGCGCCTGGATGGGTATGGCGTTCTCTACTGTGACGGATGCAACGGCGGCGGCGAAATGGTGGGACTTGATGACGGCCTTCGGTACTGTGGGTGCGGCCGTCGCTGCAGTTGCCGTGCCCCTGTATCAAAATTGGGATCGTCGCCGAGAGTTAGACCGGGATCGAGCTATTGGTGAATTCGCGCTTGCGCAAGCAGTTCAACAGACCAGCTACGCACTGTTAGAGTTGGCTCGACGCTGGAAGAAAGGCGGCACGCTTCCGAAGCCGGCTATCCTCGCAAGCTATGTCCAACAGTTAGGCCAGCTCAAGACAGGTCTTTCGGGAACGCTTCGCATCTATGTTGCGGGTCAATTGTTCGAGGTCGCCACACTGCTTCACGCGGAGGCCGACGATCGTCACAAAGGTAAGCCTAACGTTCGTCCTGTTGTAGCCGGCTTGGCTAGCTATCTAACACCGACCAATTTCTGGGATGATCATCCTCGCGTAATTGACACGCTTGAAAAGCTGCATGCGAGCGCGCAGCTTATGGAGGCTCAAGCAGTTGCCCGTTGCCAGAAGTTAGGAGTACCTGAAGCTGCTCTCGTTGGTGCGTGAGATGAGTTTCTTCACAGGCCGAACCGGCCGAAACTTTGATCAGAGCCGCCTTTCACCGCCCAGCGCGCCGACCAGCTCGGTCATCATCTTCGCCAGCTCGCCCGTCATCAACATCATGTCGGAATCGAACCTCTCGTCGTCGTTGGCGGCGACGCCTTCGTTGCCTTCTTTCAGCACGTCCAGGGGGCGCATGCGCCTTACGTCGAGTGCCTCGGTCAGGACAAACGAGATCCGGTCAGCCCAGGTCATGGCGAGGCGGGTACATTGCTTGCCGGACTGGATGTGCCGGCCTACGTCCGCGGCGTCGATGGAGTGCTTGATGTAGCGGATGGCTGCGCCACTTTCGCCGGATGACCGGAGTTCGGTGTCCTGGTCGATGGTGAAGTTGGCGGGGGCTTCGTCTTCGGCCAGCCAGCCCGTCATGGCGCTCGTCGGCGATTGTGCGACGTACAGGTTTTCCAGCGGGAACGGGTCGATGCACTTCGCCAGGATGCCAATCACCTCGTCAGCCCTGCTGGACGCTGCCGCGTCGATCACCAGCCAGCGATGGAGCGGGTCAATCCAGACGCGTGTATCGCGGTAGATGCTGAAGGCGCGGGGCAGGAGTTCGTCGGTCACGCGCTCCTTGATTTCCTTCATCTGCTTGCGGCCGGGCTTGTAGCCTTGCTGTTCTTCGATTTCTTCGGCACGGGCCTTGGCGACCTGGTTGATGACCGAAGCGGGCAGCAGCTTCTTTTCGGCGCGCAAGGACAGCAGGATTTGGCCGTTGACGAAGTGAGCCAGACCGCCATTCGCACGGGGCGGAACCCACCCGATGGACTGCATTTCGAGATTGTTGCCGGGGGCGAAGGCCTGGCGCGCCAGGGCGGCTTCCAGGTCATTGCCGAACAACGACCAGGCGGCGGACAGGCGGTAGATCTTCAGGTTCTTGAACCACATAACGGACTCCGTTGGGTTACTGCTGTTTTGGTCGACGGCCAGGCCGTTTGCCAGAGGGAATAGCGGGATGGCGTCGGCCTTCCCAGATGTTTCGGATCGTCTGCGGGGTGACCTCGTAGCACCGTGCCAGGTCGGCGCTGTTGAGAGTTCCCTTTGCCGACCGGATGAATTCGATTTCGAAGCGGGTGAGCGGTTTGGGCTTCGAATCAACCCAGCGGAATCGGCTGCGCGGGATAGGCAATTTGGGCACCCAGGCGGCGCGATCCCGCAAAATGAATTCGATGCCGTTCATATAGCGAAGCTCAGGAGCCAGCCGAGGATCTGGCGTCCGAAGAGAACGAACGCCGCGAAGCCGATGCCGGCGGCCCAAGCCCACACGGGAGGAATGTCCGCGTCCTGGCTCCAATTTCCCTGGCCTGCGTGGTCACGCGGGGCAATGAGGTTGGTCAGCTTGCACGCCGCTTGTGTGATGGACGGCAGCTTGCGGCGGCGCGCGGCAGGCGCGGTTGCAGTGATTGCGTTCATGATGCTTTCCAGGGATCAGCCGCGACATAGCGGCGGTTGAGGTATTCGCAGGCAGGGACCAGCGCCACCGCCGCCAGGGCAAGCAGGGCCAGGCCCCACCAGAAGGCGGGGATAGTTGAGGGCATGGGGATGTGCGCGGGGTGCGCGGTGGTTGCTGGTCGCCGGTTACGCTATCCGGCGTCAGGTGGCTGCTGACCGCTCCTGGCCTTATCCGCGGCTTGCCAAGCCCTGCTATGTAGGCGCGGAGCCAAGGTCTTTATCTCTCGTCTGGCGGCGAGTCGCAGGCGCCACGGGTTTTCTGCCTTGGCGGGATCTGCATTGGTACTGCGGCTTCGGAGAGCGGGCCGGCGTCGCAACGTCACCGGCGCTGAAAGTGACTTTCAGGAGGTTTCCCGGGCTACCGGCCCGCTCTCCAAAGCCGCCCCGGTGAGGCGGGGCGGGCTTGGTGCTACTTGCTGATGCTGCTGCCGAAGTTGAAGGCGTCGATCAGTTCTTCGATGAAACGGATGATCATGGCGACCATGGGTAACTCCGTTGATGAGGTTGGGAACGGGTGGACGGCGGCCTGTGCTGGTGTTCGACTTTTGCGTGTAACTCCTATTGCGAGTTGTCGCGGGAACCAAGCCGCCATAGGCTTACCGACCCATCTGATGCAGCTTTTGGTAACGCCCCGCAGGGATTGCCAGGGGGCGGGCGGAATATGATCAATCTGGATATTTCCGCTCGTGAGGATCAAAAATGAAAAAAATCTACTGCGTGTGCGCTGCCCTTTTGGCTGCGATGTCCTTCGGGGTGAGCGCAGACCCCTGGAAGGACGAATCTGGCAATGGCCGGCGCCAGCATGGCGGCTATTACGGCGGCGGTGACCACAAAGAAGAGTACTGGGATGGAAACTGCAAGGTTGAGAGAAAGTGGAAAGAGAACGGCGAGTACAAGGAGGAGCGTAAGTGCAAGCCTCCTCGCTACGTTCAACCGGCCGTACCTGTTTATCCTGCATACCCCCAACACGGAATCTCCGTTGAGCCTGGCATCGTGATCCAAGGGACAGCGGTGATCCGGTGAGCACATCGCTCGTAAGTCGAGGTCGGTAGCGCGCCCATTACGGCTATGCCCCCGTGGTACAGCAGTACCCAGTCGCCACAGCGACTAAGCCCGCTCCGGCGGGCTATTTCAATTGAGAGCACAGCTACGCACGATTTGCTTCGGGCC
>NZ_JBHFII010000013.1:0-15321 GCF_057334215.1 Achromobacter maghribensis | reverse complement strand
CCCCCCCGCGCCGTCGTCTTCGGCACCCAGGCCGACCGCTTCCTGGCCTCGCACGAACTCGAAGCCGAAGTCTTTGGCCCGGCCTCGCTGGTCGTCGCTTGCAAGGACATTGCGCAAATGAAGGCCGTGGCCGAACACCTGGAAGGCCAACTCACCGCCACGATTTTCGTGGACGATGCCGATGTGACGCAGGCGCAAACGCTGCTGCCCGTGCTGGAACGCAAGGCCGGCCGCATCCTGGCCAACGGCTACCCGACCGGCGTCGAAGTCAGCCACGCCATGGTGCATGGCGGCCCCTTCCCCGCCACGTCGAATGCCGCCTCCACCTCGGTGGGCGCCACGGCAATCCGCCGCTTCCTGCGCCCGGTCTGCTACCAGGACCTGCCCGATGCGCTGCTGCCCGACGGGGTGAAGCGCGGCAACCCGCTGGATCTGATGCGCATGGTTGATGGCGTGATGACGGCAGGCTGACCGCCCACGCGATGCGTCATGGAAGCGCCGCGCCCAAGGCATGCGCCTTTTGGCAGCCTGAGGCCGGCGCGCCACACTCGGTTTTCCCCAGGGTTGCCAAGGCGGTCCGCGGCACGCCATAATCTGCGCTCATTTATTAATTGATACGTGTTCGCATTGGCAATGGTGCGGCCCCCTATCGTGAGCGGGCGAAATCGTGAGCGCATCACCAGGTTTATCCCAGGACTTCGAGCATCTATACGGCAATCATCATCACTGGCTGCTCGCCTGGGTGAACTGGCGTCTGGGCAATGCCGCCGATGCAGCGGATCTGGCGCATGACGCGTTCGTGCGCCTGCTGACACGGCCGTGCCATTTCGAGAACCCGCAGCAAGCCCGCGCTTACCTGCGCAAAATGGCCAATGGCATGTGTGTCGACCTTTGGCGCCGGCGCAGCCTGGAACAAGCGTGGCTGGAAGCGTTGGCGGCACAGCCGGAACCCACGGCCGCTTCCGCGGAACAACAGGCCATGGTGCTTGAGGCCCTGGGCGAAATCGACGCCATGCTTCGTGAATTGCCGCCCAAGGTGGCGCACGCCTTCGTCATGGCCGTCGCGTGCGACATGACGGACAACGAAGTCGCCGCGACGCTCAACGTGTCATCACGCATGGTGCGCAAGTATGTCGCGCAGGCCATGCTCTGCTGCATGAAGCTTGAAGCCCGGCTGACCGCCGGCCTGGCCGACGCGCCGCCTGTGCCGGTTTCCCCGACCGCCGCTGCCGTGCCGCCCACGCCATGACCGTCATGGCCTCGCCCGAGCCCTCGCACCGTGCAATGGAAGAAGCCGCCGAGTGGTATGCCTTGCTGCGCACCGGAGACGCTTCGGCCGCCGACCAACAGAAATGGAAACAGTGGCTGGCCCGCGATGACGCGCATCAGCAGGCGTGGCGTTACGTCGAACGTGTCGGCCGCCGCTTCGCTCCGCTGCAAGCCAGCCCCGACCGCGACGCTGCTGTCGCGGCATTTCACCAGACCGTCAGTGCCGCGCCACGCCGGCGGCGGCAGGTGTTGCTGGGTCTGGCCGGCGGCCTTGGGCTGTCCTGGCTGGGATGGACCGGCTGGCGCGAAACGCCCTTGTCCGCCCTGGCATCGCTGTGGGGCACGGACTATCGCGCCGGCGTGGGAGAAACGCCGCAAGTTGCGCTGCCCGACGGCACCACGGTCTGGATCAAGGCCCTGAGCGGGTTCAATCTGGCCTACAGCGACACGCAGCGCCGCCTGGAATTGGTGGCGGGAGAAATACTGGTCGATACCGGCAAAGATCCGCTGCGCCCCTTTGTCGTCGATACCGCCGAGGGCCGGCTGCAGGCCTTGGGAACGCGCTTTTCCGTCAGCCATGGCGATGCCGGGATCCTGGTCGCCGTCTATGACGGCGCCGTCCGCGTGACCCCGGCGGGCGCCGGCGCAAGCGCGGTCGTGCCGACCGGCCGCCAGGTTCGATTCACCGCCGACGCGCTGCAGCCGCTGATGCCAGCCGACCCCGCGCGGGAAAGCTGGCGCAACGGCCTGCTGCTGGCCGACGGCACGCCCCTGGCCGACGTCGTCGCCGAACTGCGCCGCTACCACGCCGGACACTTGGGCGTTTCGCCCCAGGTGGGGCAATTGCGCGTATTTGGCAGCTATCCCCTGGATGACGCGAATCGCGCGCTCGACATGCTGGCTTCGGTGCTGCCCATCCGCCTGAGCCGCGCCCTGCCTTGGTGGGTAAGCATCGAACCGCGCTTGAAGTCGGATTGACGCTGCAAAAAAATGGGGCTTGGCGGTTCCGCTTTTCGCCGCCTCGTTCGATTAAGGAAAGTGAGAGTCCGAGAGTCCAGCCGCCGCACGGCGTTTCCGTTCGCGTCGTCGCCGCCGCGCCTCTCGCTTCCTTCCCATCCCTTGATCGAGCGCACAGATTCCGTCATGCCCCATCGTTTCCCGCCTGCCCTGACCATTTCCGCCCAGCCTGCCGCGCGGCCCATGGCGTGGCGCGGCCCGCGCCGCGGCCCCTTGCTGCCGTTGGCGCTGGCCGCCGCCCTCTCGGCCCTCTGGACGCCGGTGCCGCATGCGCAGCCCGCGCCCACCGAAGCCAGCCAAGCCGCCGAGCGGCAGACGTTCGACATTCCTGCAGCGCCGTTGAACCAGGTGCTGACGCGCCTGGCCAACGAATCGGGCATCTTGCTGGCCGCGCCCCGGGACCTGCTGGCCGGACGCCAGAGCGGCGGCGTGCGCGGGCAGTATTCCCGCCCCGAAGCGCTGAATGTGGCGCTGGCCGGCACAGGCTTGCGCGCCGCGCGCGAGGCCCCGAATCAGTACCGGCTGGAAGCCGTTGGCGAAACCGGCACCGCGCTGCTGGACACCGTGACGGTGACCGCCAGCGCGCTCTCCACCGGCTTGCCACCGGTGTATGCCGGCGGCCAGGTCGCCAGCGGCGGGCGCGTTGGGCTGCTGGGCAATCTGGGCGACCTGGACACGCCCTTCAGCGCCACCCAATACACCGCCAAGCTGATTGAAGATCAACAGGCGCAGAACATCGGCGATGTGCTGGTCAACGACCCTTCCGTCCGCAATACCTATTCGCGCGGCGCCGGGCGCGACGAATTCAATATCCGCGGGTTCTCCCTGTTCAACTACGACGTCGCGTTCAATGGCCTGTACGGCGTCTCGCCGCGCAATTCAAGCTCGTTGATCGGCGTCGAACGCGTGGAGGTCCTGCGCGGCCCGAACGCGCTGCTCAACGGCATGGCGCCCTATGGCTCCGTAGGCGGCGCCATCAACCTCGTGCCCAAACGCGCCGGCCCCGACCCGCTCAATCGCTATACGCTGACCTACATTGGCGACTCCCAGTTTGGCGTTCACGCCGACCTGGCGCGCCGTTATGGGGACGATCAGGAATGGGGCGTGCGCCTGAACGTGGCCGGCAGCGGCGGCGACCTGCCCCAGGACGGTTCGAAGGAAGACCTGGGCGCGGTCGCCCTGGGCCTGGACTACCAGAGCGAGCGGTTTCGTATCGACGGCGACATCAACTACCAGAACCGGACCACCGACGCGCGCAGCGGACTGCTGTTCCCGCCGGAGCCCGGGATGGACATCGGCGCGGCGCCCGATGCGCGTCGCAATTTCTTCCCATCCTGGACCTACTGGAAGACAAAGGAATGGTCCGGCGCCCTCAGAGCCGAATTCGACGTGACGCCGGATTGGACGGTATATGGCGCCGTGGGCGCTCGCAAGCACGATTTTGAAAGCATGCAGACCAGTTGGCTGATGCTGGACAGCACGGGCGACATCGGCGCCGTCCCCGCCCGCCTGAACGAGACGCTGCTCAGCAAGACGGGAGAAATCGGTGTGCGCGGCCGTTTCAACACCGGGCCGGTCAAGCACGAGCCGTCGCTTTCGGCCAGCGCCCTGGCAATCGACTATTCCTCGGCCCGCATCCGCTCAAGCACCGTCTTCTCGAACCTGTACCACCCCGCCGACTTGCCGAAACCGGACATCGCCCGGCCGGACGACCTGCCGAAGACCAGCGAATCCCGGCTCTACAGCATTGCGCTGGCCGACAAGATCTCGTTCGCCGACGACCGGGTCCAGGTCATCGCGGGCGTGCGGCACCAGCGGATCGAGTCCACCAACTTTGACGCCGCCACGGGGCGCACCGCTTCGGAGTACGAGAAATCAGCCGTCACGCCGGCGTTCGCGTTGACGGTCCGGCCCACGCAGCAGCTGTCGCTGTACGGCAATTACATCGAAGGCCTCAGCCAGGGCGGCACCGCGCCGGAAGGCGCCATCAATGCCGGACAGATGTTCCCGCCGGAGATCTCCAAACAGTTCGAAGTCGGCGGCAAATACGACTTCGGCAATTTCTTCACCACGCTCAGCGCCTTCCAGATCGAGAAGCCCAGCAGCTACCTGGACCCCGTCAGCCGCCGCTATGTCTCGAATGGCCAGCAGCGCAACCGCGGCTTGGAATTCCTGGTGCAAGGCGACGCCGCGCCGGGCGTCCGCCTGCTGGGTGGCGTGGCGTACACCGATGGACGCCTGACGCGCACGGAAGGCGGCGTGAACAACGGCAATGTGGCGCCTGCGGTGCCGCGCTTCCAATTCAATGCCGCGGCGGAATGGGACACGCCGTTCCTGCCGGGCCTGACATTGACGGCGCGGATGTTGCGCACCAGCCAGCAGTACGTGGATGTCGGCAATACGCAGCAGATTCCGGGTTGGACGCGTTTCGACGTGGGCGCGCGGTATGCGTTCAAGGCCAACGGCACCCCGATGGTGGTCCGCGCAACCGTGGAAAACGTGTTCAACAAGGACTACTGGCAGTCCGCCGCGCGTGAAGGCCTGACCGTCGGCGCGCCGCTGACAGTACTGTTGTCGGTGTCCGCGGAATTCTGATCCGGCCAGGAACCGGCGCCACGCCGCGCGGCGGCCCTACGCGCCGTCGCGCGTCACCTCACGCGTCACCTCACGCGGCAGGTCCACCCGGAAATTCGTCAAGCCGTCTGCCGACGACGCACTGATGCGGCCGCCGTGGCTCAAGACGATCTGCTGCGCGATGAACAGGCCCAGGCCCAACCCCTTGTGCCCTTCGGCACGGTGCTCTCCGCCCCGGAACGGGTTGAACAGGTGGGGCAGCAATGCCGGGGAAATGCTGCCCCCGTTGCTGACCGTGACGGCCACGCGGTCAGCCGCCGTCCCGTCAGCCCGGATGCGCACGGGGATGTCGCGGCTGCCGTGGTGCAGCGCGTTGCCCACCAGGTTGCTGAATACCTGGGACAGACGCGCGGCGTCCCAGGCGCCCGCCAGGTTGCCACCGCACTGGCATTCAATCTGGCGGCCCGGGTAGCCCGTCTGCACTTCGTCGACGGTACGTTGCAGCAAGGCGTCAAGGGACATCCATGCCGGCTCCAGCGTCAGGCCGCCCGCCTGCCGGATGCGCGTGACGTCCAGCAGGTCGTCGATCAGGCGGGCCATGCGCTCGCTGCTCTGGATCATGCGCTGCGCCACGCTGGCCACGCGCGCGTCGTCGTTCTGGCGCTGCAGCAGCGCCGCTCCCATGACGATGGATTGCAGCGGGGTGCGCAAATCGTGGCTTAGCACGGCCATGAACATCTCGTTGATCCGCAAGGCCTCGGTGCGCTCGTCCAGCTGCTTGGCCAACGCGCGCTTGCGCTCATGCAGTTCAAAGAAGACGTTCGCCTTCATGCTCAGCATGCGCGGATCGATGGGCTTGTACAGGAAATCGACGGCGCCGCTTTCGTAGCCACGGAATTGCCAGTTCTGCTCGCGCGAGCCGGCGGTTATGAAAATCAGCGGAATGTGGCGCGTGCGCTCGCTGCCGCGAATCAGCTCGGCCAGCTCGAAGCCGTTCATATCGGGCATTTGCACATCCAGCAGCGCCAGCGCCACATCGCCATGATGCAGCAGCAGTTCCAGGGCCTCTGGCCCGGATTGCGCTTTCAGCACTTCGACCCGGCCGCTCTCCAGCAGCGCTTCCAGCGCGACCAAGTTTTCCGGGACGTCATCGACCAGCAGGCACTTGATGCGTTCGTCTTGCGGTTTGGCGGATGTGAGGAACATGGTGTCGGAACAGGTTGGGATTACGGCAGGCGCGGTGTGCGCAGTTGAGCGAAGAGCGTGGCGATTTCACCGGGCGTCAGCACTTCGTGCGCCGGCTGGCGCGCCAGCGCCGCTTGGGGCATGACGGGCATGGCCGCGCTGGACGGCGCCTGCACCACGGTGCGGCCGCCTGCGGCATGGATCGCGGCCAGGCCGGCTGCGCCGTCGCCATTCGCCCCGGAAAGCAACACGCCCAGCAATTTCTCTCCATAGCCGTCGGCGGCGGACTCGAACAGCACGTCGATCGACGGCCGGGAAAAATACACCGGTTCGCCGACCGACAGCGCCAGCCTTGGGCCCTGGTCCACCAGCAAGTGGTAGTCGGGCGGCGCGAAATAAAGATGGCCGGGGCGGATGGGAAGCTGGTCTTCGGCCTCTTGCACCGTCAAGGCGCAGCGCTCACGGAAAATATCGACCAGCAGGCTGCGCCGGTCGCGCACCAGATGCAACACGACGATGACCGCGGCATCCAGGTCCGCCGGCAAGGCGGGCAGCAGCGTATTCAACGCATCGATCGCGCCGGAAGATCCGCCAATGACGATCGCCTCCCAGGGGCTGGCCGCCGCCGGCATACGCGAAACGGACGCGGCCGCCGTCATCGTCCCGCCTTCTTGCGGTAGATGCGGTCGTCCAGCACGAAATCATCGAAGTTGCCGGCCTGCGAGGAAAACCGCAAGGACTCCCGCGACCCCAGCCCCAGGAAACCGCGATGGACCAGCGCATCGTGGAACAGGCCCAGCGCCCGGCTCTGGAGATCGCGCTCGAAATAGATCAGCACATTGCGGCAGGAAATCAGATGGACCTCGGCGAACACGCTATCCGTGGCCAGGCTGTGATCGGAAAAGACCATGTGTTCGCCCAAGCGCTTGTCGAACACCACCCGCCCGTACCGGGCGGTGTAGTAGTCCGACAGCGAACTGCGGCCGCCAGACCGGACATGGTTCGCGGAAAAGGCAGCCACCCGGTCCATATCGAAAATGCCTTGTTCGGCGGCGCGCAGCGCATGCGGATTGATGTCGGTCGCGTAGATCATCGCGCGCTCAAGCAGGCCCTCTTCAGCCAGCAGGATGGCAAGCGAATAGACTTCTTCACCCGCGCTGCACCCCGCCACCCACACCTTGATCGACGGATAGGTGCGCAGAATCGGCAAGACCTCGTTGCGCAACGCCAGGAAATACTCCGGGTCGCGGAACATGTCGCTGACCTGCACCGTCAGGAACTGCAGCAGCGCGGTGAATACCGGCGGGTCGTGCAGCACGCGGTCCTGCAATTGCGACAGCGTCTTGCAGCCGAACTGCGTCAGCGCGCTTTGCAGGCGTCGCTTCAGCGACGCCTGCGCGTACTCGCGAAAGTCATAGTGATAGCGGTGATAGATCGCATCGAGCAACAGCCGTTGCTCGATGTCTGCGATACGCGTTTTGGGGGTGGATGGCATGGTGGTGGTCAACAGGGCATGACGCCGACGGGCGCGTCAGCTGCGCATCCAGACACGGACGAGCGACAGCAGGCGCTCCACATCCAACGGCTTGGCAATGTAGTCGTTAGCACCGGCGGCCAGGCATTTCTCCTGGTCGTCCTTCATGGCCTTGGCGGTCAGCGCGATGATCGGCAGGCGCCGCCATTCGGGCCGCTTGCGTATCTCGCGCATCGCCGTGTAGCCGTCCATTTCGGGCATCATGATGTCCATCAGCACCAGGTCGATGACCGGCCGGCCGTCCGATCCGGCGCGGCCAAGCGCGTCCAACGCCTCGCGGCCGTTGCGCGCAATTTCCACGCGCACGCCGGTGGGCTCCAGAATGCTGGACAACGCGAACACGTTGCGCACGTCGTCTTCCACCACCAGCACGGTGCGCCCTTCCAGCGCGGAATCCCGGCTGCGGGCCAGCTCCAGCATCTGCCGCTGTTCGGGCGGCAACTCTGCTTCCACCTGGTGCAGGAACAGCGTGACTTCATCCAGCAGGCGTTCGGGCGAGCGTGCGTCCTTGATGATGATGGACTTGGAGAAGCGCCGCAAATGCTGCTCTTCATCGCGGGACAACGCGCGGCCCGTATAGACGATGACCGGCGGGAACGACACGCCCTCCTGCTCGGTCATCTGCTGCAGCAGCTCATAGCCGCTCATGTCGGGCAGGTTCAGATCCATGACGACGCAGTCGAAGGTCGTCTGGCGCAGCAGCGCCAGCGCATCCGCGGCCGTGGCCGCCGGCGCGATCTCGACATCGTTGCGGGCCAGCAACTGGCGCACGCTCTCGCGCTGTCGATCGTCGTCCTCCACCACCAGCACATGCCGCACATGACGGGTGAATTTGGCCTCCAGGCGCTGCAACGCGTGAACCAGTTCCTCGCGTTTGACCGGCTTCAACGCGTAGCCGGCCGCGCCACGGCCCATGGCTTCGCGGGCATAGTCCGCCACCGACACCACGTGAACCGGAATATGGCGAGTCTGCGGATTGCGCTTGAGCTGATCCAGGACGCCCAGGCCCGAGAAGTCAGGCAGATTGATGTCCAGCACGATGGCGTTGGGACGCTCTCGCGAGGCAAGTGCCAGGCCGTCCGTCGCGGTGTGAGCCACCGAACACCCAAAGCCCATCTCGCGCGCCAGATCGCCAAGAATGGCCGCAAAGCGCTCGTCGTCCTCGATGACGAGGATCCTGCGTTCGTTGGCGCCCGAAGGGTCGGCCGTATCGGAAGCGGCCGTGGTGGCGAACGCATTGGGCGTTGTGCCGGCGACAAGGGCGTCCGCCCGACGGGCCGGCTCGTCCGGCGCGTCGCCCGGGAAAGCCACGGGCGCGGCGTGCGCGAACGCGGACGAGGACGAGGACGACATCGCGGGCGCCGCCACGCTGCGCGCGCCCGGCACCGACCGCGTGCCTTCCAGCCGCAGCGGCAGCTCCAGCGTGAACACGCTGCCTTGCCCCGGTGTGCTGGCCACTGAAATGCTGCCGCCCAGCAGCGTGGCAAGATCGCGCGAGATCGACAGGCCCAGCCCCGTGCCGCCGAATTTGCGGTGCGTGCTGCCGTCCGCCTGGCGGAAGGCCTCGAAAATCAAGTCCTGCTGATCCGCCGACACGCCGATGCCGGTGTCCTGCACCGCAAACGCCACCCTGTCGCGCGAGGCCCGCGAGACGCGTAGGGCCACCGTGCCGCGCTGCGTGAACTTGAGGGCATTGGACAGCAGGTTTTTCAGTACCTGTCCCAGGCGTTGCGGATCGGTCTGCAAGGTGGTGGGCACCGCCGGATCAATGTCCAGTTCCAGCGCCAGCCCCTTGTCCTGGGCCATCGGCCGCAAGGGCTCCAGCAAACGCTGGAGCATCGGGACGACGGCCACTTGCTCGACCTCCAGCGTGGCCTGCCCGGCTTCGATCTTGGACAGATCCAGGATGTCGTTGATCAGCGTCAGCAGGTCGCTGCCGGCCGAGTAAATGGTCTGTGCGTACTTGACCTGCTCGGCGCTGAGGTTGCCGGGCTTGTTGTCCGACAGCAGCTTGGCCAGGATCAGCGTCGAATTCAAGGGCGTGCGCAGCTCGTGGCTCATGTTGGCCAGGAACTCGCTCTTGAACTGGCTGGCCTGCGAGAGCTCGCGGGCCTTCTCGGTCAGCGCGCCCTGCACCCGAAGCAGTTGCTGCGTCTGCGCTTCCAGGTTGGAATTGGTTTGTTCCAGCTCGGTCTGCTGCAGTTCCATGCGCGCCTGCGACTCTTGCAGGATACGGCTTTGTTGCTCCAGCTCTTCATTGCTGACGCGCAATTCCTCTTGCTGGGTCTGCAGTTCTTCCGCCTGGCGCTGGGTTTCCTCCAACAGCGCTTCCAGCCGTGACCGGTCCTGGCCCGAGCGAATCGCCGAGGCCAGCATTTCCGAGGCCCTTTCCAACAGGTTGCGCTCGCTGTCGCCCACCGGGTGGTTGAAACCCAGTTCGATCACGGCATACACGCGCCCGTTCTGGATGGCTGGCGTCAAGACAAGCTCGGCGGGATTCGAGCGGCCCGTGGCGGAGGCGACCTCAAGGTGCCCCGCCGGCACATTGCGCACGTGCAACAACCGGCGCGAACTGGCGGCCTGCCCGGCCAGGCCTTCGGCCGACTGGATCTTCTGCGCCAGGCGCTCGGGCGGCAACGCAAAGCCGCCGAAGAGCTCCAGTTCGCCGCTGCTCCGGTCAACCACGTATCCCGCGCCCACGTCGGCGTCCAGGTACTCGGCCAGATAATCCAATGCACGCTTGCCGATCTCGTCCAGGCGGTGATCCCCTTGCAGGCGCAGACTCAAGCCCGACAGGCCCGCCGTCACCCAGGATTGGCGCGCCTTGGCCCGGTACTCTCGCATGGTCATCCCGGCCGAGGCCAGGATCAGCACCAGCAGCAATGCCGAGCCGCCCCACGAGTAATAGGTCGACGTGGCGGCGGCCGCGGCCCAGGCTTCCTTGCCTTCCCTCAGTTCGTCCATCTGCCGCGCATACAGGTCGCCCACCAGATCGCGCAACCGGTCCATCGCCTCTTTGCCCGAATCGGTGCGCACCACGGCCATCGCGGCGTCCACATTGCCGGCCTTGCGCATCTCAACCGTGTCATGCAGTTCGGCCAATTTTTGCCGTGTGATGCCCGCGATGTCGCTGAGGATGCGGCGTTGCGCCGAATCGTTGGCCACGGCCTCCTTCACCAGAGACAGGCGTTCATCAATGAGGCCCAGCGAACGCAGATACGGCTGGAGGTAGGTCGTGTCGCCGGTCAGCAGATAGCCTCGTTGACCGATCTCGGCATCCTTGAGGGCCGAGTTGAACAGGCTGAGCTGGCGCAACGTCTCGGTCGTGCGGTCCACGGCCTTGACCGCCTGCTGACGGGTATCTGCCGAGCGCACATTGACGAAGGCGATAACCAGCGTAGCCAGCGCGGCCGTCACGAACCCGGCCAATAGCGTCCGGGGAAAGACATAGCGGTTGGCAGGCTGCGACGACGGATTCGGCATGGTAGCGGGTGGCGTGTTCTATAAAGGGGGGGGTGCGGCCCAGCGGTGCAACGATGCGGACGCCTGATGAAAAAGGCGCAGTCGCTGCAGTGGCCTAAGCGATGGACTATACCTGTTTTGGCGGCACGGGAAAGTGGCCCGCCGCCCCACGATTCAATAAAGCGCGCGCCCTCGAATCTGGGTAAAGTCACGCTGACGCAACGGCCTGGCCCAGCCGTCTGCACCCGACCGATTCCCAGCCGTCCCAACACCTCGAGCCGATGACAAACCCGCCCCTCTTCCCCATCGTCGTGGTCCTGGCCGCCGGCGCCGGACGCCGGTTCCGCGAGGCTGGCGGCAGCGGCAGCAAACTTGACGCCAGCCTCCTGGGCCGGCCGGTCCTGGAATGGACGCTGGCCGCGGTGCGCGACAGCGGCTTGCCGTGGACACTGGTGGAACGCCCCGATAACGCACACGCTGCCGGCGGCATGGGCGACTCCATCGCGCGGGGCGTGGCCCGCCACGCGGACGCACCGGGCTGGCTCATCTTGCCGGGCGACCTGCCCTTGATCGAACCCGCCAGTCTGATCGGCGTTGCCCAATCGCTACGCGATGCCACGCCTGGCGAACCCTGGACGGTGGTGCGCCCCCAGGTGGCCATGGCCGATGGGGCCATCCAACCTGGCCACCCGGTGGGATTTGGGCCGGCATGGCGCGACGCGTTGCTGGGCCTGAGCGGCGAGTCCGGCGCGATGCCGCTGGTGCGCCAGGCCACCCAGCTAGGCACCCTGCATCCGCTGCCATCGCAAGACGCCGGCTGCGTCCAGGATATCGATCATCCCGACGACCTCACCCGCGCAGAGCAAGCGCTGCAACGCAGGCCAGGCTGACGGCATTCGCCGGCGTGCGCCTTGTCGCCGCGCGGCGGCGCTATTTACTGCACCCGCAGTTTCCCATCGGCGATGATCTTCGCCCACTTGGCTTGTTCGCCGGTCTGGAATGCCGTGAACTCCGCTGGCGTGTTCGGCGTGTAGGCCAATCCCAAACCCTTCATCTTGGCGTTGACGTCCGGCTTGGCGATGATGGCGGCGATGGCTTTGTTCAGCCGGTCCACCACGGCCGGCGGCGTGTTGGCCGGCGCGTAGATGGCTTGCCAGCTGCTGACGTCAAAGCCTGCGACGCCCGCTTCCTGCATCGTCGGCACATCGGGCATCACGTCGGTGCGCTTGGCCGATGTGACCGCCAGCGCGCGCACCTTGCCGCTTTGCACGTAAGGCAGCGCGACCAACGCCGTTTCGAACGAGCTGGGAATCTGGCCGCCGATCAGGTCCTGGATGGCGGGCGCGCTGCCCCGGTACGGCACATGGGTCAGATGGGCCCCCGTCAATTGCTTGAAGACTTCGCCCGACAGGTGTTGAGAGGTGCCCTGCCCGGCCGAACCGAAGGCGATGGTATCGGGGTTGGCTTTGCCCGCGGCCACCACATCCTGCACCGTCTTGTAGGGCTGATTGGCGCCCACCAGCAACACGTTCGAAATGCTGCCCAGCAAGATCACCGGGGCAAAGTCCTTAGCCGCGTTGTAGTTGATGCCCGGCAGCAGCGACGGGTTGATCGCGTGCGTGGCGATCGTGCCCAGCAGCAAGGTGTAGCCGTCCGGTTTGGCGCGCGCCACGGCGTCGGCCCCCAGCACGCCACCGGCGCCGCCCTTGTTCTCCACCAGCACGGTCTGGCTCAGGCCGGCGCCCAGTTCCTGCGCGATCATGCGACCCAGGATGTCGGACGTGCCGCCGGCCGCGAACGGCACGACCAATGTGATGGGCTTGGCCTTGGGCCAATCGTCCGCGGCATGCGCGCCAGCGGTGGCCAGGGTGGTCAACGCCAACGCGGCGAACAACGTGCGGTGCAACAGGGGGAATGCCTTCAAGCTTGTCTCCTGAGAAGGGGTTTTTTATCTTGTACGTTATCGTATAACTTACGAGAAAGGAGAATACTGGTGGCCGGCCCCGCTTTCAATCTAGGGTAATTCCGAATCTGCCTGACACCGGACCCTCCTATGGTTGGCGAGGCCATCCAGAAGATCAGGCGTCACTTGTCGATCGAACTTGTATGTTGTACGATGACATACATCTACTCCCCTTTTATGGATGACAGGCATGACGACTCCCCAGGAACTCAAGGAAATCGTATCGGAAGGGCTGCTCTCCTTCCCCGTGACGGACTTTGACCAGAACGGCGATTTCAACGCCAAGACCTACGCCGCCCGCCTTGAATGGCTGGCTCCGTATGGCGCCACCGCCCTCTTCGCCGCCGGCGGCACCGGCGAGTTCTTCTCCCTGGCCCCCCAGGAATATTCGGACGTCGTCCGCACCGCCGTCCAGACCTGCGCCGGCAAAGTGCCCATCCTGGCGGGCGCAGGCGGCCCCACCCGCACCGCCATCGCCTACGCCCAGGAAGCCGAGCGCCAAGGCGCCAAGGGCATCCTGCTGCTGCCCCACTACCTTACCGAAGCCTCGCAAGACGGCATCGCCGCTTACGTCGAGCAGGTCTGCAAGTCCGTCAAGATCGGCGTCATCGTCTACAACCGCGCCCAGTCCCGCCTGTCGGCCGACAGCCTGGCCCAACTGGCCGATCGCTGCCCCAACCTGGTCGGCTTCAAGGACGGCATCGGCGACATCGAAGCCATGGTCCGCATCCGCCGCAAGATGGGCGACCGCTTCTCGTACCTGGGCGGCCTGCCCACCGCCGAGGTCTATGCCGCCGCCTACCGCGCACTCGGCGTGCCGGTGTATTCGTCGGCCGTTTTCAACTTCGTGCCCAAGACCGCCATGGATTTCTACCGCGCCATCGCCGCCGGGGACTCGGCCACCACCAACCGCCTGCTGGATGATTTCTTCCTGCCGTACCTGGAAATCCGCAACCGCAAGGCCGGCTACGCCGTCAGCATCGTCAAGGCCGGCGCCAAGCTGGTCGGCCACGACGCAGGCCCCGTGCGCGCCCCGCTGACCGACCTGACCGGTGAAGAGCTTGAAATGCTTAACGCCCTGATCAAGAAGCTCGGCCCGCAGTAAGCCGCTAGCCAGGCGCGCAACACCGCCACGCATTCCTGCCCCCGATTCGGGGGCGCTTTTTTTCGGAGAATCCTCATGACCTTGACCGGCCAAATGCTGATCGGCGGCACCGCCGTCCTGGGCTCGGGCGCCGCCCAACACGCCATCAATCCCGCCACCGGCGAACGCCTGGAGCCCGGCTTCCCCGCCGGTTCGTCGGACGATGTCGCACGCGCGGCCGAACTGGCCCGCGCCGCGTTTGATCCCTACCGCGCCGCGCCGCTGGAAACCCGTGCGCAGTTCCTGGAGACCATCGCGGAAGGCATCCTGGCGCTGGGCGACGCGCTGATTGAACGCACCCACCAGGAAACCGGTTTGCCCGTGGCCCGCCTGCAGGGCGAACGTGGCCGCACCGTCGGCCAACTGCGCCTGTTCGCCCGCGTGGTCCGCGACGGCTACTTCCTGGACGCCACCATCGATCCCGCCCAGCCCGACCGCCAGCCGCTGCCGCGCGCCGACCTGCGCTTGGCCAACGTGCCGCTTGGCCCCGTGGCCGTCTTCGGCGCCAGCAACTTCCCGCTGGCCTTCTCGGTGGCCGGCGGCGACACCGCGTCGGCACTGGCCGCGGGTTGCCCCGTCATCGTCAAGGCCCACAACGCCCACCCGGGCGCCTCTGAAATGGTCGGCCGCGTAATCCAGGCCGCCGTCGCGCACCACGGCCTGCCCGAAGGCACGTTCTCGCTATTGTTCGGCGCCGGCAGCGAAATCGGCACCGCTTTGGCGACGCACCCCGCCATCACCGCCGTCGGCTTCACGGGGTCTCGCCGCGGCGGCCTGGCGCTGGTCGCGGCCGCCAACGCGCGCCCCGTGCCGATTCCCGTCTACGCCGAGATGTCCAGCATCAATCCGGTGTTCCTGATGCCGGCCGCACTTGAGGCCCGCGCCGAAACCATCGCCCGCGGCTTCGTGGACTCGCTGGCCATGGGCGTCGGCCAGTTCTGCACCAACCCCGGCCTGGTCATCGGCATCGAAGGCCCCGCGCTGGAACGCTTCCGCCAGGCCGCCGCGCAAGCGGTCCAGGCCAAGGGCGCGGCCACCATGCTGACCCCGGGCATCTTCGCCGCTTACCAGGAAGGCGCCGACGCGCTGGCCAAGCACGCCAGCGTTGCCACGCTGGGCCGTGGCGAAGCTTCGAAACCGGCCGCCAATGCGGCCGGCGCCGTCGTCTTCGGC
>NZ_JBHFII010000012.1:52791-53268 GCF_057334215.1 Achromobacter maghribensis | reverse complement strand
ATTGCGGCCGCGCGGGCGGCCACAATCGGCATACGCGTGGTGCGTCGTCGGTGGTGATCGCTGCGCGCTTGCGTGGGGCATTGCTGGTGGGCCCGCAATCAAGTGGGGGGTGGGTAGAGATGGGCGGCGCGCGGCAGGGAGCCTGTTGCGTATGCAGACCCTCTCGCGCACACCGCCCATCCGGCACAGGGGTTCAAGTGACGATTAGCGGCGGCCCGTTTTCTTGCCTATACGCGTAGCGGCAGCGTGTCGATGCAAGACGCTGCGTAAGCCCCCAAAGGCCGCCCGCGCGGCCGGCCGGGGCGGGCACTACAAGCTATTTCTCTTCTCGATGCCGTATGCCAGAACCCTAAGCACGCGGCTCGCCCCAGCTGACGTCCGCTTTCAACTGCGCGAGCCCGTCGTGGCGGTGGCCTGCCGGACGCGGGGAGTCGATAAGCCCGAGGGAATCTGAAGGGAAGGCCGAAGGCCTGGACG
>NZ_JBHFII010000012.1:48418-52771 GCF_057334215.1 Achromobacter maghribensis | reverse complement strand
CGCGCGTCTCAAGAACCAGCACCCGTCACCAAACACACACCATCAACCCGGCAACGCCTCCGGCACACCCAGGTCAGACGCCAGCTTCTTCAACCCATCCCAGATCCGGCTATCGAACTCCACCGAATCTGCGTTCACGGCGCGGTTGCGGGCTTCGTATTCGCCCGGATACTGCACCGCCTCGACGCCCGGTTGCGGCTTGCATGCATGCAGGTAGTCGATGAACGCGCCGACTTCCATCGTGCGCCAGTCGGTGTTGAAGTCCACTTGCGGGTCCAGCAGCAGCGCGAACATGTTGTTCGTGGCCACGCCGTTGCGGGGGTGTTCGGGCTGGATCGTGCCGCCGCCTGACAGGACGCCAGCCAGCAGTTCCGCCACCAATCCCAGCGCGTAGCCCTTGTGGCCGCCGAAGGGAAGCAGGGCGCCGGGCGGGTCCGAGAACAGCGCGTTCGGGTCCGTCGTGGGGTTGCCGTCGGCGTCAATGAGTGACCCCGGGGGCGCTTGTTCGCCCTTGGCCGCCAGCACGCGCGCCTTGTTCACGGCGATGGAGCTGGTGGCCATGTCCACGATGAACGGCGGGCGGCCGCCGGGCAGCGGACCGGCGAAGCACAGCGGGTTGGTGGTCAGGCACGCCTGGGCGCCGCCGAACGGCGCCACGGTGGGCGCGCGATTGATCACGTTGGTGAACGCCAGCAGGATCAGCCCCTTGGCCGCCACCATTTCACCGAAGTGGCCCATGCGCCCCAGGTGATGGCTGTGGCGCAGCGTCACGATGCACTGCCCATGTTCCTGGGTGCGCTCGATCGCTTTTTCGATGACGACCTTGCCGACGTACTGGCCCAGGCCGTGGTGGCCGTCATAGGCAAGCATGGCGCCGCGGTCGTTGACCAGTTCGGGCCGGCCGTCGGCCTGGGCCAGGCCTTCGGACAGCACGCGCCGGTAGTTGGTCAGGATCGACAGGCCGTGGCTGGTGTAGCCGACCCGGTCGGACTCGACCAGATGCTCGGCCACGTCGCGGGCGATGTCTTCGGGCACGCCTTGCGCCATCAGCACGCGGCGGCCGTATTCATTGGCTTGGGCCAGGGAGAGTTTCATGATGCGTTCTCCTTAAAGCCAGCCGAGCCAGCGCCAGTACGTCGCGCCCATGACCAGCATCAGCAGGTAACCCACGATGGTGACGATGATGCCGACTTTGGCGAACTGCTTGGCGTTGAAGGTTTCGGTGCCCAGGCAAACCATGTTCTGCGGCGCGTTGATCGGCAGGATGAAACCGTAGCTGACCACGAAGCCCAGCAGCATGGTCATGCCCAGGCGGCTGAAGTCGCCCGGCAGCGTGGCCAGCACCGAGATCAGGATGGGCAGCATGGCCGAGGTCAGCGCGGTGGCGCTGGCGAAACCCAGGTGGATGATGATCAGGAACGCGGCAAGGATGGCGAAGATCGCCAGCGGGCCCAGTTGATCCAGCCCGGTGTGCGCCACGACCTGGTTGCCCAGCCATTGGCCTGCTTGCGTCGTCAACAGGGCGGTGCCCAGGCTGATGCCCACGCCGAACACGATGACCGTGCCCCATGGGATGCGCGCTTGCACGTCTTTCCACGTCATCACGCCAAAGCGCGGCAGCATCAGCAGAACCAGGCCGAAGTAAGTGGTCGAGGTGGTGTCGAACTTGTGCAGCTTGCCTTCGGTCGACCAGAACAGCAGCAGCATGACCGACACGGCCATCAGGCGCTTTTGCGCGCCCGTCATGGGGCCCAGTTCAATCAGCGACTTTTCGACTGCTTCCTTGCCTCCGGCGATGCTGTCGCTTTCCGGCGGCAGCATCTTCAGCACGACGAAGATCAGCACGGCCGACATGATCAGCGACCAGGGGGCGCCGGCGATCAGCCAGTCCGACCACGCCACGCGTTCGCCCAGCATCTTTTCCATGAAGCCGACCGTCAGCAGGTTCTGCGCGGCGGCGGTCTGGATGCCAACGTTCCAGATGCTGGTGGCCTGCGCCACGATGATCATGATGCCGGCGGCGATGTTCGACCGCTTGTCCACGCCGAAGGCCGCGATGACGCCCATCATGATGGGCACCACGGCCGCGCTGCGCGCGGTGGCGCTGGGCACGACCAGGCTCAGCACGATCGTCACGGCGATACATCCGATCAGGATGCGGCGCGTGCTGGTGCCGACTTTCGACAAGGTGACCAGTGCGATGCGCCGGTCCAGCCCGGTGAAGGTCATGGCGGCGGCAATGAACAAGGCGCCGGTGACCAGCGCCAGCGCCGAATTCGAGAAACCGTTAAGCGCCATGCTGATGGCGGCGGACGTGCCGTACAGCACGTTCGGGTCTTTGATTGTCGGAGCCGTGCCCAACAGGAAAGCCATCAGCGTCGTGATCATGATCGCGCTGGCTTCGTAAGACACGGCTTCGGTAATCCAGACCACCACCGCAAACGCCAGGATCGCCAGCATGCGGTGACCCGCGACCGGCAGGTCGGCAGGCAGGGGCATCATCAGCACCCCGATCATCACCAGGATGCCGGCGACGAGTCCGATTGGAATTTTTGCTTTCTTGGGGGCTTGCGAGGCAGGGACAGCGGCTGGCGCAGTCATATCCATCTCCGGTTGAGGTCAAACTTCCGACACACTCCCCGCGAGCACGGGTTTGTTCAATTCGATGTGTCGGTGCTACAGGATGATCGTGACGGCATTGAGGAAAACCCGTATTGATGTGGGTCAAACCGAAGAAGATATGTACTTGTAGAAACCCACCTCGGGCATTATGCTCGTCCGCCCTTGGTCGTCGCAAGCTTGGAATGTTGCGTAGATGCACACCAATTGTGTCGAACGGGACCGAGGCGCGCTTAGAGGCCTTCCGGTAATTCGTTCGTGTTATGTCGCAAATGCGCCGAAAATCGAGCGCCGCAGGTGATTCAGCCCAGGGCCAGGCGCAGTTGTTCATCCAGGTGCAGCGTGGGCGCCACGCGCCAGCCGCTCTGCGCATAGCGCAGCCACCGGCCCAGCACCAGGTGCGTCAGCAGGCTGGCGTGCGCGGCGACGTTCGCGTCCGGCGGCAGGCCGCCGTCGGTGATGGCGATGCGCAGCGATTGCTTCAGCGAGGTCTCGATGCGGTCGTTGATATGGTTGATGCGTTCTTGCAGCCGGTTGTCTTCCGTGACCAGTGCGTCCCCGGTCAGCACGCGCGTCATGCCCTTGTTGCGTTCCGAGAAGGTCAGCAGCATCGAGACGGTCTTGTGCGCCTGGGGCACGCCGTAGGGTTCGGCGGTGGCAATCTGGTTCACCAGCGTGAAGATACTGGTTTCGATGAATTCGATCAGCCCTTCGAACATCTGCGCCTTGCTGGCGAAGTGCCGGTACAGCGCGGCTTCCGACACTTCAAGGCGCGCGGCCAGGGCGGCCGTGGTGATGCGGGACGCATGCGGCTGCTCCAGCATCTCGGCCAGTGTCTGCAGAATCTGGGTCTTGCGCTCGCCGGGTTTGCTCGCCATGGAAGGAACTGCTCTCGCGCAGGCTTGACGGTGAATGGGGGGAGGAGCGCGCCGCTATCCCCGCAGGGGACGTCGGCGTAACAACAAATCACTGACGGAGTTTACCCGCAAGTCGACGTAGGCCGGACGATGGGAGCGGCCACGGGAAAAGGGGGTGCCGGGGTGATAGACATGTACTGTCCGCACGCCAGCCTGGCGTGCGCCGCGCAGGTTGGCCAGCGTGTCTTCCACCAGGACGGCACGATGGGCGGGCACACCTTCGCGGGCCAGCACATAGCGCAGCAGCGCGGGCGACGGCTTGGGCCGGAATTCACCGTGCAGCCGCATGTGCTCGATGGCCCACAGGCTATCGAACTGGCGCAAGATGCCCAGCCGGGCCAACACCGCGCGTGCGTATCGCAGCGGCGCGTTGGTCAGCAGCACCTTGCGGCCCGGCAACTGCCGCAGCTTGTAAGCCAGCGCCTTTTCAGCGCGTACCAGCGAATTGACGTCGAAGTCGTGGCTGCGGTGCAGGAAGTCGTGCGGATTCACGCCGTGGTGGCGCACCATCCCGATCATCGTGGCGCCGTAGCGCTTCCAGTACAGCCGGCGCACGTCGTTGGCCGTGTCGATGTCGACGTTCAAGGCTTCGGCCACGGCCATCGTCATGCCGTGGTCGATCTTGGGAAAAATGGCGTGCGAGGTATCGTGGAGCGTATTGTCCAGATCGAACAGCCACAGGCGTTCGGAAACGCCCGTGGCCACGCGGCGCGAACGGCGCATGCGCACCGCCGGCCGCAGCAATTGTCGGCGTGCTTGCATCAAAAACGCCACCGGAGAAACGGGTCGCCCAGATCCGGGCCGCGCGGATCCGGCT
>NZ_JBHFII010000012.1:43918-48357 GCF_057334215.1 Achromobacter maghribensis | reverse complement strand
CCCCCCCGCCCCCTGGGGGGCGCCGCGCAGCGCTGCGGGGGAAACATCAGTGCGAGCTGATCATCGTGCCGACGCCCTGATCGGTCAGGATCTCCAGCAGCAGGCAGTGCGGCACGCGGCCGTCGACGATGTGCACGGAATTCACGCCGTTCTTGGCGGCGTCCAGCGCCGACGAGATCTTGGGCAGCATGCCGCCCGAGATGGTGCCGTCCGCGAAGAGTTCGTCGATGGTCTGGGCGGACAGGCTGCGCAGCAACTTGCCGGCCTTGTCCAGCACGCCCGGCGTGTTGGTCAGCATCAGCAGCTTTTCAGCGCCCAGCACTTCGGCCATCTTGCCGGCGACGACGTCGGCATTGATGTTGTAGGCCGTGCCGTCTTCGCCATAGCCGATCGGCGAGATCACCGGAATGAACTGGTCGTCCTGCAAGGCTTTCACCACGGCCGGCTCGACCAGGGTGATGTCGCCCACGAAGCCGATGTCGATCGGTTCGTCGGGGTTGTCCTTGTTGGCCATCAGCTTCTTCTGGGCCTGGATCAGGCCGCCGTCCTTGCCGGTCAGGCCCACGGCCTTGCCGCCGACTTCGTTGATCATCATGACGATGTCTTGCTGGACCTGGCCGCCCAGCACCCATTCGACCACTTCCATGGTCTCGGCATCGGTCACGCGCATGCCCTGGATGAAGGTGCCCTGCTTACCAATGCGGCGCAGCGCGTCGTCGATCTGCGGACCGCCGCCGTGGACGACCACCGGATTCAGACCCACCAGCTTCAGCAGCACGACGTCGTGCGCGAAGCTGCGCTGCAAGCGCTCTTCCGTCATGGCGTTGCCGCCGTACTTGACCACGATGGTCTTG
Source organism: Achromobacter maghribensis (assembly GCF_057334215.1). Lineage (NCBI taxonomy): Bacteria > Pseudomonadati > Pseudomonadota > Betaproteobacteria > Burkholderiales > Alcaligenaceae > Achromobacter > Achromobacter maghribensis. Next base: position 47,503 of record NZ_JBHFII010000012.1, on the reverse strand, counting down.
CCGTGGAATCGTCGGATATACGGCAGTGCTTCAGACAGCACAGCGGCTTTGACAGCGGGGGACGAAACGGCAGCAGGGTCGGGGGTGTCGGTCATGGCAGCTAAGTCGGCAAATAAGTATGAGTGGTTAGAAAAAATGCCTGCACAAAATCGCGTTCGGGACGCGGTAGCGCAAGCATACGACGGATTGTAGTACCCGCAGGTTTCATATGCCTAAAACCTATGTCCATATGCCCGACAAATAACCGGCATTCAGGTAAATTGGGGGCGTTTTCGAGAGCGCGGCGCCCCGCAAAAGGGGGCGAATCCGCATTCGGGCGGACATGGGCCCCCATTTTTATCCCTATAAGAGGCAAAACATGCGTTTTAACTTCGTCCGCTCGGCCCTTGCGGCATCGGCCTTCCTGGTGGCGGCCAATGCAGCCCATGCTGAAAAAGTGGTGGTGGGCGCGACCCAGGTGCCGCACGCCGAAATCCTGGAAGTGGTGAAACCGCAGTTGGCCAAGCAGGGCGTCGAGCTCGACATCAAGGTGTTCAGCGATTATGTGCAGCCCAACCTGCAACTGGCCGACAAACAGCTGGACGCCAACTTCTTCCAGCACAAGCCCTATCTGGATGCGTTCAACAAGGACCGCAAGGCCACGCTCGTGCCGGTGGCGCTGGTCCACGTCGAGCCCTTCGGCGGCTACTCCAAGAAGATCAAGAGCCTGTCCGAACTGAAGGACGGCGCTTCGGTCGCTATTCCGAACGACCCGTCCAACGGCGGCCGCGCGCTGGTGCTGCTGCAAAAGCAGGGCGTGATCAAGCTGAAGGATCCTTCCAACATTCTGGCGACCGCCGCCGATGTGGTCGAGAATCCCAAGAAACTGAAGTTCCGCGAACTTGAAGCCGCGATGCTGCCGCGCTCGCTGGACGACGTGGACCTGGCGCTGATCAACACCAACTACGCGCTGGAAGCCGGCCTGGTGCCCACCAAGGACGCGCTCTTCATCGAGGGCGCCGATTCGCCCTATGCCAACATCCTCGTGACCCGCGCCGACAACAAAGATGCGCCGGGCATCAAGAAGCTGGTCGATGCCCTGCACACGCCCGAGGTGAAGAAGTTCATCCAGGAAAAGTACAAGGGCGCCGTGATTCCGGCTTTCTGAATCCGGCCGATCCGGCCAGGCAAGAAAAAACCGCCCATCGGGCGGTTTTTTCTTGGGACGCCGGGTGAGCGTCTAGCCGGCGGCCAGCGCCTTTTCCACGGTGGCGTGGAATTCGGCCACGTCGTATTCGCCCAGATAGCGCTTGATGATGTGTCCCTGCTTGTCGATCAGGAAGGCCGTGGGCGTCAGGCGGATGTCGCCGAAGGCGCGGGCGATGTCGCCCTTGGTGTCCAGCGCCACGGGGAAGGGCAGCTTGCGCTGTTCGGCGAAGTTCAGCACGAAGTTGGGCGGGTCGTAATCCATGGCGACCGCCACGGCCTCGTAGCCCTTGCTGGCGTACTGTTTATAGGCCGCGATGGTTTCCGGCATCTGCTTCACGCAGGTCACACAGCTAGTTGCCCAGAACTTGACCAGCACGACCTTGCCGCGCAAGTCCTGCATCGAGAAGGACTTGCCTTCCAGCGTGGTGAAGGTGACGTCGGGCGCGGTCTGGGCGGGGCGCCAGACGAACCAGGCGCCGATGCCGACCGCGACCAGCACGGCCAGGGCTACGATGGCTTTTTTCATTTGATGGGCATGGCCTCTACGCCGTTGCTCGTGCCGGCCGCGTTGCCGCTGGGTGCTGCGCCGGCGCCGCTTTCAATGGGCGCCTTGGTTTCCGTGGATTGGTCCCGGGTGCTGCTGTTGGACAGCCGGATCGCTTCTTCCCGGCTGATGGTCTCGAACAGTTTAACCACCTTTGCGACGCCGCCGACGTCGGCCGTGGCATTCGCTGCGTAGTCGCCCTCGGCCTGCGTGACCTTGCCCATCAGATAGACGACGCTGTGGTCCGTCGTCAGTGCGATGGTGCCGGACGGCACATACTTGGTGTTGATCAGCGCGGTCTTTACTTTAGAGGTCAGCCAGGTGTCGTTCGAGCGGGTGCCGAACGACGCGATCGGGCCCACGTTCAACTGGTTGATGACCTGTTTGACGTTTTCGATGCCCTGGGCGATGGCGGTGGCCTGGCTTTTTGCCTCTTCGGAGGGCACGTCGCCCGTCAGCAGCAGGTGGCCGCCGTAGGCCATCGCATTGACCCGGGCGGTATCGCCCAATTTCTGGGAAATCTGGCTTTGCGCCTTGAAGGCCATGTTCTGGTCTTCAAGCTGAGTGCCCGACGTGCGGCGGTCCGTGACCACGACCGCCGTGGTGGCGGCGGCGCCGCCTACGATCAGGGGCGCGCAGGCCGTCAGCGACAGCGCCGCGGTGGACAGGGCGGCCGCTAGCATCAGGGGGCGGACTGCGGTTCTGACGTCAGAAATCATTCAGTGTCTCCAAGCAGAAGAGCGTCGATGCCGTCGCACAGTGCGTGCAGCAGCAGGATATGGACTTCCTGGACCCGCATCGTGCGGTCGCTGGGAACACATAGATGGACGTCCATGGGCGTAATGAGTTCCCCCATGACGCCGCCGCCCTTGCCCGTCAGGGCAAGAACATGCATCTCGCGCGCGCTGGCGGCTTCCATGGCGCGGACCACGTTGGGGGAATTGCCGCTGGTGGAGATCGCCACCAGCACGTCTCCGGCCTGGCCGAAGGCGTTGACCTGGCGTTCGTAGATTTCATCGAAGCCGTAGTCGTTGCCGACTGCGGTGAGGATCGCGGTGTCGGTATTGAGCGCGATGCCCGCCAGCGGCAGGCGCTCGCGTTCGAAGCGGCCCACCAGTTCGGCGATGAAATGCTGCGCATCCGCGGCGGATCCGCCGTTGCCGCAAGCCAGAATCTTGCCGTTGTTCGCCAGGGCGCCGAATAGCACGTCCACCGCCACCGCCAGCGGTTCGGCCAGGACGTTCATACTTTGTTCGCACGCAGCCATGGCGTCGCGAAAGTGCGACGTCATACGAGAGGTCATATCCATGGCCGCGATTATCTCACGCGGCGGTCCCCCTGTTCTGTCGATCCGTAACGACGCTGCGGCAGGACGTTACGGTGGCGTCCGGCCGGAGTTTGCCGCATCCGGCGTCGGCCTCAAGGCAGCAGGAAAGCGGCGCGCAGCCATTGAGGTTGGCCGGCGTCGAACACCACGGCGTCGAAGCGGGCTGGCGGCGGTGTGCCGTGCCAATGCCGCCGGGTCAGTTCCGGCAGCCATTGCGCGGCGGCGCGGGCCAGCCGGGCCTGCTTGTCGCGGCCGATGCTGGCCGCGGCGCCGCCGTAGCGGGTTGGGCCCCGGGCCCGGACCTCCACGAACACCAGCGTGTCGCCGTCGCGCATGGCCAGGTCAATTTCGCCCGCCCGGGTCCACAGGTTGCGCGCCAGCAGCACCAGGCCCTGGGCCAGCAGCAGGCGCAGCGCGGCGTCTTCATGGAAATCGCCGCGGCGTTGCATGGGCGAGCGGCGCAGGGGCGCGTCTTCCGGCGCGCCACGTGGCCGGGCGCGGCGGCGGGGGGGGGGGGGGGGGGGGG
>NZ_JBHFII010000012.1:21396-43898 GCF_057334215.1 Achromobacter maghribensis | reverse complement strand
CGCCAGTTCGCAGGCCAGGCGCAGGGTGTCGTTCGTCATGGGGGCTCCGAAGGGGCGGGCATTGGCGGCTACACTGACATGGTTTTCCGTGTCAGTAGGCTGCAATGAATCAAAATGTCTCACCCCCGCCTGCCGGCGATGCCTGGAACCGCGTGGCTGAACGCGTGGCCGGGCAGCATTGGCCTGCGTCGACGTTGTACGTCGTGGCCACGCCGATCGGCAACCTGGGCGACCTGGGGCTGAGGGCTTGGCATGCCCTGCAACGCGCCGATGTGATCGCGGCCGAAGACACGCGGGCCAGCCGGACCTTGTTGGACGCCTGGGGCGTCAGCACGCCGCTCATGGCGGCCCACCGCCACAACGAGGCCGCCGCCGCGCAGGCCATCTGTGAACGCTTGGCGCAAGGCCAGCGCGTGGCGCTCGTGTCGGACGCGGGCGCGCCCGCCGTCAGCGATCCGGGCGCGCGCGTGGTGCGCGCCGTGCGCGACGCAGGCTTCACCGTGGTGCCCGTGCCCGGTCCCAGCGCGGTGATTACGGCCCTGATGGGCAGCGGCGTCACCACCGATGAAAACCCGGCCTATGCCTTCGCCGGCTTTCCGCCGCCCAAGGCCGTGGCGCGCCAGCGCTGGCTGCGTTCCTGGTGCGCCTTGCCGGCGCCGGTCGTCATGTTCGAGTCGCCGCACCGGTTGGCCGCCACCCTGGCCGATCTGTTGGAGGTCTGCGGCCCCGACCGCCAACTGACCGTCGCGCGCGAGCTCACCAAACGATTTGAAGAGATCGCTACCTTCACGCTGGGCGAGGCCGCAGGTTGGCTGGCCGCGGACTCGCATCGCGAACAGGGCGAATTCGTGTTGATCGCCCACGCGCAAGCGGGACAAGACGTCGACGAGGAAGCCGACCCTCGCACGGACGTGCTGCTGGACGCGTTGCTGGAATCGATGTCGGTGCGCGACGCCACCCGCGTGGCTGCCAAGGTCACGGGCGTAGCGCGCGACGTGTTGTACAACCGGGCGCTGGCCCGCAAGAAGTCGTCGGAGTAAGGCATGGTGTATTCAACGGTCGTGGCGAACAAGCCCGCCGATCCCCTCGAACCCATTACCTATCGCGATATGCCCACGCCGTTGGGTGAAATGCGCCTGGTCGCCAGCCCCAAGGGCCTGCGCGGCGCGTGGTTCACTGACCAGGAACTGCTGCCGTCGGCCGAAGGCTGGACGCATTCCGAAACCGATCCCATCCTGGAGCAGGCGCGGCGCGAGCTGGACGAATGGTTCGCGGGCAAGCGCCGCGGGTTCGACGTGGCGCTTGATCCCGTGGGCACGACATTCCAGCACAAAGTCTGGCACGCGCTGTGCGCGCTGGATTTCGGCAAGCTCGCCAGCTATGGCGATCTGGCGCGCACCGTCGGGCGTCCGAAGGGCGCGCAGGCGGTGGGCGGCGCAGTAGGCCGCAACCCGATCATCATCATCATCCCCTGTCATCGCGTGATCGGCGCCGATACCTCGCTGACGGGCTTCGGTGGCGGCTTGCCGCGCAAGCAGGCGCTGCTGGCGCACGAAGGCAACCGGTATGTCAGCCGCAACGCGCGCGCGCGCCGCGTCTGCGACGGACAGGCCGAATTGCCCTGGTAAGTGCGGATAGGGCGGCGGGTTTGACCCGCCGCCGTGCTTATTGCGCGGCGATGCTCGGCAAGATTCCGATTCGGTCCGACACCAGCTGCACGGCATCCAAGGCGCTTTGCCGATCGGGGTAAGGCCCGATTCTGACCCGGTACAGGTTGTTGGATTGTTCCACCTGCGCGGGCGGCGCGCCCGCCGTGCCCAACTGCGAATTGATGCGGGCGACGAGCGATTGCGCGTTGGCCGGCTGGCTGAACGCGCCCACTTGCAGATAGACCGTGCCCGCGCCGCCCGACGGGGCTTGGCGTACCGGCGCGGAGCCCGGGGCAGGGCCCGGCAGCGGTTCGGCTGTCAGCGCGACGGGCTCGGCGGCCACCGGCGCCAGCACGGGCAACGAGCCCGTGGCGGAAGCGGGTTCCGGCGCAGCCGGCGCGCCCTGCGAGGCCAGGCGGCGGATCTCCGCTTGCGGAATGCTCTCCACGACCACCTGGCCGCTGCCCGGCCCGATGATGCCCAGCTTGTACGCCGCAACATAGGACAGGTCCATGATCCGGTCGCTATGGAATGGCCCGCGGTCGTTCACGCGCACGACGATCGTCTTGCCGTTGACCAGGCTCGTGACGCGCGCATAGCTGGGGATGGGCAGCGTCGTATGGGCGGCCGTCATGGCGTACATGTCGTAGGACTCGCCGATGGACGTGGAATTGCCGTGGAATTTCTTGCCGTACCAGGACGCAATGCCGCGCTGCTTGTACGGTTGGCCACTGGTGTCCGGCACATAGCGCTGGCCGAACACCACGTAGGGCCGGTTGGCGCCGCTGGCGTAGGGTTCGATGCGCGGCACCGCGTCGGGCACCTGGTCAAGGTTGGACGGCGGGTTGGCGTCCGGGCCGTCGTCCTTGTAATAACCGCCGCCCTTTTTGCGTCCACCGGTGGATGAGCATCCCGCCACGGCAATGGCCAGCAGCAACATCAGGATAAGGTGGAGCGGGCGGGACAGGATCATGCGGGTTCGGTGGGCAATTGGTTGCGGTGGCGCACCAGCAGGGGATCGTGATCGGCGAAGCGCAGCGCCAATTGCTCGACCACATAGACCGAGCGGTGCTGGCCGCCCGTGCAGCCGATCGCCACGGTCAGGTAGTTGCGGGTGTCTTGCGTGTACTGCGGCAGCCAGCGGTTCAGGAAACCGGCGATATCGTCGATCATCTGCCCGACCTGCTCATACCCCGCCAGCCACGTGGCCACGGGTTCGTCGCGGCCAGTCAGCGGGCGCAGGTTGCGGTCGTAATGGGGGTTGGGCAGGCAGCGCACGTCGAACACCAGATCGGCATCGCCCGGCACGCCGCGCTTGTAGGCGAAGGATTCGAACGTCAGCACCAACGGCGCCCGGTCGGCATGGATCAGGTCGCGCACCCAGGCACGCAATTGGCCGGGCGTCAGGTCGGACGTGTCGATCACGTGTTCCTGCTCGCGCAGCGGCGCCAGCAGTTCGCGCTCCAGCGCGATGCAGTCGGTGAGCGACGGCGCGGTGCCGCCGCGCTGCAGGCGGTCGGTCAGCGGATGGCGGCGCCGGGATTCCGAGTAGCGTTGCACCAGCGTCGAGGTGTTGGCGTCCAGGAACACCACGCGCAGGCTGGTGCCCATGGCGCGCAGGGCCGTGACCACGTCGGGCAGCTCGGCCAGTTCGCCGGGGGACCGGACATCGATGGCGACGGCAACGCGCTCCAGGCCGTCATCCCGCGCATTGGCGATGAACTCGGTCAGGAAGCGGACGGGCAGGTTGTCGACGCAGGTGTAGCTGGCATCTTCGAGCATGCGCAGGGCAACGGATTTGCCTGAGCCTGAGATACCGGTGACAAGGACGACTTTCAACATGGACATGATTGTGGCACGCTTTTCCAGGACGATGCCGGCGGGATGGCATCTGGTATGGCCGTAAACTGGGAATCTGCGCCTGTACCGTTTCGTGTGCCCTGGCGTAAGCTTGGGGCCGGATACTTGATCGATTCACTTACGCGCCCCGCCGTCATGCGTTTCGGGGGATTGGAATTCGACCTAGATGTTAGCCCTCATTTCGTTTTGTAGTGTTTCACTGCCGCGGTTTGGGGCGATTTTCCGCGTGATGCCGGCAGCTGTTGTTGTCTTTATGGCAACGTCCGTCCTGGCGCAGCCTGCCGCTCCCGCCACATTGCGCCCCGACACCATGGCGGCCCGGGTCGCGGCCTGTACGGCCTGCCATGGCGCGCAGGGCAAAGCCGGCACCGACGGCTATTACCCGCGCCTGGCCGGCAAGCCGCAGGACTACCTGTATCACCAATTATTGAATTTCCGGGACGACCGCCGCCAGTACCGCCCCATGGCGCATCTGCTGGCCGGCCTGCCGGACGACTACCTGCGCGAGATGGCCGCGTATTTTTCCCAGCAGCATGTGCCGTATCCGCCGCCGACGCGCGCGCAGGTGTCCAACGTCACGATGGAAGCCGGCCGCACGCTGGCCTTGCACGGCGACGCCGCCCGCGGTCTGCCCGCCTGTGCTTCCTGTCACGGCGCCGCCCTCAGCGGCCTGATGCCGGCCATCCCCGGTCTGCTGGGCTTGCCGCGCGACTACATCGGTTCGCAGATCGGCAGCTGGAAGAACGGTCTGCGCCGCGCTGCCGCGCCGGACTGCATGGCCGATATCGCCAACAAGCTCACTCCCACCGACATCGGCGCCCTGGCGGCGTGGCTGTCGTCGCAACCGGTCGTCGAGCCCTACGCGCCCGAGGCCGCCGGATCGCTGCGCCTGCCTGCGGAATGCGGCAGCCAGGCTCAACGCTGAAGGGCGCCCGATGAAATTGCTGAAGAGAATTCTCTGTGCGTTGTTGCTGGCCGTGGTGGTCACGGCGGGCGCCCTGTATTGGCTGGGCACGCGTGACGACTCCAGCACCGGGCCCGCCGCGGCGCCCGCCGACGCCTCCACGCTGATCGAGCGCGGGCGCTATCTGGCGCTGGCGGGCAATTGCATGGCCTGTCACACCAGCCGGGGCGGCAAGGCGCTGGCGGGCGGCACGCCCATCCCGACGCCGTTCGGCACCGTATTCGGCCCGAACATTACCCCCGACGACAAGACCGGCATCGGCACGTGGACCGCCGATGACTTCTGGCAGGCGCTGCATAACGGCAAATCGAAAGACGGCACGTTGCTGTATCCCGCCTTTCCGTACACGGAATACACGCGGGTCACGCGCGCCGACGCCGATGCGCTCTATGCCTATCTGCGCAGCGTGGCGCCCGTCAGCCAGCCCAATCGCCCACCCGAATTGGACTTCCCGTACGACCAGCGCGCTTTATTGGCCGCATGGCGCGCGCTGTACTTCAAGCCTGGCGTGCGGGAAACCGACGCGAGCCAGTCGGTGCAGTGGAACCGCGGGCGCTATCTGGTCGAAGGGGTGGGGCACTGCGCGGCCTGCCATACGCCACGCAACAGCCTGGGTGCGACGCGCGCGTCGGCGTCCCTGACCGGTGGCGTCATTCCTGTGCTGGACTGGTATGCCCCGCCGCTGACCAACGACATGCAGACGGGCATGGGCCGCTGGACGGCGGCCGATATCGCGGCCTTGCTCAAGACCGGCATTTCCGCGCATTCCAGCGCCACTGGGCCGATGGCCGAAGTGGTGCTGGGCAGCACGCAGCACCTGACCGACGACGATGCGTTGGCGATCGGGGTCTACATCAAGTCGCTGCCGGCCACGCCCGCGTCCACGCCGCGGCAGCAGGTGGCGGCCGCGCCGGCTGCGATGGAGCTGGGCAGCAAGATCTACGAACAACAGTGCGCGCAGTGCCATCAGTCGAAAGGCGAGGGAAGCGGCACGGCCTGGCCTGCGCTGGCGGGCAACCCCACGGTGACGGCGCCGTCGCCCGTCAACGTGATCCGCATGGTGCTGGATGGCGGCTATGCGCCGGCGACGGCGGCCAACCCCCGGCCGCACGGCATGCCGCCGTTCGGGCAGATCCTGAACGACAACGACATCGCCATGCTGGTGTCGTACCTGCGCAATAGCTGGGGCAACGAGGCCGGCGGCGTCACGGCGCTTGAGGTCAAACGGGCGCGCGCGGCCTCGACGTTGAACTGACGTTGCCTTGACGGCGCGCTAGCGCGGCCGGACCGCCTGCGCGCAGGCTTGCCGCGCCAGGGCCCCCAGCGTTTGGATGGCGGTGTCGTGTGCAGCGTCCCAGGGGTGCCCATAGTTCAGGCGCACGGCGCTGGCGAACTGGCCGCTTGCCGAAAATATCGGGCCGGGCGCCACGCTGATGCCGCGCGCCAGCGCATCGCGGTGCAAGGCCAGCGCATCCACCGTTGCGGGCAACTCCAGCCACAGGAAAAATCCCCCCTGCGGACGCGTCACGCGCGTGCCGGCGGGGAACTCGCGCGCAATCGCATCGGCCATGCGTTCTTGCTGCGCCTGCAGCGTTTCGCGTAGCCGGCGCAGATGGCGGTCGTAGCCGCCTTGTTCCAGGTATTCGGCGATCGCACCCTGAGCGGGGCCGGACGCGGACAGCGTGGACGTCAACTTCAAGCGCTGCACGCGCTGCGCGTAGCGGCCAGCGGATACCCAGCCGATGCGGTAGCCGGGCGCCAGGCATTTGGAAAACGACGAGCAATGCAGCACCAGCCCCTGCTTGTCGTAGGCTTTGGCGGGCACCGGCCGCGCGGCGCCAAAATACAGTTCACCGTAGACGTCGTCTTCGATCAGCGGGATGTCGTGGCGCGCCAGCAATTCCACCAATTGCCGCTTCCTGTCGTCCGGCATCAGGCTGCCCAGCGGGTTCTGGAATTGCGTCATCAGCCAGCAGGCCTTGGGGGCGTGCCGCTGGATGGCGGCTTCCATCGCGTCCAGGTCGATGCCGGTACGCGGATGGGTCGGCACTTCCAGCGCCTTGAGCCCCTGTCGTTCAAGCGCCTGCAATGCGCCGTAGAACGTGGGCGCTTCGACGATCACGGTGTCGCCCGGCTGGGTGACAGCTTGCAGGCACAGGTTCAGCGCTTCCAGCGCGCCGTTGGTCACGACGATGTCGCTGGCGGGCACGTTGATGCCGCCGATCAGGTAGCGCAACGCGATCTGCCGTCGCAGGCCCGGATTGCCGGGGCTCAAGTCTTCGACGGTATCCAGGGGATCGTGGCGCTTCAGGTGCGTGGCCATCGCTTGCGCCAGCCGCGCCAGCGGAAACAGCAAGGGCGAGGGAAAGGCGGACCCCAATGGCGTCACGTCGCGGTTGCGCACGGACCCCAGGATGTCGAAGATGCGTTCGCTGATGGCGAGTTCGGTGGACTCGCCGTCGGGGCTGGACGCGCCCGGTTCGGGGGGAAGGGATTCCGCGGGGGCGTGCACGTAGTAGCCTGAGCGTGGCTGCGCACGGATGAGGCCGCGCGCCTCCAGCAGGTAGTACGCCTGGAACACCGTGGAAGGGCTGACGCCCCGGGCCGCACAGGCATCGCGCACGGACGGCAGTTTGTCGCCCACACGCAATACGCCATCCGCGATCGACTTGGCGATCTCGGCGGCCAGGGTTTCGTACAGGCTCACGGTGCCGCGTGGCGACGCGCGTTCATTTACTGCTTTGCAGGATCGCCATGGCCTGGCGTTCCATGAACTCGCCCAGCGTATCGATACCGCGCAACTTGAGTATCGTGTTGCGCACGGCGGCCTCGACCAGCACGGCCAGGTTGCGGCCGGCGGCCACTTGCAGCATCACCTTGCGCACGGGCAGGCCCAGCATGTCTTGCGTGATGTCTTGCAGCGGCAGCCGTTCGAACTTGTCTTGCGCGGTGGCGCGCACCAGATGCACGATCAGTTTCAAGCGCATCTTCCGGCGCACCGAGGTTTCGCCGAAGATGGTGCGGATGTCGAGCAAGCCCAGGCCGCGCACTTCCAGCAGGTTCTGCAGCAGTTGCGGGCAGTGGCCTTCGATCATGTTGGGCGCGGTGCGCGAGAATTCCACGGCGTCGTCGGCCACCAGGCCGTGTCCGCGTGAAATCAGTTCCAGCGCCAGTTCGCTTTTGCCCAGGCCGGACTCGCCGGTGATCAGCACGCCGAGGCCCAGCACGTCGAGGAATACGCCGTGCACCGTGGTGGTGGGCGCAAGCTTCTTGCCTAGGTAGATGCGCAGCAGGTCGATCAACTGGGCGGCGGCCACGGGGGTGGACAGCAGCGGTACCTGGTGCTGGTCGCATTGGTCGACCAGGTCTTGCGGCGGCGTCAGGCCGTCGGCCAGCAGGATGGCGGGCACGCCGCCGATCAGCAGCTCGTCCATGTGGTGCATGCGGCGGCGCAGGTCGAAGCGCGTGTAGTACGCCAGTTCTTCCTGCCCGAACACCTGGATGCGCGAGGGGTGAATCAGGTTCAAGTGGCCGACGAGGTCGGCGGCCGCCATGCCGTCATCGGGAATTGCGCGGTCCGCGGCGCCTTGGCCCGAGATCCAGTTGAAGGGGATTTTGTCGGCGTTGTCGTCGACGAGTTCCTGCACCGTGAGCATGGCAGCGTTTCCGCGGAGGGTCAGAGTTGGCCGGTCGTGAGCATCTTGTGGACGATGGCCGGATCGGCCTCCGTGGCCAGGGCCTCGCGCAATGCCTTGTTGGACATCAGTTGAGCGAGTTCGGCCAGGATGTCCAGGTGCTGCTGGGTGGCCGTTTCCGGCACCAGCAGGCAGAGCAGCATCGACACCGGTTGCCCGTCGGGCGCGTCGAAGGTGATGGGCTGCGCCAGGCGGATGAATGCCGCCAGCGCCTGCTCCAAGCCCTTCACGCGGCCATGGGGAACGGCAACGCCCTGCCCAAGGGCAGTGGAGCCTAGGCGTTCCCGGGCAAACAGGCTGTCGAACACGAGCGCACGCGCCAAGCCATGGTTGTTTTCAAAAAGAAGGCCGGCTTGTTCGAATGCTCGTTTCTTGCTCGTTGCGAGCATATCGAGCACGACGTTGCCGGCGGGTAGGATGCGCGACAAATGATTCATCGGATCATTATATGGTTATATGACGCAGTGCAATAAATTGGCCTCGCGCCGTGCCCATGGTGTGGGCGGACGGCCGTACGGCAAGAGCGACAGCATAGACTGATCGCGCCGGATTGTGGGCATTCCGGGGCGCGATGGCGTCTTCAAAAGCGCCAAGAGCGTGCGAAAAGCCGGAAATCCACGACGCGACGATGCTTCTCCGGAAGAAACCGAAGATTCAGGGACAAAGCTATTGGGGAGTCACGCGGAAGGGGAAGTGCGGGGACTTTTGCCGATGCCCCGGCTGGACTGACGTCTAGCGGGACACCGGGACTTAGGCAGGATTTCTAGAATCGCTGTTTAGCTTGATCGCCCAGGGCGAGTGATCATGAAGCGCATTACTGCTGGGGTGGCGAGAGGCTCGCCGCTTGCCGCTTCACGGACTCCGCTGAGTGACTTCGTACCTTGTCCTTGTGCTTGATGACCTGACGGTCGACTTTGTCAGCAAGAAGGTCTATGGCTGCATAGAGATTTTCATCGGTTGCTTCACAATGAATGTCTTTACCGCTAAGACGCATGGTGATTTCGGCTCTATGCCGCAGGGGCTCTACTGAGAGCATGACCTGGGTATCGATGACGTGATCGAAATGCCGCAGCACTCGCGCCAATTTGTTCATGACATATTCCCGGATTGCCGGGGTGACGTCGAGGTGACGACCGCAGATGCTCAGGTTCATAGTGTGCTCTCCTTCTAAAAGAGAAAAATGGGTGCGCAAAATGCGCGGTGAGGTCGTTAGGCGTTCTCCTTTATTTGGGTGGTTCGTTAAGTACTAGTGTATAGACTCGGGCCGATAAAACAAGCTGACCTAGCGCAAGTACATGGCATTTTTATGGCGGAGTCCCAGGGGAGTATCCCTCCTTGCCCGCAGGGGGGCTAGGGGTCTTCCCCAGGGTGCCGGTTACATGCGGAAGTGCTCGCCCAGATAGACCCGGCGCACGGCCGGATCGCCCACGATTTCGTCGGGGTGGCCGTCAGTCAGCACTTTGCCTTCGCTGATGATGTAGGCGCGGTCGCAGATGCCCAGCGTTTCGCGCACGTTGTGGTCGGTGATCAGCACGCCGATGCCGCGGCCCTTCAGGAACCGGACGATGCGCTGGATTTCGATGACGGCGATGGGGTCCACGCCGGCGAAGGGCTCATCCAGCAGGATGAAGCGCGGGCTGGTCGCCAGCGCGCGCGCGATTTCCACGCGGCGGCGTTCGCCGCCCGACAGCGAGATCGCGGCATTGCTGCGGATATGGCCGATCTGGAGCTCTTCCAGCAAGGCTTCCATCTGCTCGTTGATCTTGGGCGTGGACAGCGCACGGCCGTCTGCGTCGACCTGCAATTCCAGCACGGCGCGGATGTTCTGTTCCACCGTCAGCCGACGGAACACGGAGGCGTCCTGCGGCAGGTACGACAGACCCATGCGCGCGCGCTTGTGGATCGGCATTGCCGTGATGACCGAGCCGTCGATTTCGATGCGGCCGGCATCCGCGGGCACCAGGCCCACGATCATGTAGAAGCTGGTGGTCTTGCCGGCGCCGTTGGGGCCCAGCAGGCCGACGACTTCGCCGCTGACGACGGACAGGGACACGTCCTGCACCACGGTCCGGCCGTTATAGGTCTTGCGCAAACCGGTTGCGCGCAGGCTGCCCTGCTTGACCCCCGAGGGGGCGGAGGTCACGGGGGTCGGCACAGAAGGTTGGTTCATCGTGGCTGCGAGTGGTGTTGCATGGGGGGCGGCTTAGCGCCCTTTCTTGGCGGCTTGTTGCTTGCGGCATTCGGCGACCGCCGCGTCCGACTTGGCGCGGGGCTCGGCGACCGAGCGGACGCGTCCGCCAGCGGCTGCGGAATTGGGGCCGCCTTGGGCTTCGTACGTGCCGGTTTTCTCGTTGTAGCGTACCCGTTCGCCGCGAATCGTGTCGAACGGTTTGCCACAGACGTAACGGACGACCACGGCTTGGCCGATCAGGTCGAAGGTACTCTTGGTGCCGTCGTATTCGGCGCGCAGCCCCTTGCCTTCGATCAGTTCGAAGGTCTCGGGACGTTCCTGGCGGATGGTCACGACTTTGCCTTTGTTGGCCGTCGCCGTGCCGTATTGGCCGCCCTGGGCGTCCTCGTGCATTTCCAGCGTATCGGAGGTCAGCGTCATGAGGCCGCGCGTCATGTTGACGTTGCCCGTGAAGACGCTTTGCTTTTTCACGTCGTCATAGTGCAGGGTGTCCGACAGGATCAGCGTGCTGGGTTCCTCGGCGGGGGTTGCCGCCTTGCTGGCGCCGGCTGCGGGCTTGGGCGCGGCGTCCTGGGCGTGGGCCGGCGCAAGCACCGAAGCCGTCAGCAGGACCGCGCCGAGCAGGCGGGTCGTCGGGGCAAGGAGAATCCGGAGGTCGGTCATGGCTTTTTCTGGTCAGAGTTGTTGGCGGGTATCTCGGTCCGGCGCTGTTGCCTGCCTTCGGAACCGGAGATCTCGACGTCCGTCGACGCGGATACCTGCAATTGGCGTGTTTTGTTGTTGTAGTGCATGCCCTTGCCGTTCATGCGCGAACGGCCCTTGATCACCTCGGCGGGCAGATCCGTGAAAACTACATCTTCGTCCGGCAGGATGATCAACTGCTGGCTGCGCACGTCCAGCACGTCGTTGTTGGCGTCGGGCTGGCGATGCACGTGAGCGTCGCCGTTCATGACGATGCGCTTGCCGCCTTGCTCCATCACGGCGGTCTTCGAGACGCCCACCGTGATCGGGTTGGCTTCGCGTTGGCCCACCGCGCGCGGCGCGGTGATGTGGTACGAGTCATCGTCCGGAAAGTGTTCGGCGTATTCGCCTTCCAGCCGGTTGATGGGGCGTCCCGACGGATCGGTGCGCAGCATCACGAAATCGCGTGACCACGCGTCCATCTCGTGCGTGAGGCGCCGCGGCGGGTCCACCTGGATGGCGCGCTGCGCGTAATCGGCCGCCCACCACGAACTGGTGACGAGCACCAGCAGGAGGAACAGCGCGATCAGTGAAGGGAAACGTTCTTTCATCAGGTTCGCCGCGCGGGCGTGTGCGGGTTCAAGAGGGTCATTGGATGGCGCCGGGGCCAAGCAGGCCCGGCGCCGCCAGGAATGCGCCAAGGCGCCCCTGGGAGGCCAGCAGCAGGTCGCAGCATTCGCGCACCGCGCCGCTGCCGCCCGGTTGCGTCGAGACCCAATGCGCTGCCTGGCTGACATAGCCGGGCGCGTTCGGCACGCTGACGGCGAAGCCGGCGCGCTGCATGGCCGGCAGGTCGATGATGTCATCGCCCATATAGCCGGTCTGATTCAGTTGGACCGCGTTGCGCTGCGCAAGTTCTACCAAAGCCGCGCCCTTGTCGCGCACGCCCTGCATGACTTCCGCGATGCCCAGTTCGGCGGCGCGGCGGGCCACGATGGGCCCCGAGCGGCCCGTCATCAGCGCCACCTTCAGCCCGCCTTCCATCAGCAGGCGCAGGCCGTGGCCGTCCAGTGCGTGGAAGCGCTTTTGCAGTTCGCCGCTTTCGCCATAGTAGAGGCTGCCATCGGTCAGCACGCCGTCGACGTCGAACACCATCAGGCGCACCGCTGCGGCACGGTCGCGCACGGTGGCGGGAATACGGGCAAGGACCAGCGCTTCGGCCGGGTGAGTCACGGAAGCAGGAAGATTCATAGTCATACCACTTTAGCGGCCATCAGATCGTGCATGTGCAAGGCGCCGAGCAGCGCGCCATCATTGTCCAGCACCAGCATCTGGCTGAGCCGTAGCTCGTCCATCTGCTGGGCGGCTTCGACGGCAAGCGCCTCGGGGTTGATGCTGCGTGGCGACCGGGTCATGCCGGCCTCCACGGTCAGACTGCGGATATCGCCGTGCCGGGCGATCAGGCGGCGCAAATCGCCGTCGGTGAAGATGCCCAGCGGGCGGTGCTGCGCGTCGGTGACGACGGTCATGCCCATGCCTTTGGCCGACATGACTTCCAGCGCCTGGGACACCGGGGTGCCGGACAGCACGATCGGCAGGGCGTTGCCCTGGCGCATGACGTCGCGCACGTGGGTCAGCAGGCGGCGGCCAAGGGCGCCGCCCGGATGCGACCGCGCGAAATCCTGGGGGCCGAAGCCGCGGGCTTCCAGGCAGGCCACCGCGAGGGCGTCGCCCAGGGCCAGCGCTGCCGTGGTGCTGGCCGTGGGTGCCAAATTCAACGGGCAGGCCTCCAGCGCCACGCTGCCGTCCAGGTGCACATCGGCCAGCAGGGCCAATTCCGATTGCGGGTGGCCGGTGATCGCCACCAGCTTCGCGCCCATGCGGCGCGCCACCGGCAAGATGGTCAGCAGCTCTTGGCCGGCGCCCGAATACGAGATGGCGATGACGACATCGTCCCGCGTGATCATGCCCAGGTCGCCATGGACGGCTTCCGCGGCGTGCACGAAGAAGGCCGGGGTGCCGGTCGACGCAAACGTCGCGGCGATCTTGCGGGCGATATGGCCCGTCTTGCCGATGCCGGTGACGACGACCCGGCCGCGGCAGGCCAGCAGCAGGGCGACGACCTGGGTGAAGGTGTCGTCCAGCCGGGCGGACAGGTCCAGCAGACCCTGACTTTCGATTTGCAGCGTTCTGCGCGCGGATGCCAGCGCGGTATCGGACGATGTAGTGGGATGATCAGTCATGCGGCGATTTTAATATCAGTATGCGGGTTTGCCCCCGGCAGGGGCGTATGGCATCCTGGCGGCTGTTTTCAACGGCTTTCAATCCTTCTATCCAGGCCCGCTCCATGTCCAGCATTTCCAGCCCCGTCCTTGGCACGCCCCTGTCCCCCCTGGCCACCCGAGTCATGCTGCTCGGGTCGGGTGAATTGGGTAAAGAGGTCATCATTGCCCTGCAGAGGCTGGGCGTGGAAGTCATTGCGGTGGACCGGTACGCGGATGCGCCGGGCCATCAGGTGGCGCACCGGGCGCACGTGGTCTCGATGACCGACGCGGACGCCCTGAGGAAGATCATCGAACAGGAACGGCCGCACGTTATTGTCCCCGAAATCGAGGCTATTGCCACGAGTTTGCTGGTGGAACTGGAAGCGGCCGGGGTGGCGCGCGTGACCCCGACCGCCCGCGCGGCCCAATTGACCATGAACCGCGAGGGTATCCGCCGCCTGGCGGCCGAGACCCTGGGCTTGCCGACTTCCCCCTATAAATTTGTCGACACCGAAGCGGAACTGCGCGCCGCGATCGACGGCGGCATCGGCTACCCCTGCGTCATCAAGCCGGTCATGTCTTCGTCCGGCAAGGGCCAGTCGGTGATCAAAAGCGCGGACGACGTGGCGGAATCGTGGCGCTACGCCCAGGAAGGCGGCCGCGTGGGCGGTGGCCGGGCCATCGTCGAAGGTTTCATCCGCTTCGACTATGAAATCACCCTGCTGACCGTCCGCGCCCGGGGCGCCGACGGCCGCGTCGAGACCCACTATTGCGAGCCCATCGGCCACAAACAGGTCGATGGCGATTACGTCGAAAGCTGGCAGCCGCATCCGATGTCGCCCGCCGCACTGGCGCGGGCCCGCGAAATCGCCCTGGCCGTCACGGCCGACCTGGGCGGGCTGGGCATCTTCGGCGTCGAACTGTTCGTGGCCGGCGACCAGGTCTGGTTCTCGGAAGTCAGCCCACGTCCGCACGACACGGGCATGGTGACCATGATCACACAGGCCCAGAACGAATTCGAATTGCACGCCCGCGCGCTGCTGGGGCTGCCGGTGGACACGCGCCTGCGCCAGCCGGGCGCCAGCAGCGTTATCTATGGCGGGGTGGATGCCGCCGCCGTGTCGTTCCACAACGTGGCGGAAGCCCTGGCGGAAGCCGGCACGGATATCCGCCTGTTCGGCAAGCCCGAATCCTTCGTCAAGCGCCGCATGGGTGTGGGCCTGGCCGTCGCCGACGATGTCGCGACCGCCCGCGCCAAGGCCAAGCGCGTGTCCGCCGCCGTTTCGGTCAAGGCGAGCTGATACCGCCGGGCGACGCCCGACCTGTTGTCGTTCCCCCGGGGCGCCGCCCCGTCCGCAGCCACCCGCCTTTCGGCCGGTGGCTGTTTGCATTGGGTGTCCCCCCGACCGAAGCGAGGCTTGCGCCGTTGCCCCTACCGCCAGTGTGGTTTGCGCTTTCGCACAGTTTGTTCGATAATTTCAGGAATTACTGAAAGCGGTGTAACTGTATTTGTCAGCCATGCCGTGATCCGACTCGTTGGCGCTGATAACTCATGGTTCTTACCCCTCAAAACGAACGCTTCGTGCTGCATTTCGGCGAAATGGGCAGCCGCTGGGGCGTGAACCGCACCGTGGGCCAGATCTACGCCCTGCTGTTCCTGCATCCGGACCCGCTGAATGCCGACGACATTGCGGAAACGCTGGGGTTCTCGCGCTCGAACGTCAGCCTGGGGCTGAAAGAGCTGCAGTCTTGGCGGCTGGTCAAGCTGATCCACCAGGTGGGCGACCGCCGCGACTACTTCGAGACGCCCAAAGACGTGTGGGAGATCTTCCGCATCCTGATGGAAGAAAAGCGCAAGCGCGAAATCAATCCCACGCTCACCTTGCTGCGCGACACCTTGCTGGAAACTCCTTCGGGGCCCAACGACGCCTACGCGCAGCAACGCATGACCGAAATGCTGGAGCTCATCGAACTGTCTTCCGGATGGTTCGATGAGGTTCAACGCCTGCCCCCGGAGACCGTGCAAAAGCTCATGCGACTGGGTTCGCAAGTGCAAAAAGTGCTGGGCTTCGCCGGCAAATTGCGGGGCAAGGGCTAAGTGGCTCATCCGCCCCGATTTTTCAGGAAACCTCTATGAAGTTGTTTGCAACGCCCGTAACATGGCGCGAGAGACGGCCTGGGAACCATGCCGGTTGCCGCGGCACCTCCACTGCTTGGGAGCGCCCCAATGATTGATCTCGACGTTGTAAATCTGTCGCGATTCCAGTTTGCCGCGACCGCGCTTTACCACTTCCTGTTCGTCCCTCTCACGCTTGGCCTGTCGTTCATCCTGGCCATCATGGAAAGCGTGTACGTCATGACCGGCCGCCCCATCTGGAAGCGGATGACCATGTTCTGGGGCACGCTTTTCGGCATCAATTTCGCGCTCGGCGTCGCCACCGGGGTGGTGATGGAGTTCCAGTTCGGTATGAACTGGTCTTACTACAGCCACTACGTGGGCGACATCTTCGGCGCCCCGCTTGCGCTGGAAGGGCTGATGGCCTTCTTCCTGGAAGCCACGTTCGTCGGCCTGTTCTTCTTCGGCTGGAACCGCATGTCCAAGGTCAGCCACCTGGTGGTGACCTGGCTGGTGGCGTTCGGCACGAACTTCTCGGCCCTGTGGATCCTGATCGCCAACGGCTGGATGCAGAACCCGGTGGGCGCGATTTTCAATCCCGACACCATGCGCATGGAGATGACCGACTTCGCGGCGGTGATCTTCAACCCGGTGGCGCAAGCCAAGTTCGTGCACACGGTCAGCGCGGGCTACGTGGCCGGCGCCATGTTCGTGATGTCGATCAGCGCCTGGTACCTGCTGAAGGGGCGTCATACCGACCTGGCCAAGCGTTCGATGGCGGTGGCCGCCAGCTTCGGCCTGGCGGGCGCGCTGTCGGTCGTGGTGCTGGGCGACGAAAGCGGCTACCTGACCACGGAACACCAGAAGATGAAGATCGCGGCGATGGAGTCGATGTGGCACACCGAGCCCGCGCCGGCATCCTTCAACCTGATCGCGATTCCCAACCAGGCTGAACGCAAGAACGACTTCGCCATCGAGATCCCGTACGTCATGGGCATCATCGGCACGCGTTCCCTGACCACGCCGCTGCTGGGCATCGATGACCTGATCCTGCGCGCTGAAAACCGCATCCGCGATGGCATGGTTGCCTACGACGCGTTGCAGAAAATCCGCGCCAATCCCAAGGACGTGGACGCGCGCCTGACGTTCGACAAGACCTGGCCCGACCTGGGCTACGCCTTGCTGGTCAAGCGGTATCAGGAAGACATGAGCAAGGTCACCGAAGCCGATATCAAGAAGGCCGCGGTGGACACCGTGCCCAATGTGGCGCCGCTGTTCTGGGCGTTCCGCATCATGGTGGCGGTGGGCATGTACCTGATTCTGTTCTTCGGCGTGGCGTTCTGGCTGGCCTCTCGCGGCCGCCTGGATAGCCGCCGCGGCCTGCTCAAGGTGGCGCTGTGGAGCCTGCCGCTGCCATGGGTCGCCATTGAAAGCGGCTGGTTCGTGGCTGAATACGGCCGCCAGCCCTGGGTGATCGAGGGCGTGCTGCCAACGTACTACGCCGCCTCGGGCCTGACGATCGCCGATCTGGCCATCAGCCTGGCTATCTTCCTGGTGCTGTACACGGTCCTGCTGATCATTGGCGTGAAGGTAATGCTGCACGCCATCAAGGCGGGTCCGAAATCCGATGGGCCGACGGCGGGCAACGCCGCCGCCGATCCTGTGCGCGCCGCCGTGCGCGCCTGAGGGGGAGAAGCAGATGGATACCCTTATTCCTTTTGACTATGGCACCTTGCGCGTGATCTGGTGGGTGCTGCTTGGCGCGTTGCTGATCGGCTTTGCCGTCATGGACGGCTTCGACCTGGGGGTGGCCGCCTTGCTGCCCGTGGTGGCCAAGACCGACGCCGAGCGCCGCGTGGTGATCAACGTGGTCGGCCCCGTGTGGGAAGGCAACCAGGTCTGGCTGATCACGGCAGGCGGCGCGATCTTCGCTGCCTGGCCGCTGCTGTATGCCGCGTCGTTCTCCGGGTTCTACCTGGCGATGATGTTGGCGTTGATTGCGCTGATCCTGCGTCCCGTGGGCTTCAAGTACCGCAGCAAGATGGAAGGCAGCCGCTGGCGCAACAGCTGGGACGGCGTGCTGTGTTTTTCGGGCGTGGTGGCCTCGCTGGTATTCGGCGTGGCGGTCGGCAACATCATTCTGGGCGTGCCGTTCACGTTCCAGGGTTCCGCGCTGCGAATGATGTACGAAGGCCATTTCTACCAGCTGTTCACGCCGTTCGCATTGTTGTGCGGCGTGTTGAGCGTGGTGATGCTGGCCATGCACGGCGCGGTGCTGCTGGCCTGGCGCACGGAAGACCCCATTTCGTCACGAGCCCGCAATTGGGGGCGTCTGCTGGCGTTGCTGACGGTGGCGCTGTTTGTCGCAGGCGGCTTCTGGGTCGCGGGCGGTCTCAACGGCCACATCATCACCAGCGCGGTCGACATGAAGGGGCCGTCGGATCCCATGCTCAAGTCCGTGAGCGTGCAGGCCGGCGCCTGGATGGCCAACTACGCGAAATGGCCGTTGATGTGGATCGCACCCGCGCTGGGCGTGGCGGGTGCGGTGCTGGTGCTGCTGCTCTTGAGCGTGCGCGCCCATGCCCTGTCGTTCCTGGCTTCCGCGCTGTCGATCGCAGGCGTCATCCTGACCGTGGGCTTTTCGCTGTTCCCGTTCCTGATGCCGTCGTCGACCAACCCGCAAGCCGGCCTGACCGTCTGGGACGCGTCGTCCAGCCATCTGACGCTGTGGATCATGGTGATCGCGGTGGTCATCTTCCTGCCTATCGTCACGCTCTACACCGCCTGGGTGTATCGCGTCATGCGCGGCAAGGTCACCCATGATTCCGTGGGCGACACGCCCAACTCTTACTGAAAAAGGAGCCTCCACCATGTGGTATTTCTCGTGGATACTCGGCTTGGGCCTGGCGTGTGCGTTCGCTATCCTCAATGCAATGTGGTTCGAGCTGCGCGAAGGGCATTCGCATGACCCGCGCGCGAGCCGTGGCGACGAGTGAGCGGCGGCGCTAGCACCCTCGAGCACGATCCCTCGGCCAGTCTGCAGAAACCGCCGCGCGAACAGTCGCGGTGGTTGATGGCGCTTGCCAAGGCGGCGAGGGTTCCGTTGATGCTGGCGGGGGCCGCGCCGCTGGTCAGCGGCGCCTTGCTGGTCGTGCAGGCGTGGCTGCTGGCCAGCGTGCTGGACGCAGCCATCGTCCGCCAGGCGCCGCGCCAGGAATTGCTGGGCGCCATCTTGGGCATCGCCGGGTTGATGCTGCTGCGCGCGTGCATCACCTGGGCCGGGGAGCGCGCCGGGGCGGACGCCGCTGAACGCATCAAGCGCCACGTGCGCCAGGCGCTGTTTGCCCGGTTGGTGGCGAAGGGGCCGTACTGGAGCCGCGGCAAGGCGTCGGGTGAATTGGCCAGCGCGGTCGTCGACCAGGTCGAGGCGTTGGACGGCTTCTTTGCCAAGTACCTGCCCGCGATGGCCGCCGCCGCGATGTTGCCGGTGGCGTTTTCGGTGCTGTTGTTGCCGGTGGACGTGATCGCGGGTCTGGTGTTGTTGATCACCGCGCCGCTGATCCCGCTGTTCATGGCGTTGGTGGGGTGGGGCGCGCAAGGCGCCAGCCGCCGCCACCTGCGTGCTTTCGCCCGCTTGTCCGGCTTTTTCGCCGACCGCCTGCGCGGGCTGTCCACGTTGAAACTCTATGGCCGGGCGCAAGCCGAGGCGGCCTCTGTCGTGGCTGCCAGCGATGCGTTGCGCCAGCGCACGATGTCGGTGCTGCGCATCGCTTTCCTGTCGTCCGCGGTACTGGAGTTCTTCGCCGCGCTGGGCGTGGCGGGCGTGGCCGTATATATCGGCCTGACCTATCTTGGATTCCTGGACGTGCGGTGGTCGCCTCTGACCTTGCAGGCGGGCCTGTTCTGCCTGTTGATGGCGCCGGAGGTCTATGCGCCGTTGCGCCAGTTCGCCGCGCACTATCACGACCGCGCCACGGCGTTGGCGGCCGTGACGCAGATCGCCGTGCTGTTCGATGGCCTGCCGCAAGATGCCGAAGCTGGCCCGGCCGCGCCGGGGGCGGTCGCGCTGGCTGCGTCCGGTGCGGGCGCGCAGGTGGACGTGATTGGCTTGCGCGTGACCGCGCCAGGACGCGGGCAGACGGTTCTGGATGGCGCCGGCTTGCATCTGGCGCCGGGCGAGCAGGTCGCGTTGATGGGGCCCAGTGGCATCGGCAAGTCCACGTTGATCGAAGCCCTTGCGCGCTTGCGGCCCTTTGACGGCGAGGTCCGCATCGACGGCATGGCGCTGGCCGACTGGGATGAAGCTGTCTTGCGCCAGCGCGTGGCGCTGATCGGGCAAAAGCCGCAGCTGCTGGCGGGGTCGATTGCCGACAACATCCGGCTGGGCCGTCCAGGCGCGTCCGATGCCGAATTGCGCGACGCGGCCCGTCGCGCCTGTGTGCTGGAATTTTCGGACGAGCTGCCGCAAGGCCTGGACACGCCGCTGGGCAGCCGCGGCCATGGCCTGTCAGGCGGGCAGGCGCAGCGGGTTGCGCTGGCGCGCCTGTTCCTGCGGGATCCCGGGCTGATCCTCCTGGACGAACCCACGGCGCATCTCGACGAGGCTACCCAGGCCCGGGTGCTGGATGAAATCCTGGAATTCTCCGTGGGCCGCACCTTGCTGCTGGCCACGCATGCGCCGGCGGTCGCGGCCCGGTTCGGCCGCGTGCTGCGGGTGGCGAGCGGAAAAGTGGAAGACGCATGAAGAATTTGCTGTTGTTGGCGCCGTTGTATGCACGCCGTAAAAGCGGGCTTTTGCTCGCATTGTTCTGTGCGCTGGCCACCGTCGCCGCAGGCGTCGGCCTGTTGGGGGTGTCCGGTTGGTTCCTGACGGGCGCGGCCCTGGCGGGGGCGGGCGGGGTGTTCAACCTGTTCGCGCCGTCGGCGCTGGTGCGCGGCCTGTCATTTCTGCGCATCGTGTCGCGCTATGCGGATCGCGTCGTGGGCCACTCGGCTACGTTGCGCCTGCTGGCCGATCTGCGCGCCACGGTGTTCGGGGCGCTGATCAGGCTGACGCCGCGTCAGTTGGCGAAGTACCGCAGCGGCGATCTGGTGGCGCGAATGACGGGCGACGTCGATGCGCTGGATACCGTGTTCCTGTTCGTGCTGGCGCCGTTGGCGACCGCCATCCTGGGGGGCGCCGTGCTGACCGCAGTGCTTGGCATGTGGGTGCCCGCCGCCGCGCTGACGTTCGCGCTGGCGTTGCTGGCCGCCTGTGTCCTGGTGCCGGGGTGGCTGCTGCGCGCGGCGCGCAAGCCGGGCGCCGCCGCCCAGGAAAGCGCGTCGGGATTGCGCGCGGCGACGTTGGACGCGGTGGACGGCCACGCGGATATGGTGGCGTTGCATGCGCAGGCGCCGACCACCGCGCATTTCGAACGGCTGTGCGAAGCCAGCGTGCGGGCCCGTCGCAGCCAGGCCCGGGTGGCGGCGCGCGGACAGTGGTTCCTGCAAGTCGCGGCGGGCCTGTCGGTGTTGGCGTTGCTGTGGTTCGGGTTGGGGACGCATGAGGCCGGGCAGATCGAAGGCCCCGTGCTGGTGGGCTTGTTGCTGGCCGTGATCGGTATTTTCGAAGTGGCGGGGCCGATCATGCGCGGCGCGTCCCGCATGGGGTCGGCGATGTCGGCCGCGGCGCGCATCCGGGAAGTGACGCAAGCGCAGCCGGACATGCAGGATGCGCCCGTCGTGCGCGCCTTGCCGTCCGCGGGCGCGCTGGAGCTGGACGGGGTCGTGTTCCGTTATCCGTCCCGGGGGCAGGGCGCGTGCCCGGCGGTGCTGGACGGCGTCAGCTTGCGGGTCGAGCCCGGCGAGCGGGTCGCCATCATGGGGGCAAGCGGGCAGGGCAAATCCACGCTGCTGCATCTGATCCTGCGCCTGGAAGATCCGCAGTCGGGACAGGTGCGCTTCGGCGGCTGCGATGCGCGAGATTGCACGCAGGCGGATTGGCACCGGCGCATTGCATTGCTGTCCCAGGACGCCCCGGTGTTCCTGGGCACCCTGCGCACCAATTTGCTGATCGGCGACCCCGACGCGGACGATGCGGCGCTATGGGGCGCGTTGGACGCGGCCAGGCTGGGCGATTTCGTGCGTGGCCTGCCTGACGGACTGGACACCTGGGCGGGCGAGACCGGTTCGCAGCTGTCGGCGGGCCAGGCGCGCCGCCTGTGCCTGGCGCGGGCGCTGCTGTCGCCAGCGGCGGTCATCGTGCTGGACGAACCCACCGCAGGTCTGGACGCCGCGGCGCAGACCGACTTTTTCAACGACCTGGAACGCGCGGTGCGGGGACGCACGGTTGTGCTGGCCACGCACGCGGCCTTGCCCGCCGGCGCGGTCGACCGCTGCTACGAGTTGCGTCACGCCCGTTTACATGACTTGTCACGGGAGGCAATCCTGGCTTAAGCGCGGTGGCAAGGTTATAGTTCGCCTTGCTTCAATTCTTCAGGGCCGCCTTCCATGCAGACCGACAACGCCGAGTACATCCGGCGCACCATCCGCAGCGTTCCGGACTGGCCCCAACCGGGTGTCGTGTTCCGCGACATCACGCCGGTTCTGCAAGATCCGCGCGCGTTCCGGGTGCTGATCGATCTGTTCGTCTACCGTTATATGCGCCAGCGCCTTGACCTGGTGGCGGGCGTCGACGCGCGCGGCTTCATCGTGGGCAGCGTGCTGGCCTACGAACTGAACCTGGGTTTCGTGCCGGTGCGCAAGAAGGGTAAGTTGCCCTTTCGCACCGTGGCCGAGGAATACTCGCTTGAATACGGCAACGCCGCCGTCGAGATGCACACCGATTCCGTGCGCACCGGCCAGCGTGTGTTGCTGGTCGATGACCTGATCGCCACGGGCGGCACCATGCTGGCCGCCATCAAGTTGCTACAGCGCCTGGGCGCGAACGTGGTCGAAGCCGCCGCCATCATCGATCTGCCCGATCTGGGCGGTTCGGCCAAGGTGGCCGCTACCGGCACGCCGCTTTACACGGTCTGTCAGTACGGCGGCACCACGCCGTAATCGGCGGCGCGGGGCAGGTGCCCGGTGTGCCGGGCCCTGGC
>NZ_JBHFII010000012.1:0-21376 GCF_057334215.1 Achromobacter maghribensis | reverse complement strand
CCCCCCCCCCCCCACGGCGTGCTCTGCGCGTCACCCGTCCTATGAATCGGACGTCCTATGAATCGGACAGGCGGGGCTGGATGAAGTCCAGGAACGCCTTGGTCTTGGCGGGCAGCATGCGGGACGGCAGCAGTGCGAACAGCGGCAGGGGCGTCAGGCTCCAGTCGGGCAGCACGCGCACCAATCCCGCCTGCTTGATCGCGCGCTCCATCGCATCGAACACCAGCAGCGGCGTAATGCCCAGCCCCTGGCCGGCCAGGCGTCCCAGCATGCCCACATTGTTCGCCGACAGGCGGCCGGAAACCTGCACGCGCTCTACCTTGTCGCCCGAGTGGAGCATCCAGAAAGAGGATTCCTCGCGCATGGTCGGCCGCAGGCATTCATGGTGCGTCAGGTCTGCGGGCACGCGCGGCTCGCCGTGGCGCGCCAGGTAGTCCGGCGATGCGTACAACTGGTGGGCCATCAGCACGATCTTGCGCGAGATCAGGCTGGAATCGGGCTGCTGCCCGAAGCGCAGGATCAGGTCGAACGGATTGCTGATGGGGTCGATCGGGCGCATGCTCAAGTCGAAATCGCATTCGATGTCGGGATGCTGCTCTCGAAATTCACTGATGACGGCAGGCAGGAACAACTGGGCCAGGCTGGTGGGCAACGAAATGCGCAGGCGGCCCTTGGGCTGCACCGCCATGTCCAGCAACTGGTCGTGCGCGATGCGCGCTTCTTCCACGATGTGCCGGCAGCGTTCGAAGTAGATGGCGCCCGCTTCAGTCAGATCGATCTTGCGCGTGCTGCGGTTCAACAGGCGCATGCCCACGCTGCGTTCCAGTTCGCTGACCCGGCGAGAGAGCGTGGAGGTCGGAATATTCAAGGCTTCCGCAGCGTGGCTGAAGTTCTTGCGCTTGGCGACTTCGACGAAAAGCGCGATGTCGTTAAGCTGGATATCCATAAGGCCCTCTAGACTCAAAATTCCATTTCTGGCAGATTTGTATGATAAATGGAATTATTGTCCCGCCAGCAGAAATGTCTATTTCCCCACGCGGAACTTCCTGTTCCCGGCGGGTGGCCGCGGGTTCCGTGACCCAGCTTGCTTGTAGCTGAATGCCTGCAGGGCCTGTCGCGCCTGGCTTGGCAGAAAATCTGCGCAAGAATCGCGCGGGTGACGCCGGATACATCGTGCAATTGTCCCATCCGTGAAAATATGTTCACCAAAATAAGGGTTTTTACTAGGCGCCAATCGCCAGATACTTCGTCCCAGCAATCAAACAGTCACATCGCAGCTGCCAGCCTGGCAGAAGACGCTGTGCAAGGTTTAGGATGGAGTCATCACAATGAAAGCCCTAGCAACCGCACTTATGGTCACCGCAACCCTGGTTGGCATGTCCGCCGCTCACGCCGATGGCAAGACGCGTGAACAGGTTCAACAAGAACTGCAGGCCGCCAAGGCCGCAGGCCAGGTCACGTTCGGCGAACTGGATTACCCGCCCGCCGCCGCTGCTCAGACCAGCATGACGCGCGATCAGGTGCAGCAAGAACTGCAAAGCGCCAAGGCCGCCGGCCAGGTCACGACCGCCGAACTGGACTACCCGCCCCGCGCTGCCGTGTCGCAGTCCGGTGGCAAGACCCGCGAGCAGGTCCGCCAGGAATTGGCCGAAGCCAAGGCCCGTGGCGAATACACCTTCGGTGAATTGGACTACCCGCCCAAGGGCAAGTAAGCCTCGACGCCTGACGTCTGGCCCCGGATGGTCACGAGAAACCCCTTGAGACGCCGAGGGGTTTTTTATTGCCCGTTCGCGGCGCGGACGGCGAAACAGTGTGGCGTTTTTGCCGCAAAACTGTGCGCGTGCTCGAACAAGTGTTGTCGATGAATCCGGCGTGCCGACGGGATAAGACCGCGCGCATTTTCGATTTACGAGCAAAGATTCATATTTATTTTCAAGGCGTTAACGCAGGTTTCCAGACCTGGCGAGGTGTCAGCTGGTCGTCATTATCCCAACCATGGAAAGTAGTTCTTCGAAATCCGTGTTACTTCGGGTTGGCGCAAGCCGGACACTAGATTCCGTGCAGACGCCGCCTGCGTGTTCGCAGCGGCACGCAAAGGCCCCGTCGTTGGGACGGCGCGGTTGCGGATGCCTTTTATCTCGCCATTTTGGGGACTTATATGAAGAAGACGCTATTGGCCGTCGCGTTGCTGGCAGGTTTTGCCAGCGCCGCGCAAGCCGCAGACTCCGTGACGCTGTACGGCTTGATCGACGCCGGTATCGGCTACGAACAAGTGAAGTTCAATGGGGTGTCGCAAAGCCGCTTCGGCGGCGTGCAGGGCGTGAGCAGCGGTTCGCGCTTCGGCCTGCGCGGCACGGAAGACCTGGGCGACGGCTTGCGCGCCGTGTTCACGCTGGAAGGCGGTTTCGGTCCCATGAACGGCAAGTCGCTGCAGAGCGGCCGCCTGTTCGGCCGTCAGGCCACCGTGGGCCTGGACAGCGATTCCTGGGGGCGTCTGGAATTCGGCCGCCAGACGAACCTGGCGTCGAAGTACTTCGGTTCGATCGACCCGTTCTCGATCAGCTACAACACCGCCAACATGGGTACCACGTTCGGTAGCGCCAACACGATGCGCCTGGACAACCTGGTTCTGTACCAGACCCCGAGCATGGGCGGCTTCAAGGCAGGCGTGGGCTATTCGTTCAGCGCCGACGACAGCGTCAGCGACACGACCCAGACCGGCTTTGCCACGGGCGACAACAACCGCGTGCTGACCGCTGGCGTGCAATACGTCAACGGCCCGCTGAACGTGGCCCTGGCCTACGACCGTTTCGATCCGACGAACAAGCGCGTCGGCGGCAAGGACTCGGCCCGCATCCAGGAATACATCATCGGCGGTTCGTACGACTTTGAAGTCGTGAAGCTGGCTGCCGCTTTCGGCCAGACCCGCGATGGCTGGTTCATCGGCCAGAACATGGGTACCACGCCTGACGGCATGAACAACCTGGGTTCGTTCAAGCTGGCTGACGGCTTCCGCGCCAATTCCTACATGATCGGCGCCACCGTGCCGCTGGGCCGCCACGCCGTGTTCGGTTCGTGGCAGCGCGCCACCGCGGGCAACGACAAGCTGACGGGCGACGACGCCACGTTCAACGTGTACAGCCTGGGCTACACCTACGACTTCACCAAGCGCACCAACCTGTACGCGTACGCTTCCTACGGCGACAACTACGCGTTCCAGCATGATGCGCGCGACACCGCCGTTGCAATGGGTATTCGTCACCGGTTCTAAGCGGCAACGCACCCGGCCGGGCCTTGCTGAATGCGCGGCTTATCTCCGTAAGCCGCCGAGTGACAGCGATCCCCCCGCTTATTTGGGTCCGGCCGGGCGCGTTTGACGTACAGAAGGGAAGGGCCTCCGCAAGGAGGCCCTCTCGCATTGGAGCGGCAGGCCGCGCTCGGCGCTTACAGGAACAGCTTGTAGGCGGGGTTGTCGGTCTCGTTCCAATGCGGATAGCCGAGTTCGGCCACGAACGAGCGGAATTGTTTCTTGTCTGCCGCGGGCACCTGGATGCCGATCAGGATGCGGCCGTAGTCGGCGCCCTGGTTGCGGTAGTGGAAGAGGCTGATGTTCCAGTCCGGATTCATCGCATTCAAGAAACGCATCAGCGCGCCCGGGCGTTCCGGGAATTCAAAGCGGTACAGCAATTCATCGCGCGCCAGCGCGGAACGCCCACCGACCATGTGGCGCAGGTGGGTCTTGGCCATTTCGTCGTGCGTCAGGTCCAGCGTGTCGAACCCGTGGCGGCGGAAATTGGCGGCGATCTTGTCCGGTTCGGCGGCGGACGACACCTGTATGCCGACAAAGACGTGGGCGCGGTCGGCATCCGAGATGCGGTAGTTGAATTCCGTGACGCTGCGTTCGCCGACCAGTTCGCAGAAACGGCGGAAGCTGCCGCGTTGCTCAGGCATCGTCACGGCAAAGACGGCTTCGCGCATTTCGCCCACTTCGGCGCGTTCGGCCACGAAGCGCAGGCGGTCGAAGTTCATGTTCGCGCCGCAGGCGATGGCCACCAGTGTCTTGCCCTTCAGGTGGTGTTCGGCCGCGTACTGCTTGGCGCCGGCCACCGCCATGGCGCCTGCCGGTTCCAGCACGCTACGCGTGTCCTGGAAGACGTCCTTGATCGCGGCGCAGATGGAATCGGTGTCGACCACCACGAAGTCGTCGACGTATTTGCGGGTCAGCTTGAAGGTTTCGGCGCCCACCATCTTGACGGCCGTGCCATCGGAGAACAGGCCCACGTCGCTCAGTTGCACGCGACGGCCGGCGCGCACGCTGCGCAACATGGCGTCGGAGTCCTCGGTTTGCACGCCGATGATCTTGATCTCGGGCCGCAACTGCTTGATATAGGCGGCCACGCCGGAAATCAGGCCACCGCCGCCGATGGCGACGAAGATGGCGTCGATGGGGCCCGGGTGCTGGCGCAGGATCTCCATGCCCACCGTGCCCTGGCCGGCGATCACGTCGGGATCGTCAAACGGGTGGACGAAGGTCAGCTTCTCTTTCTTTTCCAGGATCTGCGCGTGTGCGAAGGCGTCGGTGAAGCTCTCGCCCGCCAGCACGACTTCGCCGCCCAGCCGGCGCACCGCGTCGATCTTTACCTGCGGGCTGGTCGTGGGCATGACGATGACGGCGCGGCACCCCAGCCGGCTGGCGGCCAGCGCCACGCCCTGGGCGTGGTTGCCGGCTGATGCCGCGATGACGCCGCGGTTGCGCAAGGCGGGCGCAAGATTGGCCATCTTGTTGTAGGCCCCGCGCAGCTTGAAGCTGAAAACGGCCTGGGTGTCCTCGCGTTTGAGCAGGACCGTGTTCGCGATCCGCGCGGATAGCTGGGGCGCCGGTTCCAGCGGCGATTCGACCGCGACGTCGTAAACCTTCGAGGTCAGAATGCGTTTCAGGTAATCAGTGGACATGGACTGCGGCAGGGACAAGAGTGAGGACGTGGGCAGGATTATTGCAGGGAAAGCCGGGTTGCCCGACAGGTTTATGCCCAGGATGACGCCGCGTGGACAGCGAAGGCGCGATCGATTCCTGATCGTTCCGCCCTTGGGCGCGGCTACACTCGCTCATCATGGAAGAAAGCCTCTTATCCGCTGTTCACTGGCTGTTGGGAATGCTGGCGCTGCCCTCGGTGGGCCTGTCGGCCATTTTCACGGTGTCGCTCGTGTCCGCCACCTTGCTGCCGCTGGGCTCCGAGCCGGCGGTGTTCGGCTACATCAAGTTGTCGCCGGACATGTTCTGGCCTGCCGTTCTGGTGGCCACCGCCGGCAATACCGTGGGCGGGGCGATCAGCTATTGGATGGGCCTGGGCGCTGAAAAGGCCGTCGAGCGCTGGAAGGAAAAGCACCCCCATCCGCACCCGGACGCGACCGAAAGCGGCCGCATGCGCGGGCGCTGGAACGAGCGGGCGCATGACTGGATCCACCGGATGGGGCCGCCGGCCTTGCTGCTATCCTGGCTGCCCGCGGTGGGCGACCCGCTGTGCGCGGTGGCGGGATGGTTGCGGCTGTCGTTCTGGCCGTGCGTGCTGTATATGGCCATCGGCAAATTCCTGCGATATCTGGTGATGACCGCCAGCTTGCTGTGGTTCTTTCCCGGGCAGGTTTGAGGCTGACTGAAAGCTTAAATGGGGACGCATTGACGCCCTTTCCCCACGCTTTTGGCCGGCTTCCTAGGGGTATTTGGGGTCAAGTCCGGCTGATGGCATAAAATAATTTTTTATGGGCCCCTCTTGCCGCCATGAACGCCCCACTCGCTAGCCACATCTTGAACGGGGCGATGCCGCCCGCAGCACCCGCGCGATTGCGCGAAATTCCCTACAACTACACGTCGTTTTCCGACCGCGAGATTGTCGGCCGGCTATTGGGCGAAGACGCCTGGAGCCTGCTGTCCGACCTGCGCGGCGAACGCCGTACCGGCCGCTCCGCGCGGATGCTGTACGAAGTGCTGGGCGACATCTGGGTCGTGCGCCGCAATCCGTATCTGCAGGACGACCTGCTGGACAACCCCAAGCGCCGCAAGCAGCTCATCGACGCCTTGCATCACCGCCTGGGAGAGATCGACCGCCGCCGCGAACCGGGCACGCCCACCGAGGAAGGCCACGATCCGCACCGTGATGAAAAGGTCGTTGGCCTGCTGGCCCGCGCCCGTTCCGCCATCGCCGCGTTCGAGGGCGAGTTCGACCAGACCACCATGATGCGCAAGCAGGCGCATAAGGTGCTGGGCCGCATCACGGCGCGCGACAACATCAAGTTCGACGGCCTGTCGCGCGTGTCCCACGTGACGGACGCGACCGACTGGCGCGTGGAATACCCGTTCGTGGTGCTGACGCCGGATTCCGAAGACGAGATCGCCGCGCTGGTCACGGCCTGTATCGAGCTGGGCCTGACCATCGTCCCGCGCGGGGGCGGCACCGGTTATACCGGCGGCGCCATCCCGCTGACGTGGAAGTCGGCCGTCATCAACACCGAGAAATTCGACAAGCTGGGCAAGGTCGAGTCCTGTATCTTGCCCGGGCTGACCGAGCCCGTGGCCGTCATCCATGCCGGCGCCGGCGTGGTGACCAAGCGGGTGTCGGAAGCGGCCGAAGCCGCCGGCTTCGTGTTCGCCGTGGACCCGACGTCGGCCGAAGCGTCGTGCGTGGGCGGCAACATCGCCATGAACGCGGGCGGCAAAAAGGCCGTGCTGTGGGGCACCGCGCTGGACAACCTGGCCTGGTGGCGGATGGTCGATCCGGACGGCAACTGGCTGGAAGTGACCCGTCTGGAACACAACATGGGCAAGATCCATGATGTGGAGCTGGCCCGTTTCGAACTCAAGTGGTTTGACGGCAAAGGCAAGCCCGGCGAACGCCTGCTCAAGACCGAAACGCTGGAAATCAAAGGCCGCGTGTTCCGCAAGGAAGGGCTGGGCAAGGACGTCACGGACAAGTTCCTGGCGGGCCTGCCGGGCATCCAGAAGGAAGGCTGCGACGGCCTGATCACGTCGGCGCGCTGGGTGCTGCACCGCATGCCGCGCCACACGCGCACGGTCTGCATGGAATTCTTCGGGCAGGCGCGCGACGCCATCCCGTCGATTGTCGAGGTCAAGGGCTACCTGGACGGCGAAGGCCGCGCGCGCGGCGCCATCCTGGCCGGGCTGGAACACCTGGACGAACGCTATCTGCGCGCGGTCGGCTACGCCACCAAGAGCAAGCGGGGCGTGCTGCCCAAGATGGTCCTGATCGGCGACATCGTCGGCGACGACGATGACGCCGTGGCCGCTGCCGCCAGCGAAGTCGTGCGCCTGGCCAACACGCGCCACGGCGAAGGCTTTGTGGCCGTCAGCCCCGAGGCGCGCAAGAAGTTCTGGCTGGACCGCTCGCGCACCGCCGCCATCGCGCGCCACACCAACGCCTTCAAGATCAACGAAGACGTGGTGATTCCGTTGCCCCGCATGGGCGAATACACGGATCACATCGAACGCATCAACATCGAACTGTCGACAAGCAACAAGTTGAAGCTGCTGGGCGCGCTGGACGCCTACCTGTGCACCCCGCTGCCGGTGGGCAAGGCCGACGACGCCGATATCGAAAGCACTCGCGCCGAAGTGCTGGCCGACCGCACGCGCCAGGCGCTTGAGCTGCTGGGCAGCGTGCGCCAGCGCTGGCAATGGCTGCTGGACAACCTGGACCTGCCGCTGGCGCAGGCGTTGCCGGACCTGCAAGCGTTGGGCCTGGGCGACGTCCATGCCACGCTGACGGACCGCTTGGCCGCGCAACCGACCGCCCGAGTGTTCGACGTGGTGCAGGACCGCACGATCCGCGTGTCCTGGAAGGTCGAAGTGCTGCCCGGCCTGCAGCGCGCGTTCTCCGGCGCTGCTTACAAGAAGATCGTCGACGAACTCGTCGCCATCCACGGCCGCGTGTTGAAAAGCCGGGTGTTCGTCGCGCTGCACATGCATGCCGGAGACGGCAACGTGCACACCAACATCCCGGTCAACTCGGACGATTACGAAATGCTGCGCGAGGCCCATCAGGCCGTTGACCGCATCATGCAGATCGCCCGCGACCTGGACGGCGTGATCTCCGGCGAGCACGGCATCGGCCTGACCAAGTACGAATTCCTGACCGAAGCCGAACTGGCGCCGTTCCAGGACTACAAGCGTCGCGTCGACCCCAATGGCCACTTCAACGCCGGCAAGCTGATGCCGGGCGCCGACCTGCGCCACGCCTGGACGCCCAGCTTCAACCTGATGGGCCACGAGTCGCTGATCATGCAGCAAAGCGACATCGGCGCCATCTCGGAATCCATCAAGGACTGCCTGCGTTGCGGCAAGTGCAAGCCGGTGTGCGCCACCCACGTGCCGCGCGCCAACCTGCTGTATTCGCCCCGCAACAAGATCCTGGCGACGTCGTTGCTGGTTGAAGCCTTCTTGTACGAAGAGCAGACCCGGCGCGGTGTCAGCCTGAAGCACTGGGAAGAATTCGAAGACGTGGCCGATCACTGCACGGTCTGCCACAAGTGCTACAACCCCTGTCCGGTCGATATCGACTTCGGCGACGTGTCGATGAACATGCGCGCCGTGCTGCGCCGCATGGGCCGCAAGTCGTTCAACCCGGGCACGGCCAGCGCCATGTTCTTCCTGAACGCCAAGGATCCGGCCACGATCAACGCCACCCGCAAGGCGATGGTGGGCGTGGGCTACAAGGTGCAGCGCGCCGCGCATGACCTGTTCTCGGGTCTTGTGAAGAAGCAGACGGCCAAGCCGCCGGCCACCGTCGGCAAGCCGCCGCTGCGCGAGCAGATCGTGCACTTCGTGAACAAGAAAATGCCCGGCGGGCTGCCCAAGCAGGCAGCACGCAAGCTGCTGGACATCGAAGACGCGAACTACGTGCCGATCATCCGGGACCCCAAGGCCACGACCGCCGACACCGAGGCCGTGTTCTATTTCCCCGGCTGCGGTTCCGAACGCCTGTTCTCGCAAGTCGGCCTGGCCACGCAGGCCATGCTGTGGCATGCGGGCGTGCAGACCGTGCTGCCGCCGGGCTACCTGTGCTGCGGCTATCCCCAGCGCGGCAACGGCATGACGGACAAGGCCGAGCAGATCATCACCGACAATCGGGTGCTGTTCCACCGGGTCGCCAATACGCTGAACTACCTGGATATCAAGACGGTGGTGGTCAGCTGCGGCACCTGCTATGACCAGTTGTCGGGCTATGAATTCGACAAGATCTTCCCGGGCTGCCGTCTGATCGACATTCACGAGTACCTGCTTGAAAAGGGCATCAAACTGGAAGGCGCCAAGGGCGTGCGGTACATGTACCACGACCCCTGCCACACGCCGATGAAGCTGCAGGAGCCGATGAAGACGGTGCGCGCCCTGGTGGGCGACGACGCCGTCAAGAGCGACCGCTGCTGCGGCGAGTCGGGCACCCTGGCGGTCAGCCGGCCGGACATCTCCACGCAAGTGCGCTTCCGCAAGCAAGAAGAATTGCTGAAGGGCGATGCCGCGCTGCGCAGCGACGGCTTCGCGGGCGACGTGAAAGTGCTGACGTCCTGCCCGTCCTGCTTGCAGGGCCTGTCGCGCTATGAAGGCGACGTCAAGATGGAAGCCGACTACATCGTTGTCGAAATGGCCCGCCACATCCTGGGCGAAGGCTGGATGGAAGACTACGTGAAACGCGCCAACGCGGGCGGCATCGAGCGCGTGCTGGTGTAAGCGGCACGAGCAAGCCGCCTTTGCGCAAAAAAAACGCGGCCAGCAATGGCCGCGTTTTTTACGTCTTGCCGGGTCACTCCAGCTTGATGTTTGCCTTCTTGATGACGTCGGCCCAGGCGCTACGCTCCTGTTCGGCATACGCCTTGAAGTCCTGCGCGGACATCGGCATCGGGATCACGCCCATGTCCAGCATCTTTTGCGACACGGCGGGGTTTTTAAGCGTGGCGTCCAGATCGGCCGACAGTTTCTTGACCACGGCTTCCGGCACGCCGGCCGGGCCGACCAGGCCTTGCCATGCATAGGCGGTGAAGTTGGCCACGCCTTGTTCGGCCATCGTGGGCGTGTCGGGCAGCACGGACACGCGCTCGGGGGTAGCGGCGGCCAGGACGCGCAACTTGCCGGCCTTCACGTTGGGCAGGCCCGAGGCCAGGTCGATGAACATCACGTCCACCTGTCCGCCCAGCAGGTCCTGGATGGCGGGGGCGGCGCCCTTGTAGGGCACGTGCAGCAGGTTGGCGCCCGTGCGCTGCTTGAAGAGCTCCAGCGCCAGGTGATGCGGCGAGCCCGCGCCGGCGGAGGCCGCCGTCAGCTTGCCCGGTTCCTTCTTGGCGGCGGCCAGCACGTCGTCGACCGTCTTGTACGGCGAATTGACGTTCACGGCCAGCAACAGCGGGAACTTGGCGATGCCGCCGATGTAGGTGAATTTGGCCGGGTCGTAGGACAGCTTCGCGTACAGCGACGAGTTGAACGCCAGCGTGCCGGAGTCGGCCGTGCCGATCAGGTAGCCGGTGGGCTCGGCTTGCGCGATGGCCGTGGCGCCGATGATGGTGGCGGCGCCGGGGCGGTTTTCAACGACGATGGTCTGGCCCAAGGGCTTTTCCAGCCCACTGGCGACCGTGCGGGCCACCACGTCCGTGCCGCCGCCGGCGGGGTAGGGCACGATCCAGCGGATCGGCTGCGTGGGCCAGGATTGGGCGGATGCCGTGGCGGCGGCCAGCGACAGGGCGGCCAGCGCCAATAGGCGCCGTGCGGGGTTCTGCATGGGGTGTCTCCTCGTGCGGGGTCTGTATTGAGCGCGACGCCAGTGGCAATCGAGTCTTGCGCCGTCAGTATGCGTCGCTATTTTTGCGACGCTATTATGCCTCGCGTTGCCACCGGAAAGGCGGGGTCATGCCCCCCGGTTTTCCCGCACTGCACCCCGCCGCAGGCTACTGCGGATCAGGGTAGGTGCGCGCCCCGAAGATCGCCGTGCCGATACGCACTTCGGTCGACCCTTCCTCGATCGCCAGTTCGAAATCGCCGCTCATGCCCATCGACAAGCGATCCAGCGAGATCCCGGCGATGTCTTCGGCGCGCAACTGGTCGCGCAGCTCGCGTAGCGCGCGAAAGCAGGCGCGGACTTCCTCGGGGTCAGGCGAATTCACGGCCAGCGTCATCAAGCCCTTTACCCGCAAGGTGGGGAATTCGGCGGCGATGCGCCGCAGGAAGGCGGCCACGTCTTCGGGGGCCATGCCGAACTTGCTGGGTTCCGCCGAGGTCTTCACCTGCACCAGGACGTCCAGCGTGCGGCCTTCGTTCAGCAGCCGGCGGTGCAGCGCTTCGGCCAGGTCGGGCCGGTCCAGGGACTGGACTTCGGTCGCGTCGCGGGCGGCGTCTTTGGATTTGTTGGTCTGCAGGTGCCCGATCAGCACCCATTGCAGGCCCTGGCCGCTCAACGCGGCGGCTTTCTGGCGAATTTCCTGCGTCTTGTTTTCGCCAAACCGGGTCAGGCCCAGCGCCATGGCTTCGCGGATCGCGTCCACGTCGAAGGTCTTGCTGACGGGCAGCAGGACGACGCTGTCGGGCGCGCGTCCGGCGCGCGCGCACGCGCGGGCGATGCGTTGCTGGATATGGGCGAGGCGCCCGGCCATGGTGTCTACGACGGTCATGCAGCTCTCTTGCAGGAACAGGATGTCCCATAGTGTAGGACTGCGCAGGATCGTTTCGCCACACTGGCCGCTTTCGCCGTTGACCCTGCGTAATCGGCAGGCTTAGAATTTGCGGAGATTTGTTTATATTTCAATGTTCTATGCCACCTGTGCCGCCCGCCGGACGACACGGTTTCCCCCCCTTTCCAGTCCCCCGCCATGTCCAGCGCTGCGCCAGAATACGCCTTTGCCACGCCTTTCCTGAATCCCCCCGCTTCCCCCATCCGATCGCTCATGCCCTACGCCATGCGGCCGGGCACGATCTCGCTGGCGGGCGGCTACCCCGCGCAAGAGCTTTTCGATGTGGAAGGCCTGTCCATCGCGTCGACCCAGGTGCTGGCCCGCCTGGGCGCCTGCCTGCAGTATTCCAATATCGACGGCCAGGCCACCCTGCGCCACGAATTGGCGCGCCTGTCCGCCGCGCGCGGCCTGCAATGCAACGCCGACACCGAACTGATGGTGACCGGCGGATCGCAGCAGGCGCTGGCGCTGCTGACCCGCGTGATGTTGCAACCCGGCGACCACGCCATCATCGAATCGCCCGCCTTTCCGAATTCCGTCCAGGCCCTGCGCTATACGGGCGCCACCGTGCATACCGTGCCCTCCGGGCCCGACGGGATCGATGTGGACGCGCTGGACGAGCTGGCCAGCCGGATCAAGCCGAAGATGGTCTGCGTGGTGGCGTCGTTCTCGAACCCGTGTGGCGCGACCCTTACGCGCCAGCGCCGCCTGCGGCTGCTGGAACTGGCGGTGAAGCACCGTTTCCTGATCGTCGAAGACGATCCCTACAGCGAATTGCGCTTTGCCGGCGAGGCGGTACCGCCCATCGCCGCCCTGGCCGAGGGCGAAGCCCGGCATTGGGCGGTGTATCTGGCCAGCATGTCCAAAACGATGGCGCCCGCGCTTCGCATCGGCTGGCTGGTGGCACCACCCGAGATCCGCCGCCGCTGCGTCGGCGCCAAGGCGGCCGACGACATGGCTTCGTCCGCCTGGATCCAGGAAGTCGTGGCGCAGTACCTTGCCAATGGCCGCTACGAAGAGCACGTGCCGCGCATTCGCGCCGCGTATGGTCGGCGTTGCGACGCGATGGCGGAATCGCTGGCCCGCGAACTCAACGACCGCGTCCGCTTCAGCAAGCCCGAAGGCGGCATGTTCTTCTGGGCGCGCCTGACGGGCGACGTGGATGCCACGCGCCTGTTGCCTTACGCAATCGAGCACGAAGTGGTCTATGTACCCGGCAAGGCGTTCTACGCCAATGCGGATCAGGCGGACCTGTTCGCCATGCGCATGTCGTTCGCCACCATGAACGAAAGCCAGATCGCCCAGGGCATGGTCCGGCTGGGCCGCGCGCTGGAGGCCTGCGAAGCCAACGAACCCGTGTCGATTTCGCTGGCGGCTTGATCCGGGCCAAGCCCGCCCGCGCTCGGCGTGGCTATGCTGAAGGCCGGTTCCGCCATGCCCGCATCGGGCAGCGGACGGGCATACCTAAATAAGCGCTTGTTATTTGGCGTGGGCGCTTCATGTCTATAAGCTTCTCGCCTCGGCGCGTTCCCGCGCCCGGCATAACAGGAATCCAGGTCATGAACATTGCAAAAGGATTGGCGGGCGCGGCGCTCTTGATGGCGGCGGCGCAAGGCGCGCAGGCGGCAACACTGGACGTCGTGCGCCAGCGCGGCGCAGTGGCTTGCGGCACGACCACGGGCTTCGCAGGTTTTTCGGCGCCGGACGCGCAAGGCAAATGGCAGGGGCTGGACGTGGATCTGTGCCGCGCCATCGCCGCGGCGGTTTTCGGCGACGCCGACAAGATCAAGGTGGTGCCGTTGAATTCTCAGCAGCGCTTCACCGCGCTGCAATCCGGCGAAGTCGACGTGCTGACGCGCAACACCACCGTGACGCAGCAGCGCGATACCGCGCTGGGCATCATCCACGCCGGCATCAACTTCTACGACGGCCAGGGCTTCCTGGTGCCCAAGTCGCTGGGCGTGAAGAGCGCCAAAGAGATCAACGGCGCCACCATCTGCCTGCAGACCGGCACGTCCAACGAGAACACGCTGGCCGACTGGGCGCGCGCCAACAACGTGACCTACAAGCCGGTGGTGATCGAGACCTTCAACGAAGTGGTGAACGCGTTCGCCGCGGGCCGCTGCGACGTCTTTTCCACGGATGCCTCGGGCCTGGCCTCGATCCGTATCTCGAAGCTGCAAAATCCCGACGACTACATCGTGCTGCCCGAGATCATCTCGAAAGAGCCGCTGGGCCCCTTCGTGCGTCAGGGCGATGATGCCTGGCTCAATATCGTGCGCTGGTCGTTGTCGGCAATGATCGAAGCCGAGGAATACGGCGTGACGTCCAAGAACGTGGACGAACAGGCCAAGAGCACCAACCCCAACATCAAGCGCATCCTGGGCGTCACGCCCGGCGGCGGCGCCAATCTGGGGCTGAACGAAAAATGGGCCTACAACATCGTCAAGCAGGTGGGGAACTACGGCGAAAGTTTCGAGCGCAACGTCGGCCAGGGTAGCCCGCTGAAGATCAAGCGCGGCCTGAATGCGCAGTGGACGCAAGGCGGCTTGATGTACGCGTTGCCGATCCGCTGACCGGCTACCTCGTCATCCCCGCCGATACAGCTGCGCGATTTTCACAAAGGCGCTGCGCAATTCGCGCGTGCCTCCCTGGAGGATCACCGGCCGTCCCCGGTGGGTGAACACCACCAGCCGTTTCGAGAACAGCATGGGCACGAAGCGCGCGTAGCGCACGTCTTCCCAGGCGACTTCGCGGCGGGTGAACCACGTCTGGCGCAGGCCGCGTTCATCGATGGTGGTGATCGACGTCTGCATGTGCCAGGACACGAACAGCAGGCCCACGAAGCACAGCACCACCACCACCGCCAGCACGGTATCGAACGGCTGCGCGGGCGCGCGGATGGCGGTCGTCACCACCTGCACGCCCAGCACCGCCAGGATCACCCATGCCAGGATGCGCACCCAGTCGGGCCATGCCTGGCCCGACAGTGGCAGCGGGCCGATGTCGCGCAGCAACGCTGCACGATCTTCCATGGCGGGGGCGGTGTCAGGCGTGGTCATGCGGCCCGTTTGGCGGCGATCGCGTTGCCGGCCCGGCTGGAACCCTTGCGGTTCAGGTGGGCCGACATCCATTGGCCGATGTCGACCACGGCGTCAAAGTCCACGCCGGTGTCGATGTCCAGGCCGCGCAGCATGTAGAGCACGTCTTCGGTGGCGACGTTGCCGGTGGCGCCCTTGGCGTAGGGGCAGCCGCCCAGGCCGGCGACCGACGTGTGGAAGATGGAAATACCGGTTTCCAACGCGGCCAGAATGTTGGCCAGCGCCTGGCCGTAGGTGTCATGGAAGTGGCCGGACACGCGGGCCGGGTCGACCACGCGCGTGACCGCCGTCATCACGTCGCGCACGCGCTGCGGCGTGCCCACGCCGACGGTGTCGGCCACGTCGATTTCGTCGACGTGCATCGCCAGGTAGCGTTGCGCCACATCGACCACCGACTCCACGGGAACGTCGCCCTGGTAGGGGCAGCCCAACGCGCAACTGATGCTGCCGCGCACGCGGATGCCGGCTTCGCGCGCGGCTTGCACCACGGGTTCGAAGCGGGCGATGGACTCCGCGATGGAACAATTGATGTTCTTTTGCGAGAACGCTTCGCTGGCGGCGCCGAAGATCACGATTTCGTCCGCGCCAGCGGCCAGCGCGCCTTCGAAGCCCTTCATGTTCGGGGTCAGCACCGAATAGATCGTGCCAGGCCGGCGTTCGATGCGTGCCATCACGTCGGCGCCGTCGGCCATCTGCGGCACCCACTTGGGCGATACGAACGAAGCGGCTTCCACATTGGGGAAGCCCGCGGCCGCCAGGCGGTTGACCAGTTCCACCTTGATGTCGGTGGGCACGAATTCCTTTTCATTCTGCAGACCGTCGCGAGGCGACACCTCGACGATCTTCACGCGGGAGGGCAAAGCCATGTCTCTTCCTGGTTCGGTATTGGGTGACGCGGCGCGCAAGGCTGCGGCGCTTGCGTCAATATTAGCGCCATCGCGCGGCAGTTCGCTTACGCCGCGGGGG
Source organism: Achromobacter maghribensis (assembly GCF_057334215.1). Classification (NCBI taxonomy): domain Bacteria; kingdom Pseudomonadati; phylum Pseudomonadota; class Betaproteobacteria; order Burkholderiales; family Alcaligenaceae; genus Achromobacter; species Achromobacter maghribensis. The sequence continues at coordinate 5,582 of NZ_JBHFII010000012.1, read as the reverse complement.
GAATGCGGCCCTACTTCAGCCGTTGGTAGCGGCCATCGTCCAGACGGGCGACGCGGCCCTGTAATTCCAGTTCGACCAGTTGGGCTTGCAGGTCGCCCGTATTCAGTGTCAGACGCGTTTGCAGGGTGTCCAGGTGCAGCGGGTCGAAGCCAAGCGCTTCCAGCACGGGATGGTCGGGCAGCGGGGCTTCGGGCCGGGGCGCGGCGCGCACGGCGGGGGTGGGGCCGGCGCCCAGTTCATCGGTGATGTCGGCCGCGGTTTCCACCAGCTTGGCGCCTTGGCGGATCAGCGCATGGCAGCCGCGCGACAAGGGGGAATGGATAGAGCCTGGGATGGCGAAGACCTCGCGTCCGCTTTCACCGGCCAGCCGCGCCGTGATGAGCGAGCCGCTTTGCTTGGCCGCTTCCACTACCAGCACGCCGCGCGCCAGCCCGGCCACAATGCGGTTGCGTTTGGGAAAGTGCGGCGGCAAGGCCCCCGTGCCCAGTGGAAACTCGGAAACCAGCGCGCCATGCGCGGCGATGCGGTGCGCCAGGTCGCGATGGCGGGCGGGGTAGATGCGGTCGATGCCGGTGCCCATGACGGCCACCGTGCCCGCGCCCTCCGGACCGGCGTCCAGCGCGCCTTCATGCGCCGCCGCATCGATGCCCAGGGCCAGTCCGCTGACGACGCGCCAGCCGTGCGCGGCCAGGTGGCGGGCGAAGGCGCGGGCGTTTTCCTGGCCGCCGGGCGTGGCGTTGCGTGCGCCCACGACGGCCAGCGACGGGCCTTGCAGATAGGCCGGGTCGCCGGCGACATAAAGCAGGATGGGCGGATCCGCGATGGTCAGCAGGCTCTGCGGATAGGTAGGGTCGGCCAGCGTCAGGATGTGCCGGCCGGGGGCGCTGACCCATTCCAGCGCGTTGTCCACCTGCGCCGCCATGTCTTCGGGCATGGACGCGGCCAATTGGCGCGCCAACGCCTCGGGAACATGGCGCACCAGCGCCGTGGCCCGTTGCGCGTAAATCTGTTCGGGCAGACCCAGGGCGCCCAGCAGCATGCAGGCGGTGGCGGACCCGATATTGGGTTCCAGGGACAGCCGCAGCCAGGCGGCGAGTTCGGCGGAAGAATGCGTAAGCGGCATGGGGCAAGCGCGTAAGGCGTCGAAGGGTGCATGAGTGTCGCATGCGGGGCAGGGCGGGCCCGGCGGGGGCGGGACGGAACTGTCGCGGCGGCCCCGCCGCACGGGCCTGAATAAACCGGGGACGCAGCAATGCCCGCAATGCTCGACTTAGCCGAAAACTATTAGAAATCAAGACTCTAATGAATTAAACTCTTAGGTAAGCATCAATCACTGGCGATACCCCTTCAATGGCTTTACTTCCTATCCTTCGCTACCCGGACCCGCGCTTGCACAAAAAGGCCAAGCCGGTAGCCGAAGTCGACGACCGCATCCGTCAACTGGTGCGCGACATGGCCGAAACCATGTATGACGCGCCCGGCGTCGGCCTGGCCGCGACCCAGGTCGACGTGCACGAGCGCGTCGTCGTGATCGACGTATCCGAGGACAGCAATGACTTGCTGACCCTGATCAACCCCGAGATCACCTGGCGCAGCGACGACTACAAGATCTACGAAGAGGGCTGTCTGTCCGTGCCCGGCGTTTACGACGAGGTCGAGCGCGCGTCGCGTATCCGCTGCAAGGCGCTGGACATCGACGGCAAGCCGTTCGAGTTCGAAGCCGACGGCCTGCTGGCCGTGTGCGTGCAGCACGAACTCGACCACCTGGAAGGCAAGGTCTTCGTCGAATACCTGTCCAACCTGAAGCAGAACCGCATCAAGACCAAGCTGAAGAAAGCCGAGCGCGAAGCGCTGCGCGACTGACGAGAAGCCCCTTCCCCAACCCGCTTGCCTTGTTCTTCATCCCATGCGCCTAGTCTTTGCCGGCACGCCGGAGTTCGCCCGTATCGCCTTCGACGCCCTGCGGGCCGCAGGTCACGACATTGCCCTCGTCATGACGCAGCCCGACCGCCCGGCCGGACGGGGGCTGAAGCTCTCGCCCAGCCCGGTCAAACAGGCCGCGCTGGATGCGGGCATCCCCGTCGCTCAACCGCGCAGCCTGCGCCTGGACGGCCGCTATCCCGACGAAGCCGCCGAGGCCCGTGCGCTGCTGGAACAGGTGGCGCCCGATGTGATGGTGGTGGCGGCCTACGGCCTGATCCTGCCGCAATGGGTGCTGGATCTGCCGCGCCTGGGTTGCCTGAACATCCACGCCAGCCTGCTGCCGCGCTGGCGTGGCGCGGCGCCCATCCAGCGCGCCATCGAAGCCGGCGATTCGCAGACGGGCGTGACGATCATGCAGATGGATCAGGGCCTGGATACCGGTGACATGCTGCTGGAGCGCGTGGTGCCCATCCTGGGCGATACCAATGCGGCGCAATTGCACGACGCATTGGCCCTGGCGGGCGGCGAGGCCATCGTTGAAGCACTGGCCGCATTGGCCCAAGGCGGCCTGACCCCGATCAAACAGCCCGAAGCCGGCGTGACCTACGCAGCCAAGCTGGACAAGGCGGAAGCGGCATTGGATTGCACCCAGTCGGCTGAATTGCTGGAACGCCGCGTGCGTGCCTTCAACCCGGTGCCCGGCGCCAGCATCCGCCTGCCCGGCTTGCCCGACCCCGTGAAGGTCTGGCGCGCGCAGGCGCTGGCGTCGTCGACGGCGGGGGAGCCCGGCAGCGTGTTGCGCGCCGATTCCTCGGGGATCGATATCGCGACGGGCAATGGCGTGCTGCGCCTGCTTGAATTGCAGAAAGCCGGCGGCAAGCGCCAGCCGGTAGACGTCTTCGTGCGCGGCTGGCAGCCGGCCTGAACGTTCAAGGCCGGCGGTCGGCCAGCAAGTCCAGGTAGGCGCCCGACAGCAGCTGCGTGGGCGCCACGCCCAGGCTCTGCATCAAGGTCCGGGCTTCTTCCATGCCGGCTTCGGCGCTTTCGCCGTCGCGCAGCACCACTTCCAATTCCAGGAATTCCCCCAGGCCCTCCACGTTGTCCAGGTGGATGCGGGTGCGTCCGGCCATGAACACCGTCCGCTGCTTTTTCACGCGGCCGATCGCGCCGTAGGCCCGCGTAAGCGCGTCGCGCAAGGTGCTGGGCGAATCGGTCGGCGAGATGACGTAGAAGCTCTCTTTGGGCCCCGTATCGTCGGCGCGCTGATAGAAGATCAGTTCACCCGTGCCATCGGCGAACGCGCGCAGCTTCAGCCGGCCGTGGGTGCAGGTGAAGAAGGTGTCGTCCTGGGCAATGAAAACCGGCTCTTGCCCGGATAGCGCGGCGGCCAGGGGCTCGATGGCCGCCAGGCTGTCGACCTGCGCCTTGATTTCCACGTTGCGTGCCATGCGGAGCGTCCTTCTTCAAGCGTCAATACAGGGTGCCGGCCACGCGCCCGGGCAGGTCGCGATCGTAGGTGGCGCCGTCGAAAGTGCCGGCGGTCAGGTCCGACAGGATGCGGCCGACGCTGGGCAGGGCGCTGCGCGGCACCTGCGTCGCCGGATCCCACAGGCGTGAGCGCAACAGGGCGCGCGAGCACTGGAAGTACACCGTCTGCACGTCCACGATCAGCACGGAGCGCGGCAGCTTGCCGTCGATCTCGAAGCGCGTCAGCAGCGCGGGTTCCACGCTGATGCGCGCCGTGCCATTCACGCGCAGGGTCTCGCCCACGCCTGGCACCAGGAACAGCAACGCCACGCGGGGATCGGTCAGGATGTTCAAGAGGCTGTCGACGCGGTTGTTGCCGCGGCGGTCGGGCAGCAGCAGCGTCTTTTCATCTTCGACCACCACGAAGCCCGCCGGGTCGCCGCGCGGCGAAGCGTCCAGCCGGCCGGGGCCGGACGTGGCCAGCACTGCGAACGGCGCGGCTTCGATGAAGGCCCGATAGTGCGGATGCACGTGATCCACTTCCTTCTTCAGCGAGGCTTCTCCGGGCGAGCCATACAGCGCCTGCAAGGCGGCGGCATCGGTGATGAGATGAGCGGGATCGGTGTGCATGGCGGGGTCCAGGTTCAGGCCAGGATGGCGGGCAGGTCGTCGACGGTCAGGAAAATCTCGTTGGGGCCGCGTTCGCGGAGCGCGTCCACATGGTTATAACCCCAGGCGACGGAACCGACGTGCACGCCCGCCTTGCGGGCGGCGTCGATGTCGCGCATTTCGTCGCCCACCAGCAGGAAGCGGGCGGGGGCGACCTCGTGGCGGCGCATCAGGCGGTCGATCTTGGCAGCCTTGCCGAACAGGTCGGTGCCGCATTCGTAGTCGTCGAACAGCGCGGTGGCATCCGGGCCCAGCACGCGCTGCACGTTCTCGATGGAATTCGAGCTGATCACGGCTAACCGCAGTCCACCGGCCTTCAGGCGCGCGAGCACCTCGGGAATGCCGTCGAACAGGTGCACGCTGGGATCGATGTCCTGCATCAGGGTGCGCACGTGCGACATGATCGCCGGCAGCTTCCACAGCGGTATCCCCAGATACTTCAGGATGTCGGCGGCTTCGCGGTGGCGCAGGTTTTCGCGCTCCGACAAGTCGATCTTGCGGAAGCCGTATTTATCGGCCACGGTGTTCAGGATGGAATTGAACCAGGGCATGGTGTCCGCCAGGGTTCCGTCAAAATCAAAAGCGGCGATGTCGTATTTCAAGTGGGATCCAGTAGACGGCGCAGGCGTGGCTACAAGCCGTTGGGGTGAAGCAGATAGTGGACAACCGGCGCCAGGGCTTCCAGCGGCGGCGCGCTGGCCACGACGCGGGCGGCGTTCGTCCAGGGGTAATCCAGCGCCAGCAGCCAGCCGAAGACGGCGGCCGTGTCGCCCGGCGGCAGCGTCACCATGGTTTCGATCGTGATGGTGAGGTCCGTGGCGCGGTATGGGGAGGCCTGGAATTTCCAGTCGTACCGGCCGCAGCCCACACGCACGTTGCCGGTGGCCTTCTCGGTCATGGCCACGATCCAGTCGCATTGGTAGTCGGGCAGACAGGCGTCCGGTGCCGGCCGCGACAGGTAGAACGTGTAGACGTTGTCGTAGGTCTGGCCGAACTTGCGCACCAGCGTGTCGGCGATTGCCGCCAGCCCATGCGATTCGGGGGGGAAGGCGATGGCTTGCGTGCGCAGCGCCATTTTCAGCACGGCGTTGTCTGCGAATGCCCGCGACATGTAGTGCGGGCGATTCTCGTCCTTGGCGTGAAAATAGTCGCGCAGGACGGACTCGGTGCTGGAAGGGGACAACGAATCGGGCATCATTGCGTAAGCTTCCGTTGGGTCATGGGAGGGCGGCTTCAGGCCTTGATGGGATCGAACCACTTCGAGACATTGGGCGCCTCGTAGATGGCATAGCGGTCCAGCAAAACGGCGGGGTCTTCTTCCACTACCAGCATGTCTCGATGCTGGGGGCGGATGAACGCTTCATCGACGGCATGGTCCACGAACTGCACCAGCGCGTCGTAGTATCCCGCGATGTTCAGCAGGCCGCAGGGCTTCTGGTGCATGTTCAACTGCGCCCAGGTCCAGACTTCGAAGAACTCTTCCAGCGTGCCGGCGCCGCCAGGCAGCGCGATGAATCCGTCGG
>NZ_JBHFII010000011.1:76029-83351 GCF_057334215.1 Achromobacter maghribensis | reverse complement strand
ACGCCCGGCTCGTGCCCTTCCTGATGGAAGGTATCGCAACGAACCGGGCGATGTTCCAGGCCGACGGCATCCATCCGAATGAGGATGCCCAGCCGCAATTGCTGGACAACGTGTGGCCGACGTTGCAGCCACTGTTGAACTAGGGCCTTTTGGCGTTAAGGCCCTTTCTTGCTGATCAGCCTGCCGCCTGCGGCTGCTCGCCGCGGATGACTTCGGCGGCGCTGGGCAGCACTTGCACCTTGTACTGTTCACGCAGCATTTTCAGCAGCGCTTCGATTTCAGCCTGGCCCAGGCCGCCCGACAACTGCTGCGTCAGGCGGTCTTTGGCGGCGGCATCCACCGTGCCGGCTTCGACCTTTTCCAGGCGCACCAACGTGTAGTCGGCGCCCGACTGCACGCCGGCATAGCCGGGCAATTGGGTGGCCGGCAGGCGCATCGCGGCGTCCACCACCGCTTGCGGCAAGTCCTTGGGATTCTGACGCGACACGGTCACGGCCGCCGAGAAGCCTTCCGGCGCCGCCGACGGATTTGCCTTGTCGGCCGCCAGCGCGGCTTCACCGGCCTTCTTGGCGGCTTCGGCCGAACGTTCATCCAGCAGCTTGGCGCGGATGGTCTCGCTGACCTTGTCCAGCGCCGGCACGTGCGCCGGTTCCACGGCGGCAACGCGCACGGCCATCATGGTGGCAGGCGACAGTTCGATCACACCGGAGTTCTGCTTTTCGCGCAGCACGTCGGGCGAAAACAGCACCTGGCGCACGCGCGGATTATCCAACAGCGCGGCATCGGGACTGTCGGCGGCCGAGCCCGGACCGGCCTTATCGGCGGGCAGCAGGCCTTCGCGAGTCACGCCCGAGGCGGTGCGCAGCTTCAGGCCGACGGCATCGGCAGCGGGTTGCAGGCTGTCGCGCTGGTCATAGACCTGCTTGTTCAGCTGGCTGGCCATTTCCGAGAAGCGCACGGCGGCAAGCTGCTTGCGGACTTCGCCGGTGATCTGGTCCTTGACTTCGGCCAGCGGCTTGATGGCCGCAGGCTGGATCTCGGTAACCTTCACGATGTGCAGGCCGGACGGGCTTTCCACCACGCCGGACACCTGGTCCTTGGCCTGGCCGAAAATCGCCTTTTCGAGCGGGCCGGTCAACATGCCCGGTGCCAGCCACCCCAGGTCGCCGCCATTGGCAGCCGACCCGGCGTCTTGCGAATTCTTGCGGGCCAATTCGGCGAACTGCGCCGGATCGGCAGCGGCCTGGCGGGCCAGGTCGTCAGCCTTGATGCGAGCAGCCTTGCGGGCGTCTTCCGATGCGCCCGGGGCCAGTTCGATCATGATGTGGCTGGCGCGGCGGCGTTCGGGCTGGCCGAAGCGGTTCTTGTTCTGCTCGTAATAGGCCGTCAGGTCTTCGTCCTTGACCTGAATGCCTTGCGTGGCGGCGGCCTCGTCCAGCACCAGGTACTGCACCTGGACCTGCTCGGGGACCTGCAACTGCTGCTTGTTGGCGTCGTACCAAGCCTGGATGTCGGCCGGCGTGACGGTGACTTGCGAGCGGAAATCGGCAGCGGCGAAGCGGCGCGTTTGCACCGTGCGCTGCTGGGTCAATGCGGTTTCCAGCGATGCCACGACTTCGGTAGGCGCGCGCGACGATTGCCCGACGGGTTCCAGCACGCGTGCGACCGCCAGGTCGCGGCGCAGGCCGGCTTCGAACGAGGTCGGCGACATGCCCTGCGCTGCCAGTACCTGGCGATAGCGCTCGGGCGAGAAGCGGCCGTTGTCCTGCACTTCCGGAATGGCGGCAATGGTGTTGCGCAGCGTTTCGTCGGACACCGTGAAACGGTTGTCGACGGCGACGTTGGCCAGCAGGCGCTGATTGATCAGCTGATTCAGCAGGCTTTCACGCATCGCCGGCGTGTCGATCACGGCCGGATCGAACTGCGCGCCCATGCGCTGACGGAACTGCTCCAGCTGGTTGCGGTGCGCCTGGTCAAATTCGGCACGCGAAATAGGTTGGCCGTCGACTGTCGCCAGCTCAGGCTCTTGGCGCATGAAGCTGTCATAGCCTTGAATTCCGACCAGGAAGAAGGACGGCACAATCAGAATCAGCAGGATGAACTGCATCCAGCGCCGATGGCTGCGAATAAATTCGAACATGGAATCCCTGTTGCCGCGCTCCGGGGGTATCCACCCAGAGCCGCAAGAAAACGCATAAAAAAGGGCGAACTCGATTCGCCCATTCCCATACCGGTCATTACCGGATCAGCCGGCGGATTTTAGCATTACCCGCCCGTATGGGAGCTTCGGATTCTCTTCAAGTTCCCGGCGGGCCTTTCGACCTGTCCCCACTACATGGAAGGCGTGCGCCGTCAACCCGGGAAATCACCATTTTCGCGCTTCCCGCGCGCTCGTATCGTGACTTTCAGGAGCCGCGCGCCATTTGGCCTTGCGTCCCTGACGCCAGGCCGTTCCGGCCGGCGCCCCTTTCCCCGCCACATAAAGGGTTCCCTCGATGCCGCTTACCTCTCCCCGCCTGCATGTTCTGCGCGCTTGTATCGCCCTGACCTTCCTGGGCGGCGCGCACGCGGCGCTGGCCGCGCCCGTGGCCGCCGTGCACGAAGCCGCGAAGGGCCAGCAACAGGCAATGCTCGACACCATGCGGGATTTGGTCAACATCGAGTCCGGCAGCAAGGACGTCGAAGGCGTGGAACGCATCGCCGACCTGATCCGCGACCGCCTGAAGGCGCTGGGCGGCACGGTCGAGATCCTGCCGGCCACCGATGTCTTCCGGCTGGACGACACCCCGGAAAAGGTCGGCCCGATGGTCCATGCCGAATTCAAGGGAACCGGCACCAAGAAGATCATGCTGATCGCGCATATGGACACGGTGTATCGCAATGGCATGCTGAAAGACCAGCCGTTCCGGGTGGACGGTGACAAAGCCTACGGCCTGGGCATCGCCGACGACAAACACGGCGTCGCGACCATCATCCACACCCTGACTCTGCTTCAGAAACTGGGCTTTCGCGACTTCGGCACCATCACCGTGCTGATCAACGGCGACGAAGAGATCAGTTCGCCGGGCGCCCGCAGCACCATTACGAGGCTGGGCGCCGATCAGGACGCCGTCTTTTCGTTCGAAGGCGGCGGCGCCGAAGCCCGCCTGACCCTTGCCACCAGCGGCATCGGCGCAGCCTACCTGACCGTGCAAGGCAAGACCTCGCACGCCGGCGCCCGCCCCGAAGGCGGTGTCAACGCACTATATGAACTGGCGCACCAGCTGCTGCAACTGGATAAGCTCTCCAAGCCCGAGGAAGGCCTGAAACTGAATTGGACCGTCGCCCAGGCGGGCACGAACCGCAACGTCATCCCCGGCCAGGCAACCGCCCAGGCCGACGCCCGCGCGCTGCGCGTGTCGGACTTCGACGCCCTGGCGCGCACCCTGGAAGAGCGCGTCCAGAAGAAACTGCTGCCCGAATCCAAGGTCTCGGTGAAGTTCGAAGTGCGCCGGCCGCCCCTGGAGGCCACCGCCGCGTCCCGCGCCCTGGCCCAGCACGGCGTGCAGATCTATAAAGAGCTGGACCTGCCGATGAAAGTCGTCGACCGCGCCAGCGGCGGGGGCACGGACGCCGCGTTCGCCGCCCTGAAAGCCCGCGGCCCGGTCGTCGAAGGCATGGGCCTGAGCGGATTCGGCGCCCACTCCAACGATGCCGAGTACATCCAGATCAACAGCATCGTGCCGCGCCTGTACCTGGCAACCCGCATGATCATGGATGTGTCGCAAGACAAAGCCGCGCTGAAGTGAGGACCCCCACGCTGCGCTCGCTGCGCGAGCTTGCTGCCCCCCGAGGGGGCTGCGCCGCCTTGGGGCGGCCCGGCGGCGGCTTTTCTTCGGGGGGCAGGACCGTTGTTCGGGAGGCCGGGGCCGGGCGTCATGGGGGCAAGAAGGAGTATCCTTGCAACCCTGTCCATAAGAAGCACACGCAACACCAACAATGACTGCAAAACTCCCGTCCTGGCCCTATTCCCGTTACATCGCGCACCGCGGTGGCGGCCGTTTGGCGCCGGAGAATACGCTGGCTGCCATGCGCGTGGGCGCCGAGCATGGTTTCACGATGTTCGAATACGACGTGAAGCTGAGCAGCGACAATGTGCTCGTGCTGATGCACGATGACGACGTCGACCGCACCTCCAATGGTCATGGCCCGGCCGCCGCCAAGTCCTACGCGGAACTGGCGCAACTGGACTTTGGCAGTTGGCACTCGGCCGCCTACGCCGGCGAGCCGCTGCCGACCTTTGCCGCCGTGGCGCGTTACACCGTCGCCAACCACATCGCCAGCAACGTCGAAATCAAGCCCTGCCCGGGCCGCGAAGCCGAGACCGGCGCGGCCGTGGCGCTGGCCTGCAAGCAGCTTTGGCAAGGCGCAAGCATGCCCCCGCTGCTGTCCTCGTTCGCCGAAGAAGCGCTGCAGGCCGCGCAGGAAGTGGCGCCCGAACTGCCGCGCGCCCTGCTGGTGGAAAAAGTGCCCGCCGACTGGCGCGAACGCCTGGCCAAATATGACTGCGTCGCGCTGAACATCAACCAGAAAGACGCAACCCGCGAACTGATCGACGCCGTGCATGCCGCCGGCTACCGGATCGCGGCCTGGACCGTCAACGACCCCGAACGCGCCCGCTTGCTGCTGGACTGGGGCATCGACGGCATTTTCACTGACGAGCTGGCCGCGATCCGGCCGGCCGCCTGAGGTAGAACGCCCCGTGTTCAGTTACCGCCACGCCTTTCACGCCGGCAATCACGCCGACGTGCTCAAGCACGCCATCCTGGTCCACACCCTGGATTACTTCAACAAAAAGGACGCGCCCTATTGGGTCGTGGACACCCACGCCGGCGCAGGCCTCTACAACCTGGAAGGCGACTGGGCGAACAAGACGTCGGAATTCGTGGACGGTATCGGCCGCCTGTGGGAGGCCAAGGACTTGCCGCCGCTGCTGGCCGACTACGTTGCCCGCGTCCGCGACTACAACACCAACGGCCGTCTGAAGCGCTACCCCGGTTCGCCGTGGCTGGCGCTGGACGTGATGCGTCCGTCGGACCGCCTGCGCCTGTTCGAGATGCACCCGACCGAGATCGACACGCTGGTCGTCAACCTGGAACACCAGGGACGCGCCGCGCAGCGCCAGACCACCATCTACGGCGATGACGGCTTTGAAGGCGTCAAGGCCCTGCTGCCGCCACCGACGCGCCGCGGCATGGTGCTGATCGACCCGTCGTACGAAGACAAGTACGACTACCGCCGCACGCTGATCACCGTGAAGGAATGCGTCAAGCGCTTCGCCACCGGCACCATCGCCGTCTGGTATCCGCTGGTGCAGCGCCGTGAAGCCAGTGAAATGGCTCGCCACTTCGAGAATCTGAAGGTCAAGAGCTGGCTGCACGCCACGTTGACCGTCAAGAAGTCCACCATCGACGGCTATGGCCTGCATGGCAGCGGCATGTTCCTGATCAACCCGCCCTGGACCTTGCATGAAGGCCTGAAGCAGGCCATGCCGTATCTGGCGCGGGAACTGGGCCAGGACGAACGCGCCGGTTTCACGCTGCAATACCGCGAGAATCCCTTCCCGGTTCCGAAGAAGCAATCGGACGACTGACGCGCCCCCGAGGCCGCTGCAGAAAGAAAATGGGCCGCGATATCGCGGCCCATTTCATTGGCGGGAGTCGGCCCGGGTTACGCCGTTTCGCGTTCCGATTCCTCGCTGCGAAGCGCCTCTTGGGCCCGGGCCAGCTTGGCAGCAGCATCCCGCAAGGCCGTCCGCAAGCCTTCCTCGATCACGGGGTGGTAGAACGGCATTTCCAGCATGCGCGCCACCGTCAATTCCTGCTGCACCGCCCACGCCAGCAAGTGGCCGATGTGCTCGGCGCTGGGGCCAACCATCTCCGCGCCCAGGAAGCGGCCGGTCGCGATATCGGCGTACACATGCAGCATGCCCTTGTTCTTGAGCATCACGCGCGACCGCCCCTGGTCGGTGAAATCCACTTCACCGATGACGAAAGTGCCCGAAACCAGGCGCCCATAACCTTGGCCTGCCAGCGCAATCTGCGGGTCCGAGAACACCACCGCAAGCGGCGCGCGGCGCAAGCCCTGGCGCACGTCGGGGAAGCGCGCGGCGTTTTCGCCCGCGATGCGGCCTTCGTCGGCGGCCTCGTGCAACAAGGGCGCGTCGGCGTTGGCGTCGCCGGCGATGAAGATGGTCGAATCGCCCGCCTGCATCGTTTCGCGATCAAACAGCGGGACGCCCTGCGGATTCAATGCCAGCGAGGTGTTCTCAAGACCCAGCCCATCCACATTGGCGCGGCGGCCCGTGGCGACCAGCGCGTAGTCGAAGCGTTCGGTGCGTTCGCTGTTATCCAGCGTGACATAGCGCACTTCCACTTCGTCGCCGACGCGGGTGGTTTCCAGGACGCGCGCGTCCGGGTCCAGGTAAAACTCGCGCTGGAATATCTTGCGGGCGTTCAGCCGCACCTGGGGGTCGCTGATCCCGCCCAGGCTGCCGCTGACGCCGAACACACGCACGTCGACCCCCAGCCGGGCCAGCGCCTGCCCCAGTTCCAGACCGATCACGCCGGGTCCGAACACGGCAACGCGACGCGGCAGGTCGTCCCACGCGAAGACGTCGTCGTTCACCACCAAGCGGTCGCCCAGCGCGCGAAACGGCGGCGGCACCGACGGGCGCGAACCCGTCGCGATGACCACGCGCGCCGCATGGACCTCGGTGTGGTCGTCTATCCGCAGCACGGTATCGGAGACAAAGCGCGCATAGCCGCGCAGCTTGTCTTCGGCCGGAATGTTCTCGACGCTTTCCAAGACGAAGCCGACGAAGCGATCGCGTTCGCGCTTGACGCGGTCCATCACTTCAACGCCGTCCACCGAGATTTCCCCGCTGACGTGCACGCCAAACGCTTCCGTATGGGCCGCGCCGTGGGCAGCTTCGGCAGCGGCGATCAGCAGTTTGGATGGCATGCAGCCCACCCGGGCGCAGGTCGTGCCATAAGGGCCGCCTTCAATCAGCAGCGCGCGCTTGCCGGCTGCTTTGGCAGCGCGATAGGCGGCCAGTCCGGCGGTGCCGGCGCCAATGACGGCGATATCGGTGTGCAGAGTTTTCATGACTGGGTATCCCCCATGTTGCGGGTAGCAAGGTTGCAAAGGCGAGTTCCGCCTTGTTGCGCATCCTCGGGACGAGTTCCGTCCGGCGGCGCCCGCAAGGGGGCCGCGCAAGGAATGCGGTAAGGATGCGTAAGAAGGGAAGCTCGTGCCGGCGCGGGGGGGGGGGGGGGGGGGGG
>NZ_JBHFII010000011.1:50570-75998 GCF_057334215.1 Achromobacter maghribensis | reverse complement strand
CCCCCCCCCCAGGCCCGCCGGGCGGGGAATCATTCCCCCTGCCCGGCTTGCAGGCTTTAGGCGAAGTGCGCCTTCAGGTCTTCCAGGCCGCCGATCAGCGAACCGTTGATGAACACCTGGGGAGCGGTGCCCTTGCCGGACACGGCGCCGATCACGCGGCCGCGGACCTTGTTTTCCAGCGGGATCTCGATCGGGGCGTAGCCCTTTTCTTCCAGCAGCGCCTTGGCTTCCACGCAGAACGGGCAGCCGGGCTTGGAGAACACGACCACCTGGTCGGGCTTCTTGGCCGTCGGGGCAATGTGCGCCAGCATCGTGTCGGCGTCCGACACTTCAAACGGGTCGCCTTCCTTTTCCGGTTCGATGAACATCTTTTGGACGACGCCATCCTTCACCAGCATCGAATAGCGCCAGCTGCGCTTGCCGAAGCCCAGGTCGCTCTTGTCGACCAACATGCCCATGCCGTCGGTGAATGCGCCGTTGCCATCGGGCAGCAGCGTGATGTTGGCCGATTCCTGGTCCTTCGCCCATTCGTTCATGACGAAGGTGTCGTTGACCGACACGCAGACGATGCTGTCCACGCCGGCGTTGAAGAACGCGGGAGCCAGTTCGTTGTAGCGCGGCAGGTGGGTCGACGAGCAGGTCGGCGTGAAAGCGCCGGGAAGCGAGAAGACGACAACCGTCTTGTTCTTGAACAGATCGTCGGTCGTGACCTTCTTCCACGTGTTGTCCTCACGGACGGGGAACGTTACGTTCGGAACACGTTGGCCTTCGCGGTTTTGCAGCATTCAATCTCTCCTTGGGTAGCGGGGTTTGTTTAACCACCATGGAAAGAATGATAAATCTTGGCTATCAATTAATCAAATTTAATAAACTAAATTGATCGATAGACTTTAACAATCAACAATTCGCCACAAGAAAGCCGGATCTATCATACCCGGCCTTCCTGCGGACGGCATCAGAGGCGCGTCGGCGCGTAGCCTGCCTCGCGGATGGCGGCTTCAAGCTTGTCCGCCTGGTCGGTGCCAGTGATCGTGAGGCGGTGCGTCGACAGGTCCACCGTCACCGTCGCGCCCGGGGCGGTTTCGCTTACCGCGCCGGTGATGGTCTTCACGCAATGGCCGCAGGTCATGTCGGGCACTTGGAATTCGATGCTCATGGTTTTTCTCCGGAAATTTCAGGGCGATGGGCAACCTTTTGCACACCATGGACCGCAGCTTAAACATTCCCACTATGGCAAGGTCAAGCGTAGAATAGCCCTTGACCTTCCCATAATGGGAAGGTCAACACTGCGATTCCCAATTTGAATCAAGACCCGCACGCGTGTCCGCACCGTGCCAGCCTGTCCCAAGGAACCTGACATGAACATCGGAGAAGCATCGAAGAGCTCTGGCATTTCCGCCAAGATGATCCGCTACTACGAGAGCATCGGTCTGATCGGCCCGGCGGTGCGCACGGACGCGGGCTACCGCGTCTACAACGACCACGACCTGCATACGCTGCGGTTTGTGCGCCGCGCGCGGGACCTCGGGTTTTCAGTGGAACAGATGAACGAGTTGCTGGCGCTGTGGAAGGACCGCAGCCGCGCCAGCGCCGACGTCAAGCGCATTGCGCTGGGGCATGTCGAAGAGTTGGAGCGCAAGGCCGAGGCGTTGCGCGAAATGGCCGGCACGCTTAAGCACCTGGCGAACAACTGCCATGGCGACGGCCGCCCCGACTGCCCGATCCTTGAAGATCTGGGGCGCTCGCACTAATAAGGCGCGCAGGCCAGACAGGCCTGAGGGCCCTGGCGGGCCGGGCGCTGCCCAGCCTGCCGCCCGGAATCAGCCCAGGGCCTGCCCGGCGGTTTGGCCACCTTGTTCGGACACGTCTTCAGACACGCCTTCGGACACGTCCTCGGACGCTTGTTGGGCTTCCGCCGCGACGCGGGCATGGTACGCATCGGTCGCCGCCTGTTTGGCGGCGGCCTTCTCTGCCGCGGCAGCAACCTTGGCCGCTTCCGCCGCCACGGCATCCGCCGCGGCCTGGATGGCGCGCAGACGCGCACGTTCCTTTACTTCCAGCACGCCCGCGGCGTCCAGCGATTCAAATACCGCAATCGATTCGACGTGGCCCGTGTGCGGGAACATGTTGATGACGCCGGCGCTCTTCAGCACATAACCGCCTTCATGTACCAGGATGGCCGCGTCGCGCGCGAGCGTGGCCGGATTACAGGACACGTAGACGATGCGCCGCGGCCGTTCCTCGGCAGAGAGTTCCGACAAGGCTTGCGACACCGCGTGCGCCCCTTCGCGCGGCGGGTCGATCAGCATGCGGTCGAAGTAGCCCAGGCTGCGCAGCCAATGCGCGTCCACCTCGAACAGGTTGAGCGTGGCGAAGCTGGTGCGGTCGCCCAAGCCGTGCCGCGAGGCGGCGTCGAACGCGCGGTCGGTCAGCGTCTTGCTGCCTTCCACGCCCACCGCTTCGCGCCCTTGCGTGGCCAGCGGCAAGGTGAAGTTACCCAGCCCGCAGAACAGGTCGGCCACACGATCGGTCGGCTGCACGTCCAGCAGTTTCAGCGCGCGCGAGACCATCGCGCGGTTGATGGCGTGGTTGACCTGGGTGAAATCGGTAGGCCGGTACGGCATGCGCAACCCGAATTCCGGCATGGTGTAGGCCAGCGTGTCGGCGTGCTCACGCTCCATCGGATGGACGGTTTCGGGGCCCTTGGACTGCAGCCACCATTGCACGTTGTGCTGGGCGGCGAAGGCGCGCAGGATGGCAATGTCGCCGTCGGTCAGCGGCAGCAGATGGCGCAGCACCAGCGCCGTCACACCCTCTCCCAGCGACACTTCGATCTGCGGCATGCGGTCGGGTGCCGACATGGAGGCGATCATCGCGCGCAGCGGCATCAATAAATCGCTGACGTGGCGCGGCAGCACATGGCATTCACGCATGTCTGCCACATAGCTGCTTTTGCGTTCGTGGAAACCCACCAGCACGCCGCCCTTCTTCGGCACGACCCGCACCGACAGGCGCGCGCGGTAGCGGTAGCCCCAGGTCGGGCCTTGCAGCGGCGGCAGGATCAGCGCCGGACGCAGCTTGCCGACATGCCAGAAAGTATCTTCAAGCGAACGCTGCTTGATGGCCACCTGGGTGCTGGGCTCCAGGTGCTGCATGGCACAGCCGCCACAGACGCCAAAATGGGGGCAGCGCGGCGCGACCCGCTGCGACGAAGGACGCATGACCTCGTCCACGCGGGCGATTTCGTAGGACGGCTTGCGGCGCAGCGTAACGGTGGTGACCCGTTCGCCCGGCAGGGCCCCTTCCACGAACACCACTTTCCCGTCGCGACGGGCGATCCCCCTGGCTTCCAGGTCCAGGGACTCGATACTCAAAACGTCTGACATCTCACGCAGTCCAGAATTACACGCAACCCAATATTGTAGAAGGACTCCGGGGTTTCGGGAAAATGGTCTTCGGCGGCGCCCGGCCGCCCCCACGACTCACGCCGCCAAGCGGTCCGACGCCTTGCCCGATTGCAGCCACAACGCCGCCATGGCGGCCACCGCCGCCGCCGCGCCGGCCAGCGGCAAGGCCGGCAACCCTGCCCAGGCGATCGTCAGGCTGCCCAGGCCCCCGCCCACCGCCGTCCCCAGATTGAACGACGCGATGTTCAGGCCCGCCGCCACCGCCGTGGATTGCGGCACGTGGCGCTGCGCCAACTTCAGCAGCCGAAGCGTCAGCACCGTCACGATGCAGAAGAACACCAACCCTAACGCGCCCGCCAGCATGACGACTGCCCAACTGGATTGCCGAAACCCGTACAGCCCCAGCAACGTCGCCGTCAGCCCGCCGGCCGCCAGCAGCGCCGCGCGGTCCGCGTCCATTTTGTCGACCAGAAAGCCGCCCAGCAAATTGCCCGCGATGGAGAACGCGCCGAACAACAGCATGGCCGCGCTCAGCCGGGGCACGTCCGCCCCGGTCACCTGAAGCAGATACGGCGACACGAAGGTAAAGAAACTGAATGTCGCCACGCTGACCAGCGCGCCCACGCCAGCGGCGATCAGCATCCGGGGGTGGGCGATGGCGCTCAGGCCCACGCCCATGCCGGCCGGGCCCGCTGCGCGAATGCCAGGCGCTTCCTTGGCCGGCATGCACCACAGCAGCCCCGCCAACCCCGCCAGGGCCAGCACGCCGATGGCGGCGAAAACCGCGCGCCAGGACCAGAGACTGCCCAGGAAAGTGCCCAGCGGCACGCCTAACGCAAGCGCCAGCGTCAATCCGATCCACACGACCGCAACGGCCCGCCCGGCCCGCGCCTCGTCCACCAACCGCGTGGCAGCGTCGGACGCGACCGCCATGAAGGCGCCATGGGCCAGCCCCACCACGAACCGCACGGCCAGCAACGCGGGCAACGTGCCCGCGACGCTCATCAGTGCGCTGCCCACCGCCAGCACGGCCATGGACCACGCCAAGGTGCGGCGGTCGCGCCAATGGGCGACCAGCGCGGGAATGAGGGGCGCGCCGATGGCGGCGCCAAACGCGTAGGCGGCAATCGCGGTCCCGGCCGCTTCGATCTTGGCGTGCAAGCCGTCGGCCATCGCCGACACCAGACCGGCAACCACGAATTCAGACAAGCCGAATGCGAAGGTGCATACGGAGAAGATATAGACGGAGACGGGCATGGCAGGCTTGGACTCGACAAGAATGGATGCCGAGCTTAGAAGGCCTGCGCAGGCCCGTAAAATATATTATTTATCGCTTAATAAGACGCCAAACGTCTTAATTTGTGGCGTCGTCGTCCGCGACGCCGAACGTCTGCAGCACGGCATCGACCAGACGATCACGAACAGGCGATGCCCGCTCGGGATTCCAGCCGATCAGCAGGTCCAGGGATTGCAAGGGCGCGGGCGCGTCGGCGGTGAGGGGCCGGAAGACAATATCCCCGCAGCCGGTCTGGGCCAGCGAGGCAGGCAGCAGCGCCACGCCGAAACCGGCCGCGACCAACGCCGCCACCGTCTGCAGTTGCCGCGCCTCTTGCACCACGCGGGGCACGAAACCCGCCGTCTGGCATAGCTGGATCAACTGGTCGTGAAAGCCCTGCCCCAGGCGCCGAGGTGACGCCACGAAAGGTTCGTCTTTCAGCGCGGCAAGCGGCACGTCTGCCTGGGCTGCCAGGGCGTGCCCGGCGGGCAGCGCCACTTGTATGGGTTCGCGCAACAAGGTCTTGAACCGCAAGCTGGGCGTGGTGGCCCCGGGCGCGCGCATGAAGCCGATGTCCGCGCGACCGGCCTCCAGGGCTTGCACCTGTTCGTGCGTCGTGGCCTCTTGCAAGGTGAACGCGACCGCCGGGTAGGCCGCACGGAAATCGCGCAATGCGCGCAGCAGCAAGGCATAAGGCGCGATGTTGATGAAGGTCAGCGTCAGGTGCCCGGCCATCCCCTGGGCCACTCGGCGCGTGTGCGCCACGCCTGCTTCGAGCGACTCCAGCATGCGCCGCGCGGATTCCAAAAACGCGGCGCCCGCCGGCGTCAATGCCACGCTGCGGTTGGTGCGTTCAAACAGCGTGGCGCCGATCTCGCTTTCCAGCCGGCGGATGGCCTGGCTGAGCGGCGGTTGCGCCATGTGCAGGCGCTCGGCAGCCCGATTGAAATGCAGCGTTTCGGCGACCGCGATAAATTGCCGCAACAAGCGCGTTTCGATCATCGGGACACCACCGCCGCCGCCCGGGTTCAGTCCAGCTCCGCCCGCGAGAACAGATCCTGGATCAGTCTCCAGTCCTCGCACGCGGCCTTGAAGCCGACAATGAAAGTCTTCAGGGCTTCGCTGTCGGAAGAATAGGCGCAGAACGTGTCCGCTTCGGGATCAAAATCAATCTGTTCAGCGAGCTCGGGCTTTTTCTCATTCAGGAAGACCAGCGCCAATGACGTCCAGTCGTAGCCCGAACCCACAAAACCCTCTTGCCTGCGGCGGCGAAAGACCTCTTCTTTGTATTCCCCAACGGTGAGGATGACTGAAAAGCTGCCCTCGTATTCCATCCAGGAAAAAGGCTTTATTGATTCTTCGAAATCGATGGTCACTGCGCTCAAAGCTCCTTGAACAACTTGCTGCCACGATGGCGGCAAGGGTCGGCACCGCGCAAATATACCTTTGCGCGACGCCGATTGCGCGACCATTAAAGGCAATTATCGGATTTCACGCAACGTGAGGGACGAATCGGGCGCTTCGCGGGCCTTCCAGGGAGAAAACAACGGCAGGCTGATCGCAGCCAGAATCAACGCGCTGCCGGCGCCGTAAGCCATGACCCATCCGAACCCCGACAACAGCGCGGCTTGCAGGGTGCCAGCCGCCACGTCAGCGTGCGGCAACAGCGCCTGCCGGTCCAGCGCTGCCATGTCGCCGGCGGAGATCTTTTCCGCGAACTGGCGCAGCGCGTCGCCGTCCGCCACGGCCAGCGCTTCTGACAGGTGCGTCGCGACGCCCTCGACCAGCACCAGGCCCATCAAGGCGATGCTGAAGGCCAGCGACGTCATTCTTGCACTCATGTCGGTTCCGGAGGCCATCCCTGCTCGCTGGGACGAGACCGCGGCCGTGATCGTGTTCGCCACCGGCGTGTTCGTCAGCCCAAGGCCGACCCCGGCGATGATGCAGCCCGGCAGGATCCACCAGCCCGGTTGCAAGGAATGGCTCCCCAGCGCCATCAAAAGAAAGCCTGCGCCGATGAGGCTTAAGCCGGCGGGGATCACGAACCCCGGGTGATACCGCAAGGACAATTTCTCGCCGACGGGCGGCATGACGAGCGTGGGCAAGGTGTACGCCAGCAGCGCGACGCCGGTCTGCACGCTGTCGTAGCCCAGACCGCCGTGGAAGTAGATCGCGCGAGTTCCTGGCCGCGCACGACCGCGCGCTGGCGTCGTTGGACACCGAACGGCGCCATTTCAGGTTGGGCATCGCCTCCCATATGGCCGGGCCCGAAACCCCGACCCTGCTGGCCCGGCTGCATGAGCGCGATCCGGCGTTGAGCATTGAAGTCCGGCTGGACAATTCGCACGCGTTGCTGGATGCCTTCGACAACGGCGATCTGGAGGCCGTGATCGTCGGCCAGGAGGACGACCGCCTGAAAAAAAGGGGAATTGATGGGGACTGCCCATCAGGCAGTCTCCATCAATCCCCCCAAAAGCCGGCGCGGTTTCAAGGCGCCGCCACGGATTTCGTTAGAACGCGCGCGATACCGAGAAGACCGCCCCCAACCTGCCCGACGGGTGGCCGTACTTGGTGGGCAACCAGTTGTCCTTGGTGGCCCCCACCGCCGCCAGGCCCAGCACCCAGCCCTTCAGGTCCTTGGTCACGCCGAGCTTGTAGTCGACGTAATGGCCGATCGAATCGCCGTCCATGTTCGATTGGTTCTTCAGCTTCTGATAGCCCAAGTGCCCCAGCAGCCCCCAACCGTCGCCCAGATCGAAGGTGGCCGTGCCATCCAGGTACCAGGTGCCTTTGCTATCCGGCGTGCTGAAGAAGTCGCTGGGCGTGTACGAGTACTTCAGTGAGTAGTTGCCGTAGGAGGCGCCCAGGTAGAGGTCGGTGTTGTTGTAGTTGCCGCCCTTCGGAGAGCTGGAGCCCGGGTAGTAGTAATGCAGCACGCCGGCGTCCAGCGTGAATCCGCCGCCAACGTCGCCTTTCCAACCGCCGTAGAAGTCCATTTCCAGATTGCCGTCGGTAAAGACGAAGTCGGAAACGTTCGAGTTCCAATTGCCCAGGTAGAAGCCGGAGCTGTGGGTCAGGTCGATACCCACTTGCACCGCCGGACGGAAGTCGGTCTGCGAGTAGCCGCGGAACCGGTAGTCGCTGGCAATGGTGGCGTTACCGCTAAGAGAAAAACCGCCTCCCAGATCGGTCGGTTCGGCCTGGGCAGTCGAGGCGAAACAAGCGGCAAGCGCAAAAGGCAAGGCTAGCAACGTCTTCTTCATGGTGCGGAGTCCTGATCGGATTTAACGAGGAGGAGGATGGCCGCGCGGCGCATCCCTCTGACCGGCTTTGCAGCGGTGGATTACCGGCTCCCTTTCCTCTAAGCAATGTCCATGCCAGGTTTCAGGCGGGTGACAAGTCGCTATCTGCCGGCTGGCCCGCCAATGAAGCGCACCACAAGCGTGCAGGCGCCGAAAGGCGGCTCGCGGCCCTTGCCTCAAGTTGGGGAATCCGCGCCACACTGGGGCGGCATCGCGGACTAGCCATCGCGCTTGCGCACGTCGAAAAGAAAAAACCCCGGACCGCGAGGACGCGTCCGGGGTTTGCCTTTCAGGCCGCAGCGCCGTCGGGCGCCGCGTGTGGGCCGACGGGCTTAGTTGGCCGCCGGCGCCGGCGGCGGAGCGACATCGCCCGCGGCCGGCGGCGCAGGCATCGCGCCCCTGCCCTTGCCGCCATGGCGGCCTTCCATCTTGGCGTGACGTTCCTGCATCTTGGCTTCGCGGTCCTTGACCAGCTTGGTCACCTGGCCGCGCTGGGTATCGTTCAGGCTATCCCAGACAGCCAGCCATTGGTCGCGCACTTGCTGGCCCTGCGCGCGGAACTGGTCGCGCGTCTGGTCCGATTGCGCCATCAGGGCGCGCGGATCCAGCTTGCCGCTATCCAGCTGAGACTTCAGCAGATCGTGGCGCTTGCCGCCCGACGCGCGCATGGCTTCGTGCAGGCTGCGCTGGCCATCCTGAGCGGTCTTGAACAGGGCTTGCTGCTTGTCGTCCAGCTTCAACTGATCAAGCTGCGCCTTGGAGACCGGGCCAATGCCGGGAATGAACAGGCCGTCGCGCATGCCCTTGTGAAACTCGCCGCGTTCACCATGATGCATGGCTGCCGGACCGCCGTCGGCGGGAGGCGGCGGCGCGGCCATGACGGAACCGGCCACCAGGCCGCCCGTCGCGGCGACAAATGCAAGAGCGGCCAAATTGGAGCGGATAGCGAATCGGGACATGTTGTGTCTCCTGAAAGTGAAGAAAGCGAGACCATTGTGCGATCAGCCCGGTTTCAACCGGGTTTCGTCCCCGACATCCATGTTTCAGTCGATTGCGCATTCGCCAGACGTGAAGACGGGGCCTGCCAGGCCCCGTGCTTCGTCCATGCCAGACCCGCGCGACGCGTCAGGTCGCGTCCCAGGCCGCCATGTATTCCTTCCAGTGCGCCGCATCGCTGGCGGACAGCGTATCGCGCACCAGCGCGATTTCAGCGTCGTAGGCGGTGCGGTCGAGTTCACCGCGCAAGAAGCGGAAGCGGCAATACACCAGCCAGGTGTTGACGACGTCGGTCTCGCAATAGGCGCGGACTTCGTCGGCGCGGCCCGTGCTCCAGGCCTCCCAGACCTTGCTGCCGTCCATCCCGAGCTTGCCGGGAAAGCCGCACAGCTTGGCCAGGTCGTCCAGCGGCGCGTTGGCGCGGCCGTTGTACTTGGCCAGCACGTCCATCAAGTCGAGGTGGCGCGTGTGGTAGCGGGCGATATAGTTGTTGAACTTGAAGTCGCGATCTTCTTCGCCCATGTCCCAGTAGCGCGGCGCGGGCACGCCCAGGATCAGGCTGCGGTAATGCAGAACGGGCAGGTCGAAACCCGATCCGTTCCAGCTCACCAGCTTGGGGGTGTAGCGCTCGATGGTCTTGAAGAACCCCGCCAACAAGGCGGCTTCGGGATCATCGGGCTGGCCCAGCGTCTTGACGCGGAACCCCTGATCGTCGCGGAACACGCACCCCACCACCGCGACCTTGTGCAGGTGCAGCGGCAGGAAGTCATGGCCGACGGCTTCCCGTCGCGCGGTCAGCGCGCGTTCGACGACTTCCTGGTCTGGAACCTCGGGGCCCCAGCCGTTGAGCTTGCGCAGCCCATCGGCGTCGGGGATGGTTTCAAGGTCGAATACCAGGGTGGGCGTCATTTGGTCGGCAGGTACTGCATCGGGTCGACGGGCGTGCCTTGGCGGCGGATCTCGAAATGCAGGCGCGGCGACGTCGTGTCGGTCTGGCCAAGTTCGGCGATCTTGGCGCCGCGCTTGACGTTCTGCCCGGTCTTCACCAGCAACGCGCGGTTATGCGCATAAGCGGTGATGAAGCCGTTCTGGTGTTCAACGATGATCAGGTTGCCCAGGCCGCGCACGCCGTTGCCGCTGTACTTGACCAGGCCGTCCGCCGCAGCGGTGATCGGGTCGCCCAGGGCGCCTGAAATGTCGATGCCCTTGCTGCTGGCGTTGAACGTCTGGACGATCGCGCCATTGGCGGGCCATGCCCAGTTGATGACGGTGGCATCCGCCGCGCGGGGCGAAGGCTTGACCTCGACTGGCGCGGGCGCCGGCGTGGCCGACGAATCCGGCGGCGGCAGCGATGCGACCGGCGCTTCGGGCTGATCCAGCGGCCGCGGCTGCGGCTTGGCGCTGGCGACAGGCGCCGTTTGCGTGCCGCCGCCCGACCCGCCGGACATCTTCAGCACTTGGCCGACCGAGATCTGGTTGGGGTCGCTGAGGTTGTTCCAGCGCTTGACGCTTTCGATATCCACGTTGTTGGCGCGGGCGATCTTGTAGAGCGTGTCGCCCGGCTTCACCACATAGCTGCCACCGGGCTGAGCCGATGGCGCGGGTTGCCCGCCGGTCATGTCGACCACCGGTGCACGAGTTCCTTTCGATGCGCAGCCGGCCAAGATGGCCAGGCTGAGCGCCCCCGCGACGAAGAGCGGGCGGCGCAGGCGCGTCATGGACGCGCCCTTAGTCATATCGGTCAGTTGCAACTGCCCGTTGAGCATACGTTTCTCCTGTTTGCTCAAGATTGTATTCCGGCGCGTAGCGGCACAAAGCGCACGGCCTCTAATTCAGTGCGTTTCCAGCTGGCTGCGCCGGTGCGTTCGATCAGCACCAGGCGCTGGTTCGAGCCCCCTTCGGGAGCGATCAGGCGGCCACCCGGCGCAAGCTGCGTAAGCAGCGCCTGCGGAATAGCCAGGCCAGCGGCAGCCACAACGATAGCATCGAACGGGGCCACGCCGGCCAGGCCCAGGGTGCCATCGCCATAGATCAGACGAATGCGCGTGGTCAGCCGCAAGGCGCGCAGATGCTCGCGCGCAAGCTCGTAGAGTCCGCGGATGCGTTCGATCGAATGGACCTCGCGCACGAACTGCGCCAGCACCGCCGCCTGGTAGCCGCAACCGGCACCCACTTCAAGCACGCGGGTCGGCGTGCGGTCTTCGCACACGGCGGCGATCATGCGCGCCACCACCCAAGGCTGCGAGATGGTTTGCGAATGGCCGATGGGCAACGCGGCATCTTCATAGGCGCGGCTGGCCAGGGCCTCGTCGACGAAGAGATGACGCGGCACGGCGGACATGGCGTTCAGCACGCGCTCATCGCTGATGCCCTGGCCGCGCAAGCGCTGCACCATAGCCTGGCGCAGGCGTTCGGAGTTCAAGCCCAGATTGCCGCCGGCCGCCGGCGTGGGCGCTTGGGCCTGGCGCGGCAACGTGGCGGCGGAAATGCGGGTGTTGCTATTGGCGGGCGTGACGCCGGGGCTGAGCCGGCCGGAGTCGTAGCGAACCGGGCCGGGGCGGCCCGGCACCGCCTGGGATACGTCGGGCTGGCTTATGCGTTTGCGCATAGCGGCTCCGCCCACGTGCGGATTTCATCCAGTTGGCTGTGCTGGGTCAGGTCCAGGCGCAGTGGCGTGACCGACACCGTGCCCTGCTCCACCGCGTGGAAATCCGTGCCCGGGGCGGCATCGGCGGCCAGGCCCACCGGACCGATCCAATAGACGGTGTCGCCGTACGGCGTGGTCGTGCGCACCACGGGCTGCGACGGATGGCGCTTGCCCAGGCGCGTGACCTCGAAGCCGTGAAGGTCCTCGAAACGCCGGTTGGGGATGTTGACGTTCAGCAACACGGGCGCTGCCAGGGGCTGGGCCAGATGCCGCTCGACGACGAGACGGGCCGCGCGCGCGGCGGAATCGATGTGCTCCCAGCCTTTTTCGGCCAGCGAGAACGCGATGGACGGGATGCCGAACAGGTAGCCTTCGCTGGCGGCGGCGACCGTGCCCGAATATAGGGTGTCGTCGCCCATGTTGGCGCCGTTGTTGATGCCGGACACGACCAGGTCCGGACGCGTGTCCATCAGCCCCGTCAGCGCCACGTGGACGCAGTCGGAAGGCGTTCCGCTGACGGCGATGAAGCCGTTGGACGCCGTGCGCACCGACAAAGGCCGGTTCAGCGTCAGGGAGTTGGAGGCGCCGCTATGGTTGGTCTCGGGCGCGACGACGGTTAAATCGCCCAAGCCTTGCAGCGCTGCTACCAGCGCTTCGAGCCCAGGGGCCGAGTAACCATCGTCGTTCGAAACCAGAATTCGCATTGTGCATCCGAAAGAAAATAAAACGCGGGTGGACGTGTCGGATTGTACCGTCCGCAGACACACCCTGTATGTCGGTCTTGCCGACGCGTGTTCAGCGAGGCGTCGGCGCCACGCTCGATAACCCGTAGCCGGAGGCGGCGGCCGGCGCGGTAGAATCCGCGCCATTACGACAACAACGGACTCCCTTTCCATGGCGATTACCGAACCCTCCCTGGTGTTCACCGCTGCGCTCATCCTGCTGGCCTACCTGATCGGCTCCGTGCCGTTCGCGGTCGTCGTCAGCAAGCTGATGGGGCTGCAAGACCCCCGTAGCTACGGGTCCAAGAACCCCGGCGCCACCAATGTGCTGCGCACCGGCAACAAGACGGCGGCCGCGCTGACCTTGCTGGGCGACGCCGCAAAGGGATGGTTCGCGATCTGGCTGGCCGAAAAGCTGGCCCCCGGCATCGCTCCCGCCGGCCTGGCCATGGTGGCCCTGGCCGCCTTCGTCGGGCATCTGTACCCTATTTTCCTGGGGTTCAAGGGCGGCAAGGGCGTGGCGACGGCGCTGGGCGTGCTGGTGGCCATCCAGCCCTGGCTGGCCCTGGCCACCGCGGCCACCTGGCTGATCATCGCGGTCTTCTTCCGCTATTCTTCGCTGGCCTCGCTGGTGGCGGCGTTTTTCGCCCCGGTGTATTACGTGTTCGGCTCGGGACTTGCCTGGCATGCGCAACCGGCCATGGGCGTGGCCCTGGCGGTGATTGGCGTGCTGCTGTTCTATCGCCATCGCGCGAACATCACCCGCTTGATCCAGGGCACCGAAAGCAAGATCGGCGGCGGCAAGAAAAAATAAGACGGATTCACGATGAAACGGGCGGCCGAGGCCGCCCGTTTTCATTGCGCGATGTCCGCCAGGTCCCAACGCGGCTTGACGGTAAAGCTGTGCGCATCGGGGTCCAGCGTCACCAGGCCGGCCTTGACCCGCTCGGCGGCCGCGAAAGCGATCATCGCGCCGTTATCGGTACACAGCTCCAGCGGCGGAAAATATGCCTGCGCGCGCAATGGTTTCAGCGCAGTGGCCAGTTTGGCGCGCAGCAGCTGGTTGGCGCCGACGCCGCCCGCCACCACCAGCCGGCGCAGGCCGGTCTGCTTCAGTGCCTTGATGGCCTTGGCCGCCAACACATCGACGATCGCGCCCTGCGTGGCGGCCGCGAGGTCAGCGCGAGCCTGGTCATCCAGCCCCCCTTCTTTCTCGGCCGCCTTGACCCGGGTCAGCACGGCGGTCTTCAGACCGCTGAAACTGAAATCCAGGTCGCCGCTGTGCAACATCGGGCGCGGCAGCTCGAAGCGCGACGCGTCGCCGCGCCCCGCCAGCTTGGCCAGGGCCGGACCACCGGGATAGCCCAACCCCATCAGCTTGGCCGATTTATCGAAGGCCTCGCCTGCGGCGTCGTCCAGCGTTTCGCCCAGCAGCTCGTACCGGCCCACCCCGTCCACACGCATCAGCTGCGTATGACCGCCGGATACCAGCAAGGCCACAAACGGAAAATCAGGCCGCGGATCGGCCAACATGGGCGACAGCAGGTGGCCTTCCAGGTGATGAATGCCGATGGCAGGCAGATGCCGCGACCAGGCAAACGACTGCGCCACGCTGGCGCCGACCAGCAACGCGCCGGCCAGCCCCGGGCCCGCGGTGTAGGCGACGGCGCCGATGTCGGACATCTGCAGGCCGGCCTCTTCGAGCACTTGGCGGGTCAAGGGCACGACGCGGCGGATATGGTCCCGCGAGGCGAGTTCCGGCACCACGCCACCATATTCCTGGTGCATGGCGATCTGGGTATGCAGCGCGTGCGCGAGCAGTCCCCGTTCCGTACAGACGGCTGCGACACCGGTTTCGTCGCAGGAGCTTTCAAAGCCGAGAATAATCATGGCGGCAGAGTTTACAACTGATGCGAAAATACGCCTGTTTATGAAAACGCGGGGCCACCCGGCACCCGCCCACAACAACCTACAAGCCTGCAAACACACTGGGGACTCGAATGCTGGAGAAGCTATTCAAGCTGCGTGAACACGGGACCACCGCGCGTACCGAGCTCGTGGCCGGTCTGACGACCTTCCTGACGATGTCATACATCATCTTCGTCAACCCGGACATCCTGTCGTCCACCGGCATGGACCGCGATGCCGTCTTCGTCGCAACGTGCCTGGCGGCCGCGTTAGGGTCGCTGGTGATGGCCTTGGTCGCCAACTGGCCGATCGGGATGGCGCCGGGCATGGGCCTGAATGCCTTCTTCGCCTTCACCGTCGTCAAGACCATGGGCTACACCTGGGAGCAGGCGCTGGGCGCCGTGTTCATCTCGGGCGTGATCTTCCTGATCCTGACGATCTCGGGCATCCGGGTCTGGCTGGTGAAGGGCATTCCGCATTCGCTGCGCAGCGCCATCGCGGCGGGCATCGGGCTGTTCCTGGCCATTATCGCGCTATCCAGCGCCGGCATCGTCGTCGCCCACCCGGCCACCAAGGTCTCTCTGGGCAACCTGACGACCCACGGCCCGCTGTTCGCGATCCTGGGCTTCTTCATCATTGCCTCGCTGGACGCGCTGCGCGTGCGCGGCGCGATCCTGATCGGCATCATCGTCGTCACGGTGCTGTCGATGGCCCTGGGCTATAACGAGTTCAAGGGCATTTTCTCGGCCCCGCCGAGCCTGGCTCCCACGTTCCTCAAGCTGGACATCCTGGGCGCGCTGCATAGCGGTTTCGTGCACGTGATCCTGGTGTTCGTGCTGGTCGAGGTGTTTGACGCCACGGGCACGCTGGTGGGCGTGGCCAAACGCGCCGGCCTGGTGCCGGAAGGCCGCCCCAACCGCCTGGGCCGCGCGCTGTTCGCCGACAGCACCGCCATCGTCGCCGGCTCCGCGCTGGGTACCAGCAGCACCACCGCCTTCGTCGAAAGCGCGTCCGGCGTGCAGGCGGGCGGCCGCACCGGCATGACCGCGCTGGTCGTCGCGCTGCTGTTCCTGGCCGCGTTGTTCATTTCGCCGCTGGCCGGCGCCGTGCCCGCCTACGCCACCGCGCCCGCCCTGCTCTACGTGGCCGGCCTGATGATGCGCGAACTGATCGACATCGACTGGAACGAAGTCACGGAGGCCACGCCGGCCGCCCTGACCGCCCTGGTCATGCCGTTCACGTATTCGATCGCCAACGGCATCGCCTTCGGCTTCATCAGCTATGTGGTGCTGAAGACGGCCACCGGCAAGGTCCGCGACGTGCATCCGGCCACCTGGCTGGTGGCGGTGCTGTTCGTGATCCGCTACGCCTTCTTCCCTGAATAAGCCGTTCCGGCGTTGCCTGCCCGAAAAGCCGCCCGGCGCCTTGCCGTGGCGGCTTTTTGTTGGCGTGGCCCTCTCAATGGCTGCGATAGCTCTAGCCAATACAACCCGCCCGGCCATAAGGTTGCTGCCGTGGCCGGTTGAATTCGCCGATACACTCCCCATGTATCACGGTATATGGAGTTCACCTTGCGCCTGACCTGCTTTGACGCCGCGTTGCCGGCCTGTTCCACCCTCTGTACGGAGATGTCCGCATGAGTACGCTTGCGCGCATTCCGTTTTCCGTCCTGGACCTGGCCCCTATTGTGCAGGGCCGTGACGCGGCCGATGCATTCCGCAACACGGTGGCCGTCGCCCAACACGTCGAGCGCCTGGGCTACAAGCGCTTCTGGCTGGCCGAACACCACAACATCAATGGCGTGGCTTCCAGCGCCACCGCCGTGCTGATCGGCCACGTGGCGGGCCACACCAGCACGTTGCGCGTGGGTTCCGGCGGCATCATGCTGCCCAACCATGCGCCGCTGATCATCGCCGAACAGTTCGGCACACTGGAAACCCTATACCCCGGCCGTATCGACCTGGGCCTGGGACGCGCGCCTGGCAGCGATGGTGCAACGCAGCATGCGCTACGGCGCGGGCCCCGCAGCGGCCTGGAGTTTCCGGCGCTGGTGGAAGAACTGCGCGGCTTCCTGGCCGCCTCGCGCCCCAATCAACCGGTGCGCGCCATCCCCGGCGAAGGCCTGGATATTCCGATCTGGCTGCTGGGCTCAAGCGATTTCAGCGCCCGCCTGGCCGCCGAATTGGGCCTGCCGTTCTCGTTCGCGGGC
Organism: Achromobacter maghribensis; assembly: GCF_057334215.1. Taxonomy (NCBI): domain Bacteria; kingdom Pseudomonadati; phylum Pseudomonadota; class Betaproteobacteria; order Burkholderiales; family Alcaligenaceae; genus Achromobacter; species Achromobacter maghribensis. The sequence continues at coordinate 59,531 of NZ_JBHFII010000011.1, read as the reverse complement.
CATTTTTCGCCCGAGGGCATGGCTGCGATGCGCCTGTACCGGCATCTGTTCAAGCCGTCGGCGACGCTGTCGCGGCCCTACGCCATGATCGGCGTGCCGGTGGTGGCGGCCGAATCCGACGAGGCCGCGCAGCGCCAGGCCACGACCCAGCAGCTGAAATTCCTGTCGCTGGTACGCGGCCACCGCCTGCAGTTGCAGCCGCCGGTGGACAGCATGGACGGGCTATGGAACGAATGGGAGCGTGAAGCGGTCAATCAAAGACTGGGCGCTGCCATCGTGGGTGGCCCCGACACCGTGAAGCGCCGGCTGGAAGCGCTGGTGGCCGAAACCGAGGCCGACGAAGTCATGATCGTGTCCGACTTCTTCGACATCGCCGACCGCCTGCGCTCTTTCGAAATTGTCGCGTCGTTGAAGAACGATGCCGGCGTCTCGACAAAAACTGCGGCCTGACGGCCACTGACTGCGCTCTCCATAGCGCCAACCATTGCGACGCCGCCATCGGCGGCTCTACTATTGCCTTAGAGCGCATGGCACCCGAAGCGTCGCCGAATCAGCCCCGGGGCAGGCATACCCCGGGTCTCTGACACCGCCTTTTTTTGCCGCCTGGCCGCCCCAAGGCAAAAAAGCCCGCCTTGGGGGCAGCAAGCATGCAAAGCGTGCCCGGCGGGGAGGCCTTTTTTACGCCGCGTTCCGCGGCAAGGATCCAAAATGAGTATTGTTGAACTCACCAAAGACAGCTTCCAGGACGCCATCACCCCCGACGGCACCCTGATCGTCGACTTCTGGGCTCCCTGGTGCGGCCCCTGCCGTGGTTTTGCTCCCGTCTTCGAGCAAGCCGCAACGGAGCACACCGACGTCACGTTCGCCAAGGTGAACACCGACGTAGAGCAGGAATTGGCCGGCGCCCTGGGCATCCGTTCGATCCCCACGCTGATGGTCTTCCGTGAGAAGGTCCTGCTGTTCTCGCAACCCGGCGCGTTGTCGGGTGGCCAGCTGAACGAATTGCTTGCCAAGATCAAGGAAGTGGACATGGAAAAGGTCCACCAGGAAATCGCGGCGGCGCAAGACAGCCAGAACGCGTAACCATGCAAAAGGGGCCCGATCAAGGGCCCCTTTCTTATTCTGGCACGCCGTCACGGCCGGGTCACGACACCACTTCCCAGGCCGAGCGCCCCCGTGTGATGTTGGCCACGGTGACCTCGAGGTCGCCCGCTACGGTCCGAGGCACCGCGAAGCACAGCGCCACGCCGTCTTCGTTGAAATCTTCTTGTTGGATGATCGCGCCGACTTGCGCCAGCCGCGATTTCAGCAGCGCCAGTTCGGCAAAGCCGCACGTGCAGGTGACGGTGGCCAGGTCCACGATTTCGGTCCGTTCGCCCAGGCGCAGGCAATTCGCCGCGCATCCGCCGTATGCCCGCACCAGTCCGCCCGCCCCCAGCTTGATGCCGCCGTACCAGCGCACCACCAGGACGGCCACGCGGTCCATGTCCTGCCCTTCGATCGCCTGAAGGATGGGACGCCCCGCCGTGCCGCCGGGTTCGCCATCGTCATTGAAGCGGTATTCCTGTCCGATGCGGTAGGCCCAGCAGTTATGGGTGGCCTCGACGTCGCTGTGTGCAGCGAAGAAGCGCATCGCCTCATCCACCGACGAGACGGGCGCGGCGTAGGCGGCAAAGCGGCTTTTCTTGATGTCTTCCTGATACGAGCAGGGAGCGGTCAACGTGTGCGTCATGCCCGGCATTGTAAGTGCTGGGGCGACGCCGTTCTAACCGTGGCAGTCCGCCACTTCCTGGTCCAGGTAAACGTCGAACGCGACGTCACGCGCCCATTTCGTCGCCATCGCCTTCCATGCGCCGGCGCGGTCCCAGGCGCGCATTTCTTCCGCCAGCAAGGCACGGCCAGCGGTGTCGCTGACGGGCAGCAGCCATACGCGTTGGCGCCGCACGCCATCCGCGGCCAGCGTGGACGAGAACTTCTTCCACTCCGGAAACCGCACCAGGGGTTCCCAGACCGTGTCGTCCACCAGGCCGATATCGCAACTGCCTTCGCGTACCGCTACCAGCGCATCGGACGGCACCCGGTACGTGCGCACCACCGCGCCCCAGCTTTCGGCCAAGCCCCGGGCGTCGGCTGCGGCTTCGGCCATGCAGACGGTACGCCCCCGCACGTCGGAGGGCTTGCGCCAGGACGTGTCGCTGCGGATCAGCGCCTTGGGGCGCCCGCCATAGCCGGTGGCCTGCACCGCCACGGTTTGCGGCTGATCGTCTGCGGCGTCGGCCAGCACCACGTCCACCTGGCCGGCGGCCAGCGCTGCGGCGGCCTGCCCCGCCGGCACCTGCAGCAAGCGCACCGGCAGGCCCACGCGCTGGCCCAGCTTGTCGGCCATCTGCGCGTCCAGGCCGTGCGGCGTGCGGATCTTGGCGCCGGCCGCGGGCGGCGGCGCCAGATACGGCACGCCCACCCGCAATTCGCCGCGCGCATGGGCCGCGGCGAACCCGCCGTCTTGCGCCTGGGCCAAGCCCGCGAACAGCAGGCAGGCAGTCAGGGCGGCAAGGCGAATCCGGCGAATCATGCTGGGCTCCATTGCTTAAACGTACTGATAGCGCAGCAGGCGATGCTTGAGGTTTTCAAGCACGAACTGATCAATCAGCGCGGCCAGCACGGCAATGACGAGGATATTGGTCATGACGCCGGTCATGTCGGCGATTTCGCCTGAATAGGCCAGCGAACGACCCAGGCCCTTGCCAAAGCCGATCAGCATTTCCGCCGAAATCAGCGCACGCCAGGCGTTGCCGAACGCCAATTGCGCCCCCGTGATCAGCTCGGGCATCACCGCCGGCAGATACACCCGCTTGACGAGCCCCCAGCGCGTGGCGCCCATGACGCGCGCCGCGGACACGTGCACGCGCTGCACGGATTCGGTTGCGTTCATCACGCTGAGCGCGGCCGGGAAGAACGCCGACAGCGCGACCACGACGATGATCGGCGTGTTGCCGAACCCCATCACGATCAGGAACAGCGGCACCCACGCAATCGATGGGATCGATTGCAGGATGACGATGGCGCTGCGCAACACTTCGCGAAAGAAGAACAACACCGCGGCCACCAGGCCAAACCCGATGCCCGCCGCCAGCGCCAGGCCGTAGCCCGCGCCCAACCGGCCCAGCGTGCCCAGCAGGCTTTGGTGGAACGATTGCTTGCCCAGATCTTCGAACAGGCGTTCGACGACCGCAGGCACGCCCGGCATCAGGAAGTCAGGCAGCGCGAAGGCCGCCAACTGCCACAAGGCAAGAATGAACAGGACGCCCAAAACGCCCGCAAGGTGCTTGCGGGCGCCGGTCACTCGGGTAGACGAGCTCAAAGTTTGCGCGCCTCTTGCCAGGACAGGTCGACGATGCTGGATACGTCATACGGCTTGCCGTCGCGCGTCTTCAGCGAACCCTGGGCTTGCAGGATGTCGGCGATTTCCTGCATGCGCGCCGTGTCCTTGCTGGTCAGCTTAGGCGTGAATACCTGCGTGCTGATGGCTTCGGCAATGACGGTTTCGCGCGGCAGTTCACCGCGATGCAAGGTCTTCAGCGTGGGCTCGGCAATGAAGTACGAAGCGATGAGCTTGGAAGCCTGCGCGGGCTCTTTCTGCAGCAGCGTAATGGCCTGGTTCTGCGCGTCCAGCGCCTTCCAGACGTCATCCTTGCGCTTGGCCAGCGTTTCGCCCGAGGTGATCACGACCATGCACGGGAACGGCCAGGCCTGGCCCACTTCGTAGATCTGCTTGACCGGCGCGACCAGTTGCGCGATGCGGTCGTAAGGTTCGAACAGGAAGGCCGCATCGACGCGCTTGCCCACCAGCGATTGAACGGCCACCGCCGGGCTTACGCCCATGACATTGACGTCGTCCGCGGACAGGTTGCCCTGCTTGAGCACAACGCCCTTCAGTACCACGTCGGCGGTGCTGCCTTCGGCTTGCGAGGCCAGCGTCTTGCCCTTCAGGCCAGCGATATCCTTGATGCCGGAATCGTCGCGCACGATCAACGAGTGATAGCCTTGCTGCGCGCCGCCCACGACTTTCAGGTCGGCGCCTTTGGAGGCCCAGGCCACCGCATTGGTGAAGCCCAGCACGCCGATATCGAGTTGGCCGCCGACGATCGCCTTGATCAGATCCGTGCCGGACTTGAACTCGATCAGTTCCGAATCCAGGCCCGCATTCTTGTAGAAACCGCCCTCTTGCGCCACGATCGCCTGCGCGTCGTCCATGACGCGCAAGTAACCCACGCGGAATTTTTCAGCCGCCATTGCGGGGGCCGCCGCCAGCAGTACCGCGGCCAGCGGCAAGGTCAGCCATTGCTTCAATTTCATGAGGAGAGCTCCAGGGAATTCAAGGTCGGCGGCGCTGCGGCGCCACCTGGAATGGGAATGCCGGTCAGGCGGCCAGGGCCAGGTCCGAGTGCGCCTGCGAGCCGTCCACCGCGATGCCCAGCAGTCGCAGGATTTCTCGCTTTTCAGCAGCCAGACCCGACAGATCGTGCGTTTTCTCGCGATGCGCAAGGTTGAATTCGCGCAACACGCGTGCCGGACGCGGGCTGAAGACGACGATGCGGTCCGCCAGGAACAAGGCTTCGTCCACGTCGTGCGTGACCAGCAGCACCGTGGGCTTTTCCTGGGCGATCAACTGGCGCAGCACATCTTGCAGGCTCAGGCGAGTCAGGGCATCCAGCGCGCCGAACGGCTCGTCCATCAGCATCGTCTTGGGCTGCGCGATGAAGGCGCGCGCCAGCGCGGCCCGTTGGCGCATGCCGCCCGATACCTGGTGCGGGTAATAGTGTTCGAAACCGCCCAGGCTGACGCGCGCCAGCCAATGGCGGGCGGCCTCGCGAGCGCGCTTCTTGGGCGTGTTCTGGAATTCCAGCGCCAGCGCCACGTTGTCTTCCAGGGTCAGCCAGGGATACAGCGCGTGCTCCTGGAACACCAGCGTGCGGCTGGGGTGCGGGCCGCCGACAGCCTGGCCATCGGCCAGCACGCTGCCCTGCGTGGGCTTTTCCAGCCCGGCCGCCAGATGCAGCAACGTGGATTTGCCGCAGCCCGACGGGCCGACCAGCGCGACCAGCTCGCCGGCCTTGATTTCACTGGTAAAGCCATCCACGACGGGCAGGTCGCCGAAGTGCTTGTGGACGTGATCGAAGGTGAGGTTCATGGAACGAATCGTGGGCGCGCGTGGAGAACGAGGCCTAATCTAACAATTCGTTATATGAATTCAAACGATCAATATTGAATGTCTTAACTTCTTTTGGTTATGTAGAAAGTGGGATAGCGTCTGCTAGCTGGACGCTTGCGGACGCATGGCATGCCGTTGCAGGCCGAAGGCGATCATGAAGCCCGCCAGCACGGCCACCGCGGCCGCCAGGAAGATGGACGGATAACCGTAACCGCTGGAGATGTAGCCGGCGATTGGCCCCGTTACCCCCAATGCCAGGTCCAGGAACGCGGAATACGCGCCCAGCGCCGCGCCGCGGCTACCGGCCGGCACCCGTGCCACCGCTTCGACGCCGATCGCCGGGAACACCAGCGCGAAGCCGCAGCCCGTCAGCGCCGCGCCCAGCAGCGCGGCCACGGGATTGGGCGCCAGCCATAGCAGCAACAGCCCGGCCGCCTCCACCAGGAACGACACCTGCGCCACCCGGAAACCGCCGAATCGCGTGATGGTCCCGGCAAACAACAGGCGCACGCCGATGAATGCGCCGCCGAAGGCGCTGAGCGCGTGCGCCGCGCCGTCCCATGAAAAGCTGGCGTAGTACAGCGCCACGAAAGCCGCCAGCGTGCCGAAGCCCACCGAGCCCAGCCCCAGCGCCATGCCGTGCGCAAACACACGCATCACCACACTCTTGAACGCCATGCGGTGGCCGCCGACGATCGCCACGGCGGCGCGCGATACCGCCATCCCCAGCCCGGCCAGGCCCAGCAGCAGCACCATGCCGCCCAGCGCGCCCATGCTCCATTCCCTTTGCAGGTGGACGCCCAAGGGCGCACCAAGCGCCAGGCCGCCGTAGGTGCAGATTCCGTTCCACGAGATGACGCGGGCGGTGTGCAACGGGCCGACGCGGGCGATCGCCCAGGTGGCCGACCCCGTGCCCACCCAGCTTTCGCCGAATCCCAGCGCCAGACGGCTGACGATGATGGCCGTCAGACTGAGCCAGGCGCTGCGTTCGAAGGCATAGGCCAGCAGCAGGAAGACCCCGCTGGCTGCGCACGCGATCATGCCGATCACCACCGTTTGCTTGGGGCCCACCGTGTCAGCCATGCGGCCCGCATGCGACCGGCTGAGCAGCGTCGCCACGTACTGCACGCTGATGGCCAGGCCGGCCAGCACGGAGCCGTAGCCCAGATTGCCATGCACGTAGCCCGGCAATACGGCCAGCGGCAAGCCGATGGCCAGGTAGCAGATGAAGGTGAAGACGGCGATGGAAACGATCCGCGCGGTCAACGCGAACGTCCCGATGGGCTGACCCTCGGGCGTGGTGTGGGGTGTGGGGGACATGAATCGGACAGAGGGGGCAGGTGCTTTGCACCAGGGTTTACCCGGATCATAGCGCACGCCATATTGCATCGGGCTGAACGCCTGCGGCGCCGTGCCGCGGGCGATACGCAACTCGAATCACAGCCGCCGAAAACGATATTGGACGGGGCCCCCGGGGCTTATTACCGTGAACCGACACATCACGGGGCCCACCCCGATCGGAGCGATATGGAACGAGACAACAACGCCGCCGCCGCGCCGCGCGGCGCGCTATCCCATCTGAAAGTGCTGGACCTGACGCGCGTACTGGCCGGCCCTTGGGCCACCCAGACGCTGGCCGACATGGGCGCCGACGTCATCAAGATCGAACGGCCGCAGGCGGGCGACGACACGCGGGCCTGGGGCCCGCCATTCCTGGTCGGCGCCGACGGCGAAGAAACCCGGGACTCGTCCTATTTTCTAAGCGCCAACCGGGGCAAGCGTTCGGTAACGGTGGACCTTGCCACCCCCGAGGGGCAGACGTTGATCCGCGATCTGGCGCGGGATTCGGATGTACTGGTCGAGAACTACAAGGTCGGCACGCTGGCGCGTTATGGCCTGGACTATGCCAGCCTGCGCGAGATCAACCCGCGCCTGGTCTATTGCTCGGTCACCGGCTTCGGCCAAGACGGCCCCTATGCTCCCCTGCCCGGCTACGACTTCGTGTTTCAGGGCATGGGCGGCCTGATGAGCATCACCGGAGAACCCGACCGCGAACCGATGAAGTCCGGCATCGCGATCACCGATCTGCTGACTGGTGTCTACACCAGCACGGCGATCCTGGCGGCGCTGGAGCATCGCCACATCAGCGGCGAAGGCCAGCATATCGACATGGCGCTGCTGGACTGCGTGGTGACGATCTCGTCGTATCAGGCCATCAACTATTTCCTGTCGGGCAAAGTGCCGCAGCGCATGGGCAACGCCCATTCCAATATGGTGCCCTACCAGGTGTTTGCTTGCCGCGAAGGCTCGGTGATCGTGGCGGTGGGCAATGACGGCCAATACCGCGCGTTTTGCGCCGCGATCGGGCGACCCGAGCTTGCCGCCGACGAGCGCTATGCCACGGCCGCCCAGCGCAACCGGAACCGCGCCACGCTGATTCCGCCTATCGCGCAGGCCATGCTGGCGCGGACGATGCGGGAATGGGTCGACGTCCTGCAGGCAGCCGGCGTGCCCTGCGGCCCGATCTACGACATCGAGCAGGTGTTCCAGGATCCGCACGTGCGCCATCGCGGCATGCAGTTGTCGTTGCCGCATGCCTCCGGCGTGCCGACGCCCGCCGTCGCCAATCCCATCCGCATGAGCGCCACGCCCATGCGCTACGCGCACGCAGCGCCCGAACTGGGTCAGCACACCGACGACGTGCTGCGCGACCGGCTGGGCCTCTGCGCCTTGCGCATTGCCGAGTTGAAAGCCCGAGGCGTCGTCTGAACGCCACCCCGCCCCTACCGGAGACAACACCATGCGCATTTTCACGGCCGCCGCGCGCGGCGCTTCCTTGCGACACACCCTGTTGCCTGCCTTGCTGGCCGCCTTGCTCGCCACCTTGGTGGCCACGCCGTCCGCCGCCCAGGACGCGCCCGTCAGGTTCGTCGTGCCTTACCCGCCGGGCGGCGCCGCCGACCAGATCGCCCGATTGGTGGCCCAGGAAATGAGCAAGGCCGGCGGCGCGCCCATCATCATCGAGAACAAACCGGGCGCGGCGGGCATGATCGCCGCCGATCACGTGGCGCGCGCCAAGCCGGACGGCAGAACCTTCTTCGTCGGCTCCAATGCCCCGCTGGTGGTCAATCAGGCCCTGTACGCCAAGATGACCTACGACCCCGCCCGCGACTTCGTACCCGTGTCCGGCATGGCCAAATCGCCGCTGCTGCTGGTGGTGCGCCACGATCTGCCGGCGTCGGACGTCAAAACACTGATTGCGCTGGGCCGGCAGGCGCCGGGCGAGCTGACGATGGGGTCGGCCGGCACGGGCAACATCACCTATCTGGCCGGCGAGCACGCCGTCAGCAAACTGGGGTTCCAGGTCACGCACGTGCCTTACCAGGGCAGCGCGCCAGCCATCGTCGGCTTGATGGGCGGCAGCACCGACATGATGTTCGACGCCCTGCCATCGTGCATGGCGCAGGCTCAGGCCGGCAAGATCCGGCCGTTCGCCGTGCTGGACGACAAGCGCTTCGCCGGCCTGCCCGACGTGCCCACCGCCGCCGAGCTGGGCTATCCGGGCATCGATGCCAGCGCCTGGTTCGGCCTGGTGGCGCCGGCCGGCACCCCGGCCACGGTAGTGGAACGCATGAACCAGGACGTCAATCGCGCGCTGGCGCAAGCGGACCTGCAGCGCAAGCTGACCGCCATCGGCGCGGTACCCATGCCGGGCGACGCCGGCGTGTTTGCCGCGTTCGTGCAAGCCG
>NZ_JBHFII010000011.1:45925-50524 GCF_057334215.1 Achromobacter maghribensis | reverse complement strand
ACCGCGACCGCTGGCTGCCGGTCGCCCGAGACCTGGGCCTGAAAGCGCAATAACCCCCGCGCCGTTGCGCGCCTCCCCGACATGACGGAGACATCACATGGCATTGAATATCACGCGCCACGGCGCGACGGCGGTCCTCGGCATGGACCGGCCGGGCCAGCGCAACGCGCTCAGCCTGGAAATGCGCGAAGCGTTCGACCGCGCGCTGCAAGAAGTGCGCGACGACGATACCGTGAAGGCGGTCGTGCTGACCGGCTCGGGCGGCCATTTCTGCGCGGGCGGAGACATCAAATCGATCTCGCGGGCGCTGGCGGAAGGCCGCGACGGATTCGAAGGCCGCGACCGCATCCGGCACATCCAGCGCTGGTTCGACATGCTGGTTGACCTGGAAAAGCCGGTCATCTGCGCGGTGGACGGCGCGGCATTCGGCGCGGGCCTGTCGTTGGCGCTAAGCGCGGACTACGTCATCGCACAGCACAACGCCACCTTCTGCGCGGTGTTCGCCCGCATCGGCTATGTGCCTGATTTGCTTGGCATGTACTTGCTGCCGCGCGCCGTGGGCCTGGCGCGCGCCAAAGAACTGGTCTTCACGGCCCGCGTGTGCGGGGCCGACGAAGCGCTGCGCCTGGGAATGGTCCAAGAGGTCTGCGACAACGCGCTGGAGCGCGCGCTTGACATGGCAGCGCGCTTCCATGGCGCGCCCACGCAGGCCCTTGGGCTGGCCAAGACGGTCATGAACCGCAGCTTCGAATCCACGCGCGAAGCCGTCTACGTCCAAGAGGCGATGGCGCAGGCCATTTGCCGCGACAGCGCCTTCCATCGCGAGGCCGCGCGCCGCTTCGTGGACAAGCAACCCGCCCTTTACCAATGGGACTGAGACCACGCGGAACACCGGCTTCCGGCTGATGACAGCGGCCGGCAAGCCGCCACTTTGTCCCTACGAGCGGTCGGGGTACCCGGCGCCGTCAGCGCCAGATCGTCATAATGACGCTCGCCTCCGGCCTGGCCCTGGACACCATGGCGCCAGCCCCGGTTCCCCGCCGCTTTCAGTAGGAATTCCCGCGTGTTTCATGTTTTCACCGGACTGATCAGTCTCTATGTCATCTGGCGTTTCGTCCTGCCGCTGTCCGTTTCCAAGCCTGTCAAAGCGCTGCTTTCCGTCCTGCTGCTGGCGGTGGCCGAACACCATCTGGTGACGCGCAATTTCTTCGGCAGCATGGCCTCGCCTGAAATTCCGGCCACCCTGCTGATGGCGCTGGGCTGGCTGTTCGGCAGCCTGCTCCTGCTGGCCATGCTGCTGCTTGCCCGCGACGTGGCCAGCCTGGCCGTCTGTGCGGTATCGCGCGAGCGTGGCCGCCGGCTGTGGGCCGCGGCGCGCTGGCGCCAGGTCGCCGCGGTGCTGGCGGTGGCCTTGGCGGCCATTGGCGTCTGGCAGGCGGTGCGCGTGCCAGACGTGAAGACGCTTGAAATCGTCTTGCCGAAGCTGCCGCCCGAGCTGGACGGTTTCCGCGTGGTGCAGCTGACCGACCTGCACGCCAGCCGTCTGCTGGAAGCGCCCTGGATCGACGCCGTCGTCAAAAAGACAAACGACCTGAACCCGGACCTGCTGGTCATCACGGGCGATCTGGTCGACGGCACGACCGCCGCCCGCGTCGCCGACGTGTTCCCGCTGCAAGCGCTGCGCGCCCGGCACGGCGTCTACGCGATTCCCGGCAACCACGAGTACTACGCCGAATACCAGCGTTGGCTGCCTGCATTCGACAAGCTGGGCCTGCGCCTGCTGTTGAATGACCACGTCACGCTGACGCCGAACGGCAAGCGCCTGGTGCTGGCCGGCGTCACCGACAGGATGGCGGGGGCCTACGACCAGCCCATGCCCGACGTAAAGCAGGCGCTGGCCGGCGTGCAAGCGAATGACCCGGTCATCCTTTTGAGCCACCGCCCCGCCGGCGCTGCGCTGAACGCCCAAGCCGGCGCGGGCCTGCAATTGTCCGGCCACACCCACGGGGGGCAAATCCTGGGCCCGCACCTGCTGACGCAACTGGCCAATGAAGGCTATGTTTCCGGCCAGTACCAGGTAGGCGCCATGAGCCTGTATGTCAGCAACGGCACCGGCCTGTGGCCCGGCTTCCCGATCCGCTTGGGCCGCCCCTCGGAAATCACGCAGATCGTGCTGCGTTCGCCTGCGGCATCCGCGCCGCAATAAACTCGCCGACATGATGTACCTCCTGTGGTCCCTGCCCGCCCTGACCGTGATCGCCGCCATCGCCAGCGGGCGGGTCAACACCACTATCGCCGCCGTGCTGGGGCTGTTCGCCGCCGTCCCCATCGCGCTCTACGCGGCGCCGGCGCCCTTCAGCGGCGCGCAACTGGCCGTGACGCTTGAGCGCGGCCTGTGGATCGGCTGGATCATCACCCCCTACATCCTGGGCGGGCTGTTGTTCTGGCAAATGGCGTCGCAAGGGAACGCGCCCGCACCGGCCGCGCAAGGCCAGGCCGGGCTGAACGACCCGCTGGCCCGCCGCCGGCGCCTGTTCTTCGCCTGTTTCCTGATCGGACCGTTCGCCGAGTCCGCCACCGGCTTCGGCGTGGGCATGCTGGGCACCGTGCTGCTGATTCGCCCGCTAGGCTTGAAACCGCGCGACATCATGGTGTTCGCCTTGCTGAGCCAGACCTTGATCCCCTGGGGGGCAATGGGTAGCGGCACGTTGCTGGCGTCCGCGTATGCGCGCGTGCCGGCCCCGGAGCTGGCGTTGTACAGCATGGTGGCGGTGGCGCTGCTGATGGCCGTGTGGATGCTGTTGTTCTGGCGGACGGCCCGCCACGCGGGCCTGCGCGCCGACGCCGCCGAACACCGCCGGGAAGCCGCCTGGATGGCGGCCAGTCTGGGCCTGCTGACGGCCGCAACCGCCTTGCTGGGTCCGGAAACGGCATTGCTGGCTGCCTACGGCCCGTTGATCGTGCTGCGCTTCCTGCTGGACCGCCGCCCCAACCGCCCACAAGCGCTGGCCGCGGCACGCCGCGCCTTGCCGTACATCCTGGTGATCGCCTGCCTGGTGGCCACGCGCCTGATCCCTGCCGTCAACCGCGCGTTGGGCACGCTGGCCGACTTCCAGCCTTTCGCGGACCTGCCCGCCTGGCTGCCGTTCCTGCATGCAGGCAGCTGGCTGGTCGCGGGCGCGCTTGCCATGGCCGCCTGGCGCCGCGAACCCGGCGCGCTGGCCGCGCAGGCACGCGCATCCTGGAAAACGGGTCGCCACGCCGTCATGTCCGTATTCCTGTTCGCCATGATGGCCGAAGTGCTGGCGGGCGCCGGTATCTCGCAGGCGTATGCGGACGGCTTGTTCGCCACCTTCCAGGACTGGACCATCCTGATCACTCCCGTGCTGGCCGGCGCGTTCGGTATATTGGCAAACAGCGGCAACGCGCCGAACAGCCTGTTCATGCCGTCCCAGCTATCATTAGCGGTTCAAGCGGGCCTGAACGTGCCGGCAGCGGCTGCGCTGTTACACGTATCGGGCACGGCGATGGGCATTTTTTCACCGGTAAGAATGTCGATCGCGGCCGGCCTGGCTCACGGACCAGGGCAAGAACGCAGCGTGTATGTTCTACTACTGCCGTTCGCCTTGGCCGCGTTCGGCATTCTTTTGTCCCTGGCGCTGCTTGTCGTAGTGTCGGGATAGCCGCCGGAGCGCTGATGCTCACGGCCTCAACCTTTTTTTTGTGTAGCACATGGGACTAGAACAGTTAGCCGCGATCCGGGCATTGATCACCAAGCAAGCGCCTGAAGAGCCGACCCCCAAGAAGGAATCGCGTCCGCAGGGCGGCGGCAAGGGACCCCGTTCGCCGCAAGGCGCCGGCAAGGGCCCGCGTCCGCAAGGCGGCGATAAAGGCGCGCGCCCGCAGGGCGGCGACAAGGGCCAACGGCCGCAGCGCGCGGAACGCCGCGAACGCGAGACGCCCGTGGACCCGGTCGTGGTTGCGATTTCGCGTCTGCAACGCCACTTCCCCAAGGCGTTCCCCAAGAACCCCGCTCCCAAGCTTCCGCTGAAGCTGGGCGTGCTGGCGGACCTGGTGCAACACGCGCAGGCGCTGCAGCTGGACGAGGCGCAGATCAAGGAAGCGGTCAAGACCTGGTGTGATGGCCGCCGCTACTGGACCTGCATGGTGGAAGACGCGCCGCGCGTGGACCTGAATGGCGAACCCTCGGGCGCCGTGACGGCCAACGAAGCCAAGCACGCCAAGCGCATGGCTTCGCGCAGCGCCTCCAAGAACGCCGCCGCGCGCAACAAGGCCAAGAAGGCGGAAGCCGCTGCCGCCGCCGGAGTGCCGGCCGCCGGAACGCCGGCCGCCGACGAGGCGGTTGCCAAGGTCGCTGATGGAGCGGTTGCCGATACGACGGCTACCGATTCGCCGGCACCCGCCGCCGCCACGCCGGCCGCCACCGAAGCGCCCGCGGCTGACGCATCGGCCGATGCCCCGGTTGATGCTCCCGCCGATGCCCCGGCATCCGGCAAGCCCGCTTCCGATACGCCTGTGTAATACCGCCGCCAGGCGGCATTGATGGCAACAAGCAACCCGGGCTGGGGGGTACGCCGC
>NZ_JBHFII010000011.1:26656-45842 GCF_057334215.1 Achromobacter maghribensis | reverse complement strand
ACGCCGCAGGCCGGGTTTGCACTTGCGCGGCCGACGACGCGTCAGCCCGCCAGCGCCTTTTCGATATGCGCCATTCCTGCCGGCGAATACGGCAGCGTCAGCGCCCACTTGTGACCGGCCGCGTCCATCTTCAGCAGCGACTTCTTCAGGATATCGACGATCTTCTCGCCATGAGCGGGATGGAAATCTTCGTACTGGTATTGCAGGAATACCAGGCACAAGGCGTTTTCCATCGTCTGCACATCGGCATCCTGCTTGATGCCCTGCTTCATGACGATCGCCGTCACGCGGTCGATCACGTCCTGAGGGTAGCCCGTATCGCGCAGGATAGCTTCTGCGATGCCCGCGTGATGGCGCGCCAGCGCCTTGCGCCACGTCAGGTAGCCGATACGCCCTTCAGGGTAGGACTTTCTGGTGATCTCCCAGCGCCCGATATGCTGGCAACGAGAGGCCAGGATCAGCGGCTCGGACGCATCCGGCGCCAATTTCAGCACCCATTCGTGCAGCTTTTGCGCCAGGAACAATTCTTGGGGACAGGTTTCGCCCTGCCACGAAAACAGATTGGGGTCGGCGCTGTTGTACTGGTCGAACCGAAGCAGCGCCTGTTGTAGACGGTCGTTCATGCGTAGCGTATCCAAGAAGGCGCCGGTGGCCGGCGGAAGTCCGGGGTGCATCCCGAAAGGAAATCATCATAGCGCCGGGATGGCCCGCGCATCGCGGCGAAGCGGGATCAATATGCCCCGCCCTTATTTGGCCGGGCGCCGCGAAGCGCGTCATACTGACGGCATGCGAGCACTGGAATTTATATGAGCAACGCCACCTTCACCCCTACCCTGGCCGCCGACGTGCTGGCCGCGCAAGCACTGGCCAAGCAGCACGGCGTGGGCACGCCCAACGTGCTGACCACGCCGCTAGCCGAAACCCGCGAGCAAAGCCGCGCGTATCAGCAATGGCTGAGCCAACCCGCTCCGCCCGTGGGCCGCGTGGTCGAACATCGGCTGGACCATTTGCCGGTGCCCGCGACGTTGCGCCTGTACTACCCGGAAGGCGCCTCGGACGCACCGCTGCCGCTGTATCTGCACCTGCACGGCGGCGGCTTCGCGCACGGCGACCTGGACACGCTGGACCGCTGGAAGCGAGAAATCTCGGCCGACGCCGGCATTGTGACCGCCGGCCTGTCTTACGCGCTGTCGCCTGAAGCCCGCTACCCCGTGGCGCTGGAGCAAGTCCTGGGCGCACTACGCTGGCTGCGTGACCAGGCGCCATCCCTGGGTTTGGACGCGAAGCGCCTGTCGGTCGGCGGCGAATCGGCCGGTGGCAATCTGGCGCTGGCCGCATTGCAGCGGCTGCGCGACGAAGGCGACGCATTCATCAAGACGGGCGTGGTCATTTACGGCATGTTGTCGGCCCGCCGCGACACGGCCTCGCACGAGTCGTTTGGCGACGGGCGCTTCGGGCTGTCCACGGAAAAACTGGACTGGTTCTGGCGCCAGTACGTGACCGACGCCGCCCAACTGACCGATCCCGGCGTTGCGCCGCTGCACGCGGACGTGGCCGGCCTGCCTCCGCTGATTCTGCAAGCCGCCGCCCTGGACCCTCTGCTGGACGACACGCTGGACCTGGCCAACAAGCTGTTCGCCGCTGGCGCCGCCCCGAACTTCATTGTGTACTCGGGCGTGCCGCACAGCTTCATCGGCATGACG
The DNA here is from genome assembly GCF_057334215.1 of Achromobacter maghribensis. NCBI lineage: Bacteria > Pseudomonadati > Pseudomonadota > Betaproteobacteria > Burkholderiales > Alcaligenaceae > Achromobacter > Achromobacter maghribensis. The sequence goes on along the minus strand of NZ_JBHFII010000011.1, from coordinate 44,139 downwards.
CGCCTGCTGCCCCAGGCGCAAGAAGCCCGGGCCGACCTCGTCCAGGCGCTGAAACGCAATCTGGCGGCGTAGCAGAGCGCCCTCCGCCAAAGGCCCCACGAGACTCCGATCCGATGGGGCCTTTTTGCGTCGGCGGCAACGCCGGCCAACAGCCGCCGTCAGCTGCGCGCCGGCTTGTTGCCGTGCGACACGCTGGGCGTATCGCGGAACAGCGACATGTGCGTATGGGTGGCGACCCAGGGTTCGCCCACGGCTTCCCGCGCGAACGACACGGTGGCGCGGCCAACGCGCTCGAACGGCTTGCCGTCCGGGTGGTAACCGATCGAATCCCACACTGCCATGCCCACGGCGAACAGCCGGTCGGGCGACACGAAGTTCTGCACATCGTCCAGCCGCCACACGAAGTCGTCGATCGTGAACCAGACGTTGCGCCACTGTGTCTTTTCCGCATGGTCGCGGCCACTGACGAAATTCGTATACGTGCCGAAGGCGACGAAATCGTCGGCGAACAGGTGGCGGGCCGCCGCGTAATCCACGGCTTGCACGTGGTCGGACAGTTCCTTGAACCAGGCGCGCACGGCAGCGGCGTCAACGGGGTCGACAGAAACCAGGGCTTGCACGGACATGGGGTCTCTCCTTTCGATGCGGCAACAAAACCAATGAGAACTAGCGGCGGCGTGCAGGCGTCGGCCCGCCGAGCATGCGCAGACAGTCTTCCGAGACACGCTGCGCGAACGCCGTACAGTCTTCCAACCGGGCCGCGATGGCATCGTCGCTGACGCCATGCACGCCCGAATAGATCAGCAAAGCGGTGATCCTGGGCTGCGGCAACGACCAGGCGCCTGCCGCCTTCCCACCCTGCAAGATTCCCAGCAATTGGTCCAGGATGGCGTTCTTGTCGCGGTTCTGGCGGTCGTGATGGTGATGGTTGCCATAGACGATGTCATGCGTGCGGTAGGTATCCACGTAGGTCTGGATGCTGGCGTGGATCCAGGCTTGCAGCTTGCCCGTCCAATCATCGTCCTCGCAGGCGGCCACGGCGCGCTCCAGCGCGTCCAGATACTGGCGCGTGTAGCGGGCGGCCAGTGCCGCCAGCATGTCGGTCTTGGCCGCAAAGTAGTGGTAGAACGTGCCCTTGGCGACCTGGGCCTCTTCCACGATGCTGCTGATGGTGGTGGCCTCCACGCCGTTAGCCAGGAACAGCTTTTCGGCGGCGGCCATCAATTCCTCCAGGCGCACCTCGGCGGGCTTGGTCCGAGGCGGACGCGGCTGGGAGGCCGGCAGGGGCGCTTTGACGCGAGGTGAAGTCATGGGCGAATCGGCGAACGGATAAAGACGCCAAGTGTAGGGGACGGCGGCCCCATCGCGGCTATCGTGCCCCTCGCGCGCCCTCGGATCGGCTTCGCGGCGGTTCGCCGCCCGGGTCCGGGCCGCGTGAGCACGTCCGTCGTCCTAGTGGTTTTCCCTGAAAACGGCGGAAAACGGGCCGTTCCCGATTCCCAAGGCGAATTCCGTCCGGTACATTTCGTCCAGTGGCCTGACCACTGGACCATCAGACCCCTGAACCGCATTTCCGCTGTCCTTCGATCCCGCGCAAGACATAGCCGCCCCGGACCTATTACGCTCTACCCCCCAAACACTCCTTCCCCCGCCACAATGACTTCCCTTCAGGCCGTAGCCTCGACCCGCCTCTACCGCATGATCGCCGACCAGATCGCCGCGCGCATCAAGGCGGGCGACTTCCCCGCCGGCGGCAGATTGCCCGCTGAACGAGAGTTGGCGGAACAGCTGCAAGTCAGCCGCGCGTCGGTGCGGGAAGCGCTGATCGCGCTGGAAATCGAGGGGTATGTGGACGTGCGCGTCGGCACTGGCGTGTTCGTCTGCCCGCCGCGCGAAGATGGCGGCTACCAGGACGCCCCCTTGCCCCCTGCGGCGGACAGCGTCGAAGCCACCGACATCGGCCCCTTCGACCTGCTGGAAACTCGCCTGCTGATCGAACCGGAATGCGCCGCGCTGGCCGCGCAAAAGGCCTCTCCCGCGCAGATCGCGGCGATTCGCGTGGCACATGAAGGCATGTCGCTGACCGAATCGCCCAGCGTGCACGACCGCGCCTTCCATAGCGCCATCGGCGCAGCCTGCGGCAATGCCGCACTGGCCGCGGCCATCTCGCACATCTGGCATCTCAGCACGCTCAGCCCGGTCTTCCACCGGTTGGAAGAGCACTTCGTGACCACCAAAGTGTGGAGCGAAGCGCAGAAAGAACATGAACGCATCCTCGCGGCCATCGTCGACCGCGATCCCATCCGCGCGCGCCATGCCATGCACGACCACCTGGTCGGCATCCTGGCGCGTTTGCGGGAAGACTTCGGCAACGCTGGGATCCGATGATTCGATGACCCGTTAACCCGCCGCCTGCGCCTCAGGCCTCTCTCTCCCTACCGACCGTGCGTGCACCGCCGGCGCGAAATGCGCCGCCTGCGGCAAGGGGAGCGGCTTGCCTGCGATGTTGCGCGGCACGACAAGATTCCGCAGTCCTTCAAGACCCGCATTACCCGCAGTACACGCAGTACCCGTACGTCAAATACTTAAAACATCTCAAGGTGAAAACATGCAGCTGACCCGTACCGTGAAGCTAGTGAGCGCGGCGCTATTGGCGCTAGGCGCCCACGCCGCCCAGGCCAATAAGGCTGACAACTCCCTCAACATCGCCTTCGACGCGGCGCCGGCCACGCTGGACGCGTACAAGGAATCGGACCGTCCCGGCCTGGCGCTGGCGCGCATGGTCTTCTCGGGGTTGCTGCAAAAGAACCAGGACACGGGCGAATTCGGCCCGGCCATCGCCACGGGCTACAAGTTCGTGGACGACACCACCATCGAACTGCCCATCCGCCGCGACGTGAAGTTCCACGACGGGTCGCTGCTGACCATCGACGACGTGCTGTACACGCTGAACCTGGTGTCTTCCGATGGCTACAAGGTACGCTTTCAGAACCAGGTCGCATGGATCGCCCGCGCGGAAAAAGTGGGCGACGACACCGTGCGCATCAAGATGAAGACGCCCTACCCGCTGGCGCTGGAAATGCTGTCCGAGAACCTGCCGATCTACCCGCGCAAGTACTACGAGGCCAACCAGTCCGACATGGGCGCCAAGCCGATCGGCACCGGCCCCTACCGCCTGACCGACAGCCAACCGGGCAGCCGCTACGTCTATGAGCGCTTCGACGACTACTTCGGCGCCAAACCGGCCGTGAAGAAGCTGGTGGTGCGCGTGCTGCCCGACGCCAACACCCAGTACGCCGAATTGCTGTCCGGCGGCCTGGACTGGATCTGGCGCGTGCCGCCGGACGTGGCCCGCCGCATGGAGAAGACGCCGTCGGTCACGGTCAAGAGCAGCAGCATCATGCGCATCAGCTATATCTCGCTGAATCCGCGTTTCGACGACGGCAAGTCCCCGCTGGCCAAGCAGGAAGTGCGCCAGGCCATCAACTACGCCATCGACCGCGAAGCGATCCGTCGCGCGCTGGTGGGCGGCGCGTCCAAGGTCATCAACGCGGCATGCAACCCGGCCCAGTTCGGCTGCGCCGCCGACGTGCAGACCTATAAGTTCGACCCCGCCCGGGCCAAGCAGTTGCTGGCGTCCGCCGGCTATCCCAACGGCATCACGCTGGACCTGGTGATCTCGGCGCCGCCGCGCAGCATCCTGGACGCGGCCGCCGCCCAGATGGCGCAGGCCGGCATCAAGCTGAACCTGGTTGAACAGCAGTACGGCACCGCCATGACCAACTGGCGCGACGGCAAGATCGCCATGCTGTCGTCCAACTGGGGCTCTTACGGCATCGCCGACGCGGCGCTGTCCACCAGCAACTTCTTCCGCGGCGGTCCGGACGACCAGGCCCGCAACCCCGAAGTCATCAAGTACCTGGAAGCGGCCGACACGTCGGTAGACCGCGACCTGCGCGCCAAGAACTACGCGGCGGCCCAGAAGATCGTGGCGGATCAGGCGTACTGGGTGCCGCTGTGGAATCACTCGCTGAACGCCGTGCAGGCCAAAGACCTGAACTTTTCGGTAGACGGCGACGAATTCCCGCGCTTCTACAAGGCCACCTGGAACTGATCCAGACGGCCGCCGCGCCGGCGCAATGCCTGTTCCGGCCGGGGCGCTTCGGCGTCCCGGCGGGGCGGCGCGCGCCGGTGCATCGCGACAGAGGTTGACCCATGATTGCATTCCTGTTCCGCCGTTTGCTGGTTGCCGCCTTGCTGGTGGTGTTCGTGTCGCTGATCAGCTTTTCGCTGGTGTTCGCCTCCGGCAACCCGGCCGCGCGCCTGGCCGGTGAAGGCAGCGCCGCCGACGCCGCCCGGCTGTCGCAGCAACACGGCTTCAGCGATCCGATTCTGGTGCAGTACGGCCGTTGGCTTTCCGGCGTCGTGCGCGGTGATTTCGGCGACAGCCTGTACTTCAGCCGTCCCGTGGCCGAATTGCTGGGCCAGCACTTCCCCGCCACCGCCAAGCTGGGCCTGGCCGCGATGGCGTTCGCGCTGTTGCTGGCGATTCCGCTGGGCGTGCTGGCCGGATTGCGCAAAGGCTCGCTGATCGACCGCGCGACCATGCTGCTATCGGCCTGCGCACAGGCCATGCCGCCGTTCTGTCTGGCTTTCCTGCTGATCATCGTGTTCAGCGTGCGCAACCAATGGCTGCCAGCCTCGGGCTTCGACAGCTGGAAACACTACGTGATGCCGGTCGTGGCGCTGGGGCTTTTTGCCATGCCCGCCATGCTGCGCCTGATGAAATCCGAGATGGAGACGGTGCTGGCCACCGACTACATCCGCACCGCCCGCGCCATGGGCCTGGGCGGCGCCAGCGTCGTGCTCAAGTACGCGCTGCGCAACGCCCTGCGCCCCCTGGTGTCGCTGGCGGCTGCCCAGATGGGCACCCTGCTGGCCGGTTCTGTCGTCATCGAAACCGTCTTCGCGATCAACGGCGCCGGGCTGCTGGCCTGGACGTCCATCCTGCGCGGCGACTTTCCCACGATGCAGGCGCTGATCCTGATCTTTGCGCTGATCTACATCGTCCTGACCCTGGCCGCCGACCTGATCAACGGTTGGCTGGATCCCCGCGTGCGAGCCGCCTCATGAGCACTATCCTCTCTTCTTCCCTGCCCGCCGCGCCCCGCGGCGAACGCGCGGCCCGCGCCGGACGCCGTATCGGCCTGGCCGTGCTGGCCCTGTTGGTGCTGGCCGGCCTGGTCGGCCCCTACCTGATTGCGCACGACCCGTACTCGCAAGACCTGCTGGCGCGCTTGCAGGAACCGGTGTGGGCCGAGGGCGGCGACTGGAACCACGTTCTGGGCACCGATCAGCTGGGCCGCGACGTACTGGCACGCGCGTTGTACGGCGTGCGCGTATCGGCCTTGATCGGCCTGTCCGTCGCGCTGATGGGCGGCCTGATCGGCACGACGCTCGGCGTGGTCGCGGGCTACTTCGGCGGCGCCGTCGACCGCGTCGTGTCGTTCCTTATCACCGCCCGCCTCGCGCTGCCCATCATCCTGGTGGCGCTGGCCGTGGTGTCGGTGGTGGGCGCCTCGTTGACCGTCGTGATGCTGGTGCTGGGCCTGCTGCTGTGGGAACGCTATGCGCTGGTTGCGCGCACCATGGCGGCCGGGCTGCGCAACGCCGAATTCGTCACGGCGTCCCGCCTGCAAGGCTGCACGCATCTGCAGATCATCTGGCGCGACATCTTGCCGAACCTGGTGGGCAACCTGCTCATCATCGGCACCGTGGACGCCGCCATGGCAATCACGCTCGAGGCCTCGCTGTCGTTCCTGGGCCTGGGCGTGCCGGCCCCGATGCCATCGCTGGGCCTGATGATCGCCGAGGGCAAAGAGAACATGCTGTTCCAGCCGTCGCTCGTGGTCATCCCCAGCATCGTGCTGTTCGTGCTGGTCCTGTGCGTGAACCGCGCGGGCGAGACACTGCGCGCCATCCAAATGAAAAAGGGCTGACGTCATGACCGCCACCCACCATCCCCTCCTGCAAGTCCAGGGCCTGCACATCGATATCCACGCCGCCACGCACGTCAAACACGTCGTGCGCGCGGTGGACTTCAGCCTGGAACGCGGCAAGACCCTGTGCATCGTCGGCGAATCGGGCTGCGGCAAGTCGCTGACCGCGCTGGCGCTGCTGGACTTGCTGCCCGCCGCCGCGCGCCGCCGCGTGGCGAAGCTGGAATTCGCCGGCCAGGACCTGTCCGCCCTGACGCCCCGCCAACTGGCGGCGTTGCGCGGGGCGCGCATCGCCATGATCTTCCAGGATCCGATGACATCGCTGAATCCGGTGTTTCCGATCGGCACGCAGCTGATCGACGTGCTGCGCCGGCACCAGCCCGTCAGTCGCCGCCAGGCCGCCGAACGCGCCGAATACCTGCTGCGCCGCGTCGGCATCGCAAACCCGCAAGACCGCATGAAGCAGTACCCGTTCGAGCTGTCGGGCGGCCTGCGCCAGCGCGTGATGATTGCGATGGCACTGATGTGCGGCCCCGAATTGCTGATCGCCGACGAGCCCACCACCGCGCTGGACGTAACCGTGCAAGCCGAACTGCTGGACCTGCTGCGCGACATCCAGGCGGAGTTCGGCCTGGGAATGGTGTTCATCTCGCACGATATGGGGCTGGTGGCGCGCATCGCCGACCACGTCATCGTCATGTACGCGGGCGACATCGTCGAAGGCGGCAGCGTCCAGGAGGTGCTGGGACAACCCCGCCACCCCTACACCGCCATGCTGCTGAATTGCATTCCGCAGCCTGGCCGCACCGCGCCCCGCACCGATCTGCCAACCATCGCGGGCGCGGTGCCGTCGCTGGACACGGCCATCCGCGGCTGCGCCTTCCGTGAACGCTGCCCGGTGGCGGAGGCGCGTTGCGCGCAGCCGGTCGCCGCCCGCGTACAAGGCGGACACCGCTGCCTTTGCGTCAAACCCGGCGCCATGCGCCCAGGAGCCCCGGCATGAATCCGACCTCCGCCAGCATCAGCCTGAACGGCCTGTGTTTCCAGTACGGGCGCGCCAGTCTTTTCTCGCGCCGGCCCGCGCCGCGCATCCTGCACGACATCGACCTGCATGTGCCCGCCGGCCAGACCATCGGCCTGGTGGGAGAATCCGGCAGCGGCAAATCCACCATCGCCAAACTGATGCTGGGCCTGTTGGCCCCAACGCAGGGCCAGGCGCTGCTGGACGGCCAACCGCTGGCCGCAATGCCGGCGCGCGCCCGCGCCCGCCGTATCCAGATGGTGTTCCAGGATCCGTACTCGTCGCTGAATCCGCGCCGCACCATCAACGAAATCCTGACCGCGCCATTACGCGTGCACGGCATGGGCGACGCCACGACGCAGGCGGCTTCGGTGCGCCGGATGATGGACGCCGTGGGGCTGGTTCCGGCCTTCGCGGCGCGTTATCCGCGGGAATTGTCCGGCGGCCAGCGCCAGCGCGTGGCCATCGCCCGCGCACTGATGCTGGAACCCCAGCTGCTGATCTGCGACGAACCCACATCGGCGCTGGACGTATCGGTGCAGGCCCAGATCCTGAACCTGCTGATGGCATTGCAGCGCGAGCGCGGACTGGGCTACCTGTTCATCAGTCACAACCTGGCCGTCGTGCAGCACATCGCGGACCAGATCGTCGTGCTGCAGGGCGGCCGGGTGGTCGAACGCGGCGACGCGGACAGTGTGTATTTTTCGCCCGTCCATCCCTATACGCGGCAACTGATCGGCGCGACGCTGGCCGTGCCGCAGGCCCAGGAGCGGGCGGCATGAAGCCGTCGCCCCACTTCCTGCTGGTCGGCAACGACGAGAAAGTCACCTGGGACGATGGCCAGATCCGTTTCCTGGAACCTGGACGCGACACCCTCAGCATCTTCGATGCCGCCGCCAATCCTGCCGCGCCCGCATGCGTCGCGACCTTGCCGCTGCCCAACTCGCTGTTCGGCCCACCGGTCAACCTGGCCGTCACGCCCGACCAGCGCCTGGCGTTGGTCGCCGATTCCATGGCGTGGCCGGCACAAGACGACGGCGCGGGCTGGCAGCCGACGCCCGGCCGCGACCTGCACGTGATCGACCTGCGCGCAAACCCGCCCGCATTGACGCAAACACTGCAGATCGGGCTGCAGCCGTCCGGCCTGTCCATCAACCGCGCGGGAACGCTGGCCCTGGTCGCCAACAAGGCCGGCCGTTCCGTATCGGTGTTGAAGATTGCCGATGGCCGCGTCGAATCCTGCGGCGAGGTCGACATGGGCACGCCCGTGGTCGCGGTCTCGTTTTCCGCCGACGGCCGCCGCGCCTTCGTCGTCAAGACCGACACGCATCGGCTGGGCGTCCTGCACATCGACGAAGACGGCCCCGCGCCCCGCGTCACGCATGACCCTGCCGACGATCTGACCACCGGCCTCGTGCCGTTCAACCTGGTCGTGTCGCCAGACGGCACGCTGGCGCTGGTGGTGGACATGGGCAGCCCCACGGCGTCCGATGGGCATGCCGACTCCGTCAGCGTGGTTGACCTGTCGGCCACGCCGCCCCGCGTCATTGACCGCCTGATGGTGGAAGACGGCCCGGAAGGCATCGCCATCAGCCCCGACGGCCGCCATGCCGCCGTGGCCATCGTGCAGGGGTCCAACAACCCGGCGTCGGCATGGTTCCACCACCCTCGTGGCCAGATCGTGCTGTTGCGCATCGACGGCCGGCGCGTCTCGCGAGTCAACGCCATCGACGTCGGCGCGCTGCCGGAGGGCGTGGCCTTCAGCCCCGACAGCCGCTATCTGTATGTCGGCAATTTCCTGGATGCCACGCTGCAGGTGCTGGCCGTCGGAGACAACGGCCTGACCGATACCGGCACGCGCATTCCTTTGCCCGGCCACCCCGCATCCATGCGGGGGCAATCCTACTGAGCGGGGCCGCACCCCGCCTTCGATCTCCTATCCATCCATCCCTTTTCGCATCTGGAACCCCACCATGATCCAAACACTCAAGAAATCCAACGTCCTGCTGGCCGGCGCCGTATTCGCCATGGCGGGCCTGGCGCCGCTGTCCGCCCACGCCCTGGACATCAAGCTGGGCCACGTGCTGGCCCCCAGCCACAGCTGGAACAAGGCCGCCGAGGGCTTCGCCGCCGAGGTCAAGGAAAAGACCGCCGGCCGCGTCAACTTCATCCTGTTCCCCAGCGGCCAGCTGGGCAACGAAAAAACCATGCTGGAAGGCCTGCAGATCGGCAGCCAGGGCGCGGCCATCATTGGCTCGGGTTCGCTGCAGCCAATCGAGCCCAAGTTCGGCGTGGTGGAACTGCCCTACACGTGGTCCAGCTCGCAGCAAGCCTACAAGGCCTATGACGGCGACCTGGGCGAGGCGCTGGCCAAGCTGGCCGACAAGAAGAACCTGACCATCATTTCCTGGTGGGAAAACGGTTTCCGCCACGTCACCAACAACCGCGGCCCCGTCGCCAAGCCCGCCGACCTGAATGGGCTGAAGACGCGCGTGACGCCAGACAAGATGCGCCTGGACACCTTCACCGCGCTGGGCGCCAACCCGGCCCCGCTGGCGTTTGGCGAACTGTATTCGGCGTTGCAGCAGAAGGTCTTCGATGCGCAGGAAAACCCGCTGTCCATCATCTATACCTCGTCGTTCTTCGAAGTGCAGAAATACCTGTCGTTGACCGGCCACGTCTGGGGCCCCGCCAACCTGATCGTCTCCAAGCCGGTGTGGAACCGCATCTCGGCCGATGACAAGAAGATCGTGCAGGCCGCCGCCGACAAGTGGCGCGACGCCCAGCGCAAGATGATCACCGATGGCGACCAGCAGTTCGTGGCGCAGCTGAAAGAGAAAGGCATGCAGGTCAACGAGGTGGACAAAGCCGCATTCGCCGCCGCCGTCCAGCCCGTGTGGAAGACCTATTCGGTCACCTACGGCCCTGAGCTGATGGCCATCGTGCAGAAGTACCGCGAGGCCCGGTAATGCTGAACCGACTGTCCGCCATCCTGTCGGGCATCAGCAAGGCCTTCGCCGCGTTGGCGGTGGCCTTGCTGGCGATCCTGATCACCTATGTGGTGTTTGCCCGCTTCGTTACCCACTCCACGCCCCATTGGGCCGAAGAACTGCCGCGCCTGGTCCTGGTGTGGTCCGCCTTCATCGGCGGCGTCGCCTGCAGCTACGAACGGTCGCACCTGATGGCCGGCCTGCTGCCCTTCGTCGTGCGCAGTCCGCGCGTGCTGAATGTGTTTGAACGCGTCAATCAGGTGCTGGTCATCGCCGGACTGGTCGCGCTGGGCTACGCCGGCTGGCAGTTGGCCGAGCTGACGAAGGACCAGACGTTGCCCGCGCTGGACGTGTCCGCCGGCACGGTCTACCTGGCGCTGCCGTTCGCCTGCGCCGTCACCATCGTGGTGCATCTGGCGCAACTGTTCTCGCCCGCTCCCGCCGCGGCAAAGGATTAACAAGATGTCTTCGGGTGCTCTCTTCCTGATGGGCGTGTTCACGATCACGGTACTGATCGACATGCCCATCGCTTTCGGCCTGGTGCTGTCCTGCCTGGCCTATCTGGCGGTTTATGATGCCGCCCCCCTGATGGTGGCGGCGCAGCAGTATGTCGTGGGGCTGGACAGCTTCACCTTGCTGGCGATCCCGCTCTTCATCCTGGCGGCGCAACTCATGAACAGCGCGGGCCTGACCCAGCGCATCGTGCGTCTGTGCGCCGCCATCGTGGGCGACATCAAGGGCGGTCTGGCCGTCGTGGCGGTACTGGCCTGCCTGATGTTCGGCGCGCTGTCGGGTTCCGGCGTGGCGGACGTGGTGGCCATCGGCAGCCTGTTGCTGCCCGCCATGGCGCGCAGCGGTTACGACAAGGGCTTTTCCTGCGCCCTGGTCGGCAGCGCCGGTGCTACGTCCACCATCATCCCGCCCAGCATCGTGCTGATCGTCTACGGCACCATCACCGACACCTCGGTGGGCAAGCTGTTCGTGGCCGGCATCATCCCGGGCATCCTGCTGGGCCTGTCGCTGATTGGCGTGGCCATCTGGCAGTCGCGCAAGCACAACTGGGCCGGCGGCCAGCCCTTCTCGTGGGGCGAACTGCGCGCCGCCGCCATCGACGCCCTGCCTGCCCTGATGGTGCCCGTGCTGATCATCGGCGGCATCCGCTTCGGCGTCTTCACGGCCACCGAAGCCGCCTCCAGCGCCATCGTCTACGCGTTGCTGATCGGCTTTTTCTGGTACCGCACGCTAAGCGTGAAGTCGCTGTGGAGCAACCTCAAGTCCACCGGCGAAAGCAGCGCGTCCATCCTGCTGCTTATCGGCGCGTCCGGTCTGTTCGCCTGGGTGCTGGTGGCCGAACAGGTGCCGCAGGCGCTGTCCACCCTGCTGGTGGAGTGGACCGACAGCAAGACGGCCGTGCTGCTGGTGCTGACGGTGGTGTTGCTGCTGCTGGGCACATTCATGGAGGCGATCCCGGTCATCATCATCGTGGCCCCCGTCGTCATGCCCGTGCTGGCGCACTACAACATCGATCCGGTGCACTTCGGCATCCTGCTGTCCATCAACATGGCCATCGGCGCCAACACGCCGCCCGTGGGGGTCGACCTGATGGCCGCCTGCAAGATCGGTGGCATCAACATGATGCAGACGCTGCGCCCGCTGTCGTGGATGATGTTGGCGATGACCGCGGTCATGCTGCTGCTGACCTTTGTTCCCGAACTGGTGCTGTTCCTGCCGAGGCACGTGCAATGACCCATTCCGCCTATCACCGCCGCCCCGCCGCCCTGCGCCGCAGCTGGATGTTCGTGCCCGGCCTGGACACGGCCGCACAGGCCGCGGGCCTGGCCAGCGGCGCCGACGCCCTGGTTGCCGACCTGGAAGAATTCACCGCACCGGCCGAGCGCCCGGCGGCGCGTCCGCGCATTGCCGCGCTGTTCGCCGACTGCCGCGCCCGGGGCGTGGTGGCCGCCGTGCGCATCAACAAGCTGGAAGACGACGGCCTGGCCGACCTGCGCGGCGTGATGCCCGGCGCGCCGGACGCGGTGTTCCTGCCGCATGCGGAAAGCGCCGCGCAGATCATCGCGCTGGACGACGCCATCACCGCCCTGGAAGCCACGCTGGGCCTGCCGCCGGGCAGCACCGAAATCGTGCCCACGCTGGAGTCGGCGCTGGGGCTGGTGCGCGCCCATGACATCCTGACCGCCAGCCCGCGCGTGTCCGCCTGCCTGCTGGCGGCCGAGGACCTGACCGCCAGCTTGGGCGCGGAGCGCGGCAAGGACGGCATCGAACTGCACGCCGTGCGCGCCCGCTTCCTGGTGGACTGCACGGCCGCCGGCTGCCTCCCGATCGACTGCCCGTTCAACTACCGGGACCTGCCCGCCCTGGAGACCGACCTGCGCTGGGCGCGCCGCCTGGGCCTGAAATCGAAATGCGCAACGGTGGCCGAACAGGTCCCGCTGATCCATGCGGTCTTCACGCCCAATACCGCCGACGTTGCCGCGGCCCGCGACTGCGTGGCCCGCTTCGAGGCCCAGCGGGCCGGCCGCCACGACGCCGAACGTATCGATCCCCCCACTTACAACACCGCGCGCCGCCTGCTGGCGCGCCATGACCAATTCGAACGATGGGCCGCCGAGCGCCAGGCGCAGGCCGTCCCGCAACAAGGAGACTCCGCATGACGTCAGCCGCATTACCCGAACGCAATGGCGGTCAGATCTTGATGCAGCAATTGCGCATCCACGGCGCGCGCCGTGTATTCATGATTCCCGGCGAAAGCTACCTGCCCTGCATCGATGCGCTGAACGAGCACACCGATGCCATCGAGCCGATTGTCTGCCGCCAGGAAAGCGGCGCGGCCTATATGGCCGAAGCCTACGGCAAGCTGACCGGCGAACCCGGCATCTGCTTCGTGACCCGCGGTCCGGGCGCCACCAACGCCAGCATTGGCGTGCACACCGCCTACCAGGACTCCACGCCGATGATCCTGTTCGTCGGCCAGGTTGGCAACGACTTCATGGAGCGCGAAGCCTTCCAGGAAATCGACTACCGACGCATGTTCGGCCAGATGGCCAAGTGGGTCGCGCAGATCGACCGCACAGACCGCATCCCCGAGTACATTTCCCGCGCGTTCGCCGTCGCCACCAGCGGCCGTCCCGGCCCGGTCGTGCTGGCCCTGCCCGAAGACACGCTGTGGGGCACCGCCCGCGTGGCCGACCTGCCGCGCTATCCGCGCGTGCACAGCCACCCCGGCGCCGCCGACCTGGCGCGCATGACGCAACTGCTGGATGCGGCCGAACGCCCCTTCCTGCTGCTGGGCGGCAACGGCTGGCACCAGACCGCCATTGACCAGATCGCCGGCTTCGCCGAACGTTTCGAACTGCCGGTGGGCACGGCGTGGCGTCGCCTGGAGTGCTTCGACCAGCGCCATCCCAACGCCGCCGGCCACGTCGGCTGGGCCATGACGCCCGCGCTGCGCCAACGGCTGCGCGACGCCGACCTGGTGCTGGCCGTGGGCACGCGACTGGGCGAGGCCACCACCGAAGGCTATACCGTCATTGAAAGCCCGCTGCCGCGCCAAAAGCTGATCCACGTCTACCCCGACGCCGCCGAACTGGGCCGCGTGTTCTCGCCCACGCAAGCCATCGTGGCCGACGTGGCCAGCTTTGCCGCCAGCGTCGCCACGCTGGCCCCAGGCCACGCCACGCCGCGCGGCGACGCCGTGCGCGCCGCGCATCAGGAACTGGTGGACAGCCTGGCGCCGCTGCCCTCGCCCGGCCCCATGAGCCTGGACGCGGCCGCCGCCTATGTCGACGCGCACGTGCCGCCCGATGCCTGCATCACCGTGGGCGCGGGCAACTATGCGCTGTACCCGCACCGCTACCGCCGCTACACCGGCCCCGGCACCAGCCTGACCCCGACGGTCGGCTCGATGGGCTACGGCTTGCCCGCCGCCATTTCGGCCAAGCTGGAAGACCGCCAGCGCACCGTCGTCTGCTACGCGGGCGACGGCTGCTTCCAGATGAACATGCAGGAACTGGGCGTGGCGCTGCAGTACAAGCTGGGCGTGGTGGTGCTGGTGTTCAACAACGGCATCTGGGGCACCATCCGCGCGCACCAGGAACGCGAATTCCCGGCGCGCACGATCGCCCTGGGCTTCCAGAACCCCGACTTCACGCAGATCATCCGCGGCTACGGCGGCTATGGCGAAGCCGTCGAGCGGACCGCGAATTTCGGCCCGGCCTTCGAGCGCGCGCTGGCCTTTGCCCAGGAACACAGCATGCCCGCGCTGCTTGAAATCCGCTACGACGCCGACGGGATCGCACCGGGCGAAACGCTCATGGGCATCCGCGAAGCCGCCCAGGCGCGCATCGCGCGGGCCGGGCATTGATACGGAAACATGACACAGGAACATGACACAGGAACAATGACGATGACCACGATATCAATCAACGGGCAGCGGCTGTGGCAGTCGCTGATGGACCTGGCCAAAATCGGCGCCACGCCCAAGGGCGGCAACTGCCGGCTGGCGCTGACCGCCCTGGACGGCCAGGGACGCGACCTGGTCACCGGGTGGATGCGCGACGCGGGCATGACGCTGCGCGTGGACCAGGTGGGCAATATCTTCGCGCGCCGCGCCGGCCGCGACAACGACCTGCCGCCCGTCATGACCGGCAGCCACATCGACACCCAGCCCACCGGCGGCAGGTTCGACGGCTGCTACGGCGTGCTGGCCGGGCTGGAAGTCATGCGGACCCTGAACGACCATGGCGTCGTTACCGAGGCGCCGCTGGAAGTGGCCATCTGGACCAATGAGGAAGGCTCGCGCTTCCTGCCCGTGATGATGGGTTCCGGCGTATTCGCGGGAAAATTCCCGTTGGAAACCGCGCTGAACGCCCGCGACCATGACGGCAAGTCGGTGGCCGACGAGCTGGCCGCCATCGGCTACGCCGGCCCGGATCCGGTCGGCGGCCGCCCGGTGGGCGCCTACTTCGAGGCGCATATCGAACAAGGCCCGATCCTGGAGCACGAAGACAAGGTGGTCGGCGTGGTGACGGGCTCGCTGGGAGTGCGCTGGTACGACGTCGTCGTGACCGGCATGGAAATGCACGCGGGCCCGACGCCCATGCCGATCCGCCGTGACGCGCTATACGCCGCCACGTTCTTGCTGCAATCGGTCATTGGCATCGCCAACGACAACCAGCCCCATGGCCGCGGCACCGTCGGCGAGATCCACGCGCACCCCGGTTCGCGTAACGTCATCCCCGGCCAGGTGCGCTTCACGGTTGACCTTCGCCATGAAGACGAAGCCACGCTGACGCAGATGGACGCCCGCTGGCTGGCGGCCTGCACGGACGTGGCCGAGCGCCACGGCGTGACGGTGGACGTCAAGCAAGTGCAGTACTTCCCGCCCACGCCGTTCGACCCGGACCTGATCGGCAAAGTGCGCGACGGCGCCGTCCGCCGTGGCGTGGCCGCCATGGACATCGTGACGGGCGCGGGCCATGACGCGGTCTACATGGCCAGCGTCACGCCCACCGCCATGATCTTCGTGCCCTGCAAGGACGGCGTGAGCCACAACGAAATCGAAGACGCCAAGCCCTCGGACCTGGAAGCCGGCTGCAACGTGCTGCTGGACGCCATGGTCGCGCGCGCCAACCCCACGGGAGCCCCCGCATGAGCCACCACGATTCCACCACCTGGCATGCCCGCGCCGACGCCCTGCGCTTCAATGGCCAGGCCTACATCGACGGCGCCTATTGCAACGCCGCCGATGGCGCGACGTTCACCGCGTCCAGCCCCATCGACGGTCGCAAGCTGACCGATGTGGCCGCCTGCGGCCAGGCCGACGTCGACCGCGCCGTGCGGGCCGCGCGCCGCGCCTTCGACGCCGGCGTCTGGAGCGCGCTTGCGCCGCGTCAGCGCAAGGAACGCCTGCTGCGCCTGGCGGCCCTGATCAACCAGCACACCGAAGAACTGGCGCTGCTGGAAACGCTGGACATGGGCAAGCCCATCCGCGACGCGCTGGCATTCGACGTGCCCGAGACGGCCCGCTGCTACGCCTGGTACGCCGAAGCCATCGACAAGATCTACGACGAGATCGCGCCGACCGGCCCCGATGCCCTGGCCACCATCACGCGCGAACCGCTGGGCGTGGTGGCCGCCGTGGTGCCGTGGAACTACCCGCTGATGATGGCCGCCTGGAAGGTCGCGCCCGCGCTGGCCGCCGGCAACAGCGTCATCCTGAAGCCGGCCGAACAGGCCTCGCTGTCGTCCATCCGGCTGGCGGCGCTAGCCGAGGAAGCCGGCATTCCCGCTGGCGTCTTCAGCGTCGTGCCCGGATTGGGCGCGGTGGCCGGCCAGGCGCTGGGCCTGCACCCGGACGTGGACTGCGTGGCGTTCACCGGATCCACCGCCACCGGCAAGCGGTTCATGACGTACTCCGGAGAATCGAACCTGAAGCGCGTGTGGCTGGAATGCGGCGGCAAGTCGCCCCACATCGTGTTCGACGACTGCCCCGACCTGGACCGCGCCGCGCAGGCCGCGGCCCTGGCCATCTTCTCGAACCAGGGCGAGGTCTGCATCGCGGGCTCGCGCCTGTATGTGCAGGACGGCATCTACGACGCGTTCATGGACAAGGTGGCCGCCTACGCCGCCAGCCTGCAGCCCGGCGATCCGCTGGACCCCGCCACCGCCATGGGCGCGATGGTCGACGAACGCCAGATGCAAGGCGTGCTGGCCCGCATTGCAGCCGGCCAGGCCGATGGCGCCAGCCTGCGCATGGGCGGCAAGCAGGCTCGCACCGCGACGGGCGGCTACTACATCGAACCCACCATCTTCGATTGCGCCAATCAGGACTCCGCGCTGGTCCGCGAAGAGATCTTCGGGCCGGTGCTGGCGGCCCAGCGCTTCGCTACCGAAGACGACGCCGTCCGCCTGGCCAACGATTCGGTCTATGGACTGGGCGCCGGCCTGTGGACGTCGAAGCTGTCGCGCGCGCACCGGCTGTCGCGCCGCCTGCGCGCTGGCCTCGTCTGGGTCAACTGCTACGCCGACGGCGACATCACGGTGCCTTTCGGCGGCGTCAAGCAGTCAGGCTTCGGCCGCGACAAGTCCCTGCATGCCCTGGACAAGTATTCAGACCTGAAGACCACCTGGATCAGCCTGACGGTCTAAGGCTGCCCCGCCCCGGCAGGCGGACGAGACTCGCCGGGGCCGAATGCGCCCGGCCGGTCGCGCCATGCCGTTTCGCGCTATCTGCTTGGCCGCCCGGGGCATTGAACCCGCCTGCCCCTTGTGCCACCTTGGACGGCATCGGGGCGGGATGAGGAGCCCGCCCCGATGCGGGCCGGCGCCAGCGCGCTCCCGCCATGAAAAACATGACAGGAGACAACCATGCGCAATCCCCCCGCCCTTGCCTTTGCCCGCCGCCGGCTAGCCGCCGCGTTGGCGCTGGCAATGGCTGCCCCGCTGTGGGCCGCC
>NZ_JBHFII010000011.1:0-26593 GCF_057334215.1 Achromobacter maghribensis | reverse complement strand
GGTGGGCCGCCAGTGCCGCGGCACTGGCGCAGGACGCCCCGTATCCCGCTAAACCGGTCACCATCCTGGTCGGCTTCCCGCCCGGCACCGCGACCGACACCGTTGCCCGGATGCTGAGCGAGCGGCTGGCCCAGCGCATGGGTCAGCAGTTCATCGTGGAAAACAAGCCGGGCGCGGGCGGCTCGATCGCCGCGGGCCTGGGCGCCCGCGCCAAGCCCGACGGATACACCCTGATGATCGGCGCCTCGGCGCCCCAGGCCATCAACCCGCACGTCTATCCCAACCTGAACTACGACGCCCGCAAGGACTTCGCGCCTATCGGCCTGATCACCTGGCTGCCGTACCTGTTCGTCGTCAGCCCCGACAACCCCGCCCGAGACTTGAAGGGCTTCCTGGCGGCGGCGAAGGCCAAGCCCGGTCAGCTGACCTACGCCACCACCGGCATGGGCACGACCAGCCATCTGGTCACGGCCGTGCTGTTGTCCAAGGCCGGCGCAACCATGGTCCACGTGCCCTACAAGGGCAGCAGCCAGGGCCAGACCGACATCGTTGGCGGCCGCACCACCGCAACCTTCGACACGATGGTGTCCTCGCTGGCCATGGTCAAGTCGGGACGGCTGAAAGCGCTGGCGGTCAGCACGCCGGAACGCGTGGCCATGCTGCCGGACGTGCCGACCGTGGCCGAACAAGGCTTCCCGGGATTCGACATGGGTGCCTGGCTGGGCCTGATCGCACCCGCCGGCATCCCGCCCGCCATCCAGGAACGGCTGGCCCGCGAGATGAACGCCGTGCTGGCCGACACGGCCGTGCGCGACAAGCTGGGCGAGCTGGGCGCCCAGGTGCGCACCACGCCCACGCCCGCCGCCTTCGGCGCCATGATGAAGTCCGAATACGACGCCTGGGGCGCCATCGTCAGCGAATTCAAGGTCAAAGCCAATGACTGAACAGGACACCACCATGCAAGCCCGCCCCGACATGAGCCCGCAGGAACGCGACACCCGCGTCCAATTGGCCGCCTGCTACCGATTGGTGTCGCATTTCGGCATGAGCGACCTGATCTACAACCACATCACCGCGCGCATTCCCGGCACGGACGATCACCTGCTGATCAACCCGTACGGCATGATGTATGACGAAATCACCGCGTCCAGCCTGGTCAAGATCGATCTGGCCGGCAATATCCTCGCGCCGTCGTCCACCGGCTACGGCATCAACGCCGCGGGCTATGTCATCCACAGCGCGGTGCATGGCGCCCGGCCGGACGTGGGGTGCGTGATCCACACGCACACCCGCGCCGGCATGGCGGTATCGGCCCTGAAATGCGGCCTGCTGCCGCTGACCCAGACCGCCATGCGCTTCGCCAGGATTCCATATCACGACTACGAAAGCGTGGCCATCGACCTCAGCGAACGCGAGCGGCTGGTGGCGGACCTGGGCGCGTCCGAGGCGATGATCCTGCGAAACCATGGCCTGCTGGCCGCGGGGCCCACCATCGCCCAGGCATTCAATACCCTGTACTGGCTGGAGATGGCCTGCAAGGCGCAAGTGGACGCCCTGAGCGCCAACCGCGAGCTTTGCCTGCCTGCGCCCGACGTCATCGAGAAAACCTGGCACCTGTACCAGCCGACCACGCGCCGTCCCTTCGGCGAACTGGAATGGCCCGCCATGCTTCGCCTGATGGACCGCAAGGATCCCGGCTACCGGGAGTGACCGGGGCCCACCGCCCGCCCCTGTTCGCCGCGACGCGGCAGGCCCGCGCCTACTCGTCTCGCGGCAGCAGGTCCGCGCCCGCGGCATGGCTGGTGCCGGGGGGCAAGATGGCCGCCAGGCTGGTTCGTACTTCCAGAAAGTACGGGCGGTCGGATGCCAGGCCCCGCGCGATGGCCGCGTCCAGCTGATCCTCGCGCGTCAGATACTCGGCCTGCATGCCGAAGGCGCGCGCCATCATCGCGAAGTCCGGGCTGGACAGGTCCGTGCCCACATAGCGGCCCGGATACGTGCGCGCCTGATGCAGCCGGATCGACCCGTAGCAATTGTTGTTCGACACGATGAACAGAATCGGCAGGCCCCGCTCGGCCGCCGCCGCCATCTCGTTGCCCGTCATCATGAAGCCGCCATCGCCCACCATGCACACCACCTTGCGGTCGGGGTGACGCAGTTGCGTCGCCACCGCGGCCGGCGTGCCATAGCCCATGGCGCCGGATTGCGACGCCATCAACCGCTGCGGATACACAAAAGGAAAGTGCCGATACACGGGCGCGGCGAAGGTGCCGGCGTCCAGGCAGATCGCCACGTCGTTGGGCGCCTGTCGCGTCAGCGCCCGCACCACCGACACGAAGGGCACGCCGTCTTCCGCGTGGGGTTCCGGCCATACGGCGGTGCGCTGCTGGATGGCCCGCAACGACGCCGCCCAGTCGTCCCGCGCAAGGCCCCGGCCCGTCGCCGGCAGGTTGGCCAGCGCATGGGCGGTGGCCGCCGGGTCCGCCACCAGGCCGATATCGGCGGCGAAATGCTGGTTCACGATGTGCGGGTCGGGATAACAATGGACCAGCGCCTGCGACGGTTTGGGATGTGCCGGGAAGGCGTAGCCCTGGGTCGTGATGTCGCCCAGCCGCGTGCCCAGCGCCAGGATCAAATCGCTGGAATCAAATGCCGCCACCTGCGCCGCGGGCGTCGCCAAATCCAGGTCGCCGGCATACAGGGCATGCGTGTTGGGAAAAATATCGTGCTGCCGGAACGACACCGCCACGGGAACCGTGTGCCGCTCGGCCAGCCGCCGCAGCGCCTCGCGCCCGTCGGGCCGATTGAATGCGCCGCCCGCAATGATCAGGGGCCGGCGCGCCTGCGCCAGCGACCCATGGATGCGTTCCAACGTGCCGGGGGCCGGCTGCGCAGGGCTGTCCGGCGCCGCGGCCCACGCGGGCTGCGGCACGGCGGCCTGCTGCACGTCTTCCGGCACCACCATCACCACCGGCCCCGGCGTGCCCGACACCGCCACGCGGATCGCCTTGAAGGCCGCCGCCGCCAGTTCTTCCGGCATGGACACTTCGACCGCCCATTTGGCCATCGACCCGAACATCTTCTGGTAATCGATCTCTTGGAACGCTTCCTTGCGCACGTCCTTCTTCGGCACCTGGCCGATCAGCAGGATCATCGGCACGCCATCCTGCTGCGCGGCGTGCACGCCGATGGAGGCGTTGGTCGCGCCCGGTCCGCGCGACACCATCGCCACGCCCGGCCGCCCGGTCAGCCGCGCATCCGCGCCCGCCATGAACGCGGCGCCGCTCTCGTGGCGGCACGTCACCACGTCGATCCGCGGAAAGTCATACAGGGCGTCCAGCACCCCCAGATAGCTTTCGCCCGGCACCACGAAAACACGGTCGATGCCATGGGCGGCAAAGACCTTCAGCAACGCGTGGGAGGACGTGTTCGAGTCGGCGGATACGGTCATGGGCGGCGTCTGGAGTCAGGGTTGGAAGTCTGGGTCGAGTCCAGAAAATTCTAGATTGGCAAGGCGGGGCCGACTAGGCATACTCTGGCAATCAGATATACAAGAAACGCACACTAGAGACAGCGGCGCGCCCCCGCCCGCGGACCCGGGATGGACCTACGCAAGATCGAAAACCTGATCCACGTCGCCGATCAGGGCAGCTTCTCGAAAGCGGCCTCCGTGCTGGGCATCGCCCAGTCGGCGCTGGGCCGGCAAGTCAGGAAGCTCGAGGACGAATGCGGCTGCGCGCTGCTGTACCGCAATGGCCGCGGCGTATCGCTGACGCCGGACGGCGAAAAGTTGCTGGAGCGGCTGCGGCCGCTGTTGCGGCAAATGGACCACGTGGTCACCGAATTCCACAACGACCAGAAGTCACCGTCGGGCCAGGTCACGCTGGGCCTGACGCCAACGCTGAGCCATATGGTCGGCACGCGCCTGGTGGCCGAGGTCTGGAAGCGGCACCCGCGCATCCAGCTCAACATCATCACCGGATATAGCGGCTATGTGCACGAATGGCTGACGAACGCCCGAGTGGACATTGCCGTGCTGCACGACGCGCGCCGCTCGCAGCACATCGCGGTGGACCCGCTGGCCGAATTGGATCTGGCGCTGGTGTCGCCGCCGCAGAACCTGGCGCCCGCCGCGCGCGCCATGACGTCCATCGACTTCGATCAGTTGCGCGGCCTGCCGCTGGTGCTGCCCACGCGCAACCACGGCCTGCGCCGCACGCTGGAACATGCCGCCACGCAGGCGGACATGCCCCTGACCGTGGCGTTTGAAATCGACGCCCTGGAACTGATGAAAGAGATCGTGGCCGAAGGCCTGGCCCATACCGTGTTGGGTCTGCCCGCCGTGATCAAGGAGGTCGCCGCCGGCCAGTTGATCGCCCGGCGCATCACGCATCCGGGCCTGTCCACCCGCCTGATGCTTGCCACCGCCGCCAGCCGCCCCATGACGCAGGCGGTGAAGATCGTGCAGGGAATGCTGCGAGAGGTGCTGGCGCAGATGACGGCGGCGGAGCCTTATCGGGATGGGATGAGGATGGTGCCTGGCTAAGATGACGCCGTCCTGGCTATATCCACGCGCTCCCGGAATCCAGGTGTTGCTCCAATTCCATCGCATCATGCAGCACTCGCCCAACGACAAGCAGGCGCGTCTCCATCCGATAGATCAGAAAATGCCGGGGACGTTGCACGATGCCCGTCTCCGTACGCGCCCGTTCGCGGCTAAGCCGCAAATGCCAGGACCGGACGCCTGCGCCAAGCTCTGGCCGAGCAATGCTGCCGGCACGGTCCGGGGCAGCGGAAATATCGCGCATCGCGGCAACAAGCAAGGCGCCATAGCGCAGACGTGCTGCGTCGCCAAAGTTCCGATGGGTCCACGCCAAGATCTCGACCACGTCATGTTGCGCGACGTTGGACAGCCGATAGCCCATCGTCACTTCGCGGTCTTTGCCCGGCTGGCGGCTTCCGCTCCAAGCTTCCCGATGAAGTCTTCAAGTTGATCGTCGGCAACATCCGTAAAGCGACCTGCGGCGATGTCCGCCCATCCCTTGCCTGATGCGTCGCGAAGCGCGTCGAGTTTGGCCATTTCCAGGCGTTCGCGCTGCTCAATCAGACGCAGCCCTTCGCGCAGCACTTCACTGGCATTCTGGTAACGCCCTGATTGCACCAGGGTTTCCACGAAATCGTGCTGATGCTCACTGAGGACGACATTGCGTGTCGGCATGATGATCCGTCCCTACGGTTAGAACCCCGCCAGTATAGATGCCCATTGGCATATTATGCCAACGGGCCAGGGCGGCGTTCGCCCCCCTTCACCACCTGATGCACGAACTGCAGCTTGCCGACCACCTCGGTCGGCAGCACGAAGGGATAGAAATCCCGTTGCCCCATGCTGCGCGACAGCTCGTTCAACACCCCGGTCAGCGCCACCCAGGCGTTGAGGAGATCCAGGAAGGCCTGTCCGTCGGGATCTTGCGGATCGTAGAGCGACGCACTGGTGAACGGCTCGTAGGACTGCTCGACGGCCATCCGGGTGACGCCAAAGCTGATGGCCGTGTCCAGCGTATCCATCATGTGCAGGTAGTGCGCCCAGGTTTCGGCCCAGTCTTCCCATGGGTGGCAGGACGCATACGTGCTGATGAAATGCAGGTCCCAGTCCGCAGGCGGGCCCTGTTCGTAGTTGCGTTGCAAGGCTTGCGCGTAATCGGTCCGTTCGTCGCCGAACACCTGGCGGAACGGTTCCAGCCAAGAGCTGCCCGCAATCAGCTGGTCCCAGTAGTAATGGCCGATCTCGTGACGAAAGTGGCCCAGCAAGGTCCGGTACGGCTCACGCATGTCTTCGCGCACTTTCACGCGGTAGGCGTCATCGGCCTCCAGCACGTTGATGGTGATGAGGCCCTGCGCATGCCCCGTCAACAGCGGCGCGCCATCGGCGCCGGGCGCCAGCAAATCAAAGGCCAGGCCGCCGTCATCGGGTTCCACCGATCGGCGGATTGGCAGGCCCAGCGTCATCAGTTGCGCGATCATCTGGCGTTTGGCGGCTTCGACCTTGAACCAAAGGGGGCCGTTGTCCGGTATGGACAGGTCGGGAATCGTGCGGTTCAAGCTGCAGGCGGTGCACAGCGTGTCGGCGGATTGCGCCGGCAACAGCCAATTGCACAGGGCCGGCAGCGTGAAATTGGCACAACGCTTGTAGGTTCTGCCGCGCACCCTGCCCGCTTCCCGCAAGGTGCTGGACGAAACGCCTTCATCCAGCGCCAGCACATGGCCGCGCTTGGGGTCGAAGCCCAATTGCCGATGGCAGTTCAGGCATTCGGTGTTGGAAAAGAATATCGGCTGGCCGCACACGCATTGGAACGCCTTCGCGCGGGCATGCCGCACGCGCTGGCGTTTCGGGGCGCGCAGCTGGCGGTTGATCGCGTCGAAGAAATAGCTCATGCATCCGTCCCGGTGGGAAATTCGTCGATAGGCGCAACCGTCACGCGCACGTCTAGTTCGTGGCCGCCGCCCCGGATCACGCCGCGCAGGGGCGTGACGTCGCCGTAGTCCCGCCCATACGCCAGGATGACGTGCGCCGTGCCCGGCACCACGTCATTGGTGGGGTCCAGATCCACCCAGCCCGCATTGGCCGGCACCCCGGCGCAGTGCACCGAGACCCAGGCGTGCGAGGCGTCCGCTCCGATCAGCCGGGGCTGGCCGGGTGGCGGCTGCGACATCAGGTAGCCGCTGACGTATCGGGCCGGCAGGCCGATCGCGCGTAGACAGCCGATCATGACATGCGCGAAGTCCTGGCACACGCCCACCCTTTCCTGAAACGCCTGCAGTACGGGCGTGGACACCTGCGTATGCGCCGGCCGGTAGCAGAAGTCAGCGTGGATGCGGTGCATCAGGTCGATCGCCGCCTCGGCCACGGGCCGCCCGGCGGTGAACGACAGCAAGGCGTATTCCCGGAGTTCCGCGTGCAGCGGCACATAGGTCGACGGGAACGTGAACTCGACCTCGGGCGCGAACGGCACGGCGGGGTCGTAGCGCAGGCGCTGCGCCGCGGCCTCCCAGGGCAGCCCTGCACCCGGGTCAAGGCCGTCGAACCGGGCGTTGACCGTGACACGGCTGGTCGCCCGCACCGTCAACGATTCGTGCGGCGCGACCAATGCGAACGTGCAGCGCGTATTGCCGAACCCGTCGATGGTTTCACTGAAATCCGACGGCGCGGGCGTGACGGTCAGGCCGTAGCCTTCCACCACCTGGCACGCATCGCTCAACGGTCGCAAATACCCCAGATGGTGCGCCAATTCCACCGGCGAGTCATAGCGGTAGGCGGTTTCATGATCCACCCCAAGCGTCACGCCCGCAGCGCCAGCAAGGGGGTCGGGGGGCACAGGTGTCGGAAAGGTCATGGCGGTTGGGGGACGGGAGTGGCGGCGGGGGATTGGATGCGGGCGACTACGCCGACAGCGTCTGGCCATAGCCGGCTGCATGGCTGAAATAGCGCCGGCTGATTTCGTTGGACAGCGCGCTGGCGGCGGCGTCCAGTGTTTCAGACAACGCCAGCACGCCGGCATACAGGCCCTGCGTCTGTTCGCACAACGCCGCCAACGCCGGCCCGGCGTCTTCCGACGGCAGCAGCCCCAGCAGGTCCGTGGCGGGGCCGGCCACGGTGGCGGGCAGGCGCGCCACTTCCTTGCGAAGCACGCTGAGCACACAGGCGATGGAGCGCGGGTTGGCGGGCTCCTGCACCAGCAGGTTCAGCAGCGCAGGCACTTCCTGGCGGCCCGGATAGTAGGCACGATACGTGATCTTGCTATCGAACAGGTCCAGCAGGATATTGAACCCGCTGTCTCCCTGCACCGCATTGCGGCGGAACAGCTCGCCCAGCAGGCCCGCCATAGCCGACAGGCGTTCGATCTGCCGTCCGATGGTCAGCAGCCGCCAGCCGTCGTCGCGCGTCATGCGGTCGGTTTGCGAACCCGTGATGGCCGACAACTGCATGCCCAGGTTCTTCAGCGCGCGCAGCACTTCCGGCGCGGTCGCCGGCGCGTCGGCGTCGCGGTCCTTGGTGCCCAAGGCCATGCGCCTGAAAAGGTCGTTCGCCGTCACCACCAGCCGCCAATGGTCCGGCGACAGGCGGTCGCGGATCTGTCCCGCCGCGAACGCCAGCGCGCCCAGGTTGCGCGACACGCCGCCCTGGGCGTCTTCGCCCGCCAGTTCCGCGACCAGCGTGGATTCGAACATGCGCACCGACAGCGTCGGCGCGGCAGGCACCAGGCCGCTGCGCCGGCACAGCGCGGCGACGGCGGCGAACAGCTCGCCCGCGTTGTCCTCGTCGCTGTTCAGCCAGGTCAGCGCCACGTTGGCCAGCCGCACATCGTTTTCGGCGCGCTCGGTATAGCGGCCCATCCAGAACAGGTTTTCGGCCGCGCGGCTGGATACCGGGCGATGCGCGCGCACCAGGTCTTCGGGCCGTAACTGCGCGGGCAGCATCGAAAACGTGTCGACCGCCCCGCGGGTCGTGACCCAGGTATCCATGCTGCTGCCGCCGCGCTGCATCGACACGATCTGCTGTTCGCGGCTGGCGATGCGGGTCAGCCCGCCGGGCAACACGTTCCAACCGCCCTCGCCGTCGGCGATGACGAATACGCGCAGCATGGCGGCGCGCGGCACGATGCGGCCGGCGATCCAGCTGGGCGCCTGCGATAGCGGCAGGTATTCCTGGATGGTGTAGGCGTCCGGGTTGGCGGCGATGCGCGCGTGCAGCGCCTCGCGCTCGGACGGCGGGACCGCGCCGCCGATCACCGGTTCGAACCCGCCACGCGCATTGCTGGGATAGGTGGACTTGACCACGGCGCCCGGCAAGTTGGCCAACACCTGTTCGCGCGCCGCGGCCTCGCCGCACCACCATGACGGCAACGACGGCAGCAACAGGTCCGCGTCCAGCAGGCGGCGGCTGATGGCCGGCAAAAAGCCATTGATGGCGGGCGACTCCAGGAAGCTCGTGCCCAGCGAATTCGCCACCAGCACATTGCCCGCCCGCATCACCTGCAGCAGGCCGGGCACGCCCAGCGTCGAATCCGAACGCAGCTCCAGTGGGTCGCAAAAATCGTCGTCCAGCCGGCGCAGCACCGCATGCACGCGTTCCAGTCCGTGCAGCGTCTTCAGGTACAGCAGCTTGTCGCGCACGACCAGGTCGCCGCCTTCCACCAGGGTCACCCCCAGGTAGCGCGCCAGATAGGTCTGCTCGAAGTAGGTCTCGTTGTAGGGGCCCGGCGTCAACAGCACGATGCGCGGCGGCGTCTGCGCCGACAGCCCGCCGGGGCTAAGCTTGTACAGCATGTCCATCAGCCGCCGGTAGCTGGTGGCCAGATGCTGTACCCGCAGCTCCTGGAACGCTTCGGGGAACATGCCCGAGATGGTCAGCCGGTTTTCCAGCAGGTACCCCAGCCCGGACGGGGCTTGGGTGCGCTGCGACACGACCCACCAGCCGCCGTCGCTGGCCCGCGCCAGATCGAAAGCGGCGATGTGCAAGAACGTATCCCCCGGCGGCGTGTACCCGCGCAGGGGACGCAAATAACCCGGATGGCCCAACACCAGCGCAGGCGGAATCAGCCTGTCGGCCAGCAGTGTCTGCGGCCCGTAGACGTCGCCCAACACCCGGTTCAGCAAGGTGGCCCGTTGCCGCAGACCCTGTTCGATCGCGGCCCAGTCGGTATCGTTGATGACGAACGGCAGCAGGTCCAGCGACCAGGGCCGCGCCGAGCCATTGGCCTCGGCGTAGATGTTGTAGGTGATGCCGTTTTCGCGGATCTGGCGGGCCACCCCGTCGGCGCGCCGGTCCAGATCGGCAAAGCCGCCGGTGCCCAACAGCTCAAAAAAACGGGGCCACGGTTCACGCAGGCGGGTAGCGCCCGACGCGCCGGTGGTGTCGCGCAGCTCGTCGTAATGCCCGGGCCGTGCGGGCAATGCCGCATGGACCGCCAGGGATGCGACATCCTGCGACGGGTCCGTCTGAAAAAGAAATTGCGGCATAGCGGCTTTATCGCCGGCGGCTAGGCCGGGTTTCAACATGCGGTAAGGCTCAATCGTGCCTCAAATCCAACGAGAACGGAAATTCCCGGCTGGCCACGGCTGGCGCGACGTCCATGCGCCCCGGCGTATGACCGGTCTTTTCAAAGCGCGCCAGCCGGCGGCTCTCTGCCTCGTAGGAATTGACGGGGAACGATTCCGGGTTCAACCCGCCCGGATGCGCGACATGGTATTTGCAGCCTCCCAGCGATCGCTGGTTCCAGGTATCGACGATGTCCACGGTCAGTGGCACATGCACGGGGATGGTGGGATGCAGCGCCGACGGCGGCGCCCACGCCTTGTACCGGACGCCCGCCACGTATTCACCGACCCGGCCGGTGGGCTGCAACGGCAGCGCGCGGCCGTTCACCGTCACGACATAGCGGTTGCCATTCAGCCCCGACACCCGGATTTCCACCCGTTCCAGCGACGAATCCACATAGCGCACCGTCCCGGCGGACGAGCCCTCTTCGCCCATGACGTGCCAGGGTTCCAGCGCCCCACGCAACTCCAGATGGATGCCGCGTGCCGCGACGTCGCCGAACAGCGGAAAGCGGAATTCGAAATGGGGGGCAAACCAGGCGGGATCGAAGCCATAGCCGGCCTCGTTCAGATCGGCCAGCACGTCCTCGAAATCCATCTTCACGAACGTGGGCAGCAGGAACCGGTCATGCAGTTCGGTGCCCCAGCGCGTCAGCCGCGCCGTGTAAGGCGTCTTCCAGAAGCGCGCGATCAGGCCCCGCAGCAACAACTGTTGCGCCAGGCTCATGCGCGCGTGCGGTGGCATTTCAAAGGCGCGCAGTTCCAGCAGCCCCAGCCGGCCCGTGGCGCTGTCGGGCGAATACAGCTTGTCGATGCAGAATTCCGACCGATGGGTATTGCCGGTGACATCGACCAGGATGTTGCGCAAGGCCCGGTCGACCATCCACGGCGGGACGGCCGCGCCCGGCTCCGCGCAGCGCCGGTGGATTTCCTGGAACGCCAGTTCCAGCTCGTAGACCTGATCGTTGCGGGCTTCGTCGATACGAGGCGCCTGGCTGGTCGGCCCGATGAACAGGCCCGAAAACAGGTAGGACAGCGAGGGGTGATTCACCCAATACGCCAGCAGGCTGGCCAGCACGTCCGGGCGGCGCAGGAACGGGCTGTCGGCCGGCGTGGCGCCGCCCAACACGAAGTGGTTGCCGCCCCCCGTGCCGGTATGGCGGCCGTCCGCCATGAACTTTTCGGTGGACAGCCGGGTTTCGAATGCGGCTTCGTAAAGGAATTCGGTGTGGTCGACCAGCTCTGCCCAGTTGCTGGCCGGGTGGATATTGACCTCGATGACGCCGGGGTCCGGCGTCACTTGCAGCACCTGCAATCGCGGATCGCGCGGCGGTGGATAGCCTTCCATCACGATCTTCACGTCCAGGTCGCGCGCCGTGGCCTCGACCTGGGCGACAAGCGCCAGGTAATCCTCCAGGCGCGGCAACGGTGGCATGAACACATACAGGACGCCGTTGCGCGTTTCGACACACATCGCGGTCCGCGTCAGCCCGGCGGCGGACTCAAACTTCGCGGGCGCGCGGCTGCCCGGCATGCTGGCCGGCCCGCCGTTGGATGCGCCCGTGTCATTGCCCGCGGGGCCGGTTTCGTGGCGCGCGGCGGCGCGCAGGTTCTGCGTCAGCAACTGCGCCGGGCCCGGCAGCGAACGCCGCGCATCAAACGGGTCGCGCTCTACCGCCATGGGCGCGTCGGCCTCATCCGCCCACGGCAGCGAATCCAGGGGCAGGCGGTAGCCCATCGGGGAATCGCCGGGAAACAGATACATGCGCTCATCGCGCAGAAACCACGGGCCGGACACCCAGGGGCCGCCCTCGCCCGGCTGGATCGGCAAGGCGTAACCCACCACGCTGTCCAGCTTTTGCTCGAATACGCGGCGCAGGCGCGCCCGCTCCATCTCGTCGTCCAGCCGCGAATCGAACGGATCCACGTTGGCGGGCAGGCGGCGTTCACGCCATAAGTAATAGAAAACGTCTTCGTAGCCGGGCACGACATGCTGCCCGCTCACGCCCAGCCGCTCGCACAGCCTTGCCATGAACCGGCGCGCGTCGGCCACCTTGTACGTGCTGCGCTGGCGCTCATCGGCGAATAGCGCCGGATCGTCCCAGCATGGCTGCCCGTCCGTGCGCCAATAGATCGACAGCGCCCAGCGTGGCAGCTGTTCGCCGGGATACCACTTGCCCTGCCCGAAATGCAGGAAGCCGTTGCCGCCATAGCGCGTGCGCAACCGGTTCAACAATTCCAGCGCATAGCCGCGCTTGGTTGGCCCCAGGGCGGCGGTATTCCACTCCGCGCCTTCGCGGTCCGACACGGACACGAACGTCGGTTCGCCGCCCATCGTCAGGCGCACGTCCATGTGGTCCAGATGGTCGTCGATCTTGTCGCCCAGGTCGCGAATGGCGTGCCACTGCGCATCGGTATAGGGCTTGGTCACACGCGGAGACTCGAACACCCGCGTCACTTCCATCGTGTGCGTGAACACCACCTCGGCCTCGTCGACCGCGCCCGTGACTGGCGCGGCACTGCCGGGTTCGGGCGTGGCCGCCAGCGGGATGTGGCCTTCACCGGCCAGCAAGCCCGACGTCGGGTCCAACCCGATCCACCCCGCACCGGGCAGATAGACTTCGCACCACGCATGCAGGTCGGTAAAGTCCGATTGCGCTCCGCTGGGGCCGTCAAGCGCGCGCACGTCGGGTTTCAACTGGATCAGGTAGCCCGACACGAAGCGCGCCGCCAGTCCCAGATGGCGTAGCGCCTGCACCAGCAGCCACCCCGAATCGCGGCACGATCCGGCATTGCGCGTCAGCGTCTCTTCAGGCGTCTGCACGCCCGGCTCCATGCGGATCAGGTAGTTGATCTCTTGATGGATCTGCTGGTTCAGGCCCACCAGGAAGTCCACGGTGCGCTGCGGGCGCGCGTCCACGCGAGACAGGAACTCGGCAAAGCGCGGCGTGGCCTTGTCGCACACCAGGTACGGCGCCAGCTCACGGGCCAGGCCGTCGTCATAAGTGAAGGGAAAGGTCTCGGCGTCCGGCTCCAGGAAGAAGTCGAACGGGTTGTAGACCGCCATTTCGGCGACCAGATCCACGGTGATCTTGAATTCCCGCGTCTTGCCCGGAAAGTTCAGGCGCGCCAGGTAGTTGGCGAACGGATCCTGCTGCCAGTTGATGAAGTGGTCCGCCGGTTCGACGGTCAGTGAATACGACAGGATGGGGGTTCGGCTGTGCGGCGCGGGGCGCAACCGCAGCACTTGCGCCGACAGCCCCACAAGGCGGTCGTATTGGTATTGCGTAACGTGCTTGAGGGCTACGTGGATCGTCACTGCCATCTCCGGGTGGACTGGGGCGGCCGCAAAGCGGCCAATGCACTGCTACGGGTACACGCGGAGGGTTCAGTGGCTGGTCTGCACCTGCACCGACACGTTCATCGTCAACGCGGCGGCCGCGCCATGCAGCCATCGCACGGGCGAGGCCGATTCATAGTCGCGCGCCACCGCCAGCCGGCAATGGCCGTCGGACGCGAAGCAGGCGTGGCTGACGTCCACGCTGACCCAGCCATGCCGCGCCAGCCAGACATCCGCCCAACCATGGCTGGCGGCATCGTCGCCCGCCATGTGCCAATAGCCGCTGACGTAGCGGGCCGGCGTGCCGAAGCCGCGCACGCAAGCCAGCAGGAGATGGGTGTGGTCCTGGCTGCCGCCGCGCCCCGCCGCCAGCACCTGCGCCGCAGTCATCGGGGCATCGCCGAGCCCCGGCGCGTAGCCCACCCGTTCGCGGATGGCGGCGCTTAGCCGCAGCACGTCCTCGGGCGTCTGCATGCCGCCGGGAACGACGTGGCGGCAAAATTCCCGGATGCTGTCGTCGCACTGGGTCAACGCCGTCGGCACGCCGTAGATGTGGACGGGCAAGCGGTCGTCTTCGTCACCCACATGGCCCTGGGCCAACGGATGGATGTCCACCTGGCCCACCGCATGGATTTCGATTTCGCTATGGGTGCGATGCAGGGTCAGCGTGTGGATGACGTTGCCGTAGGCGTCCACCTGCGGCTGGATCTCGCCGGGCGTCTGGATCTGCCATCGCAGCGCATGCTGGTGGTCGTCGCGCCGCGGCGTCAGCCGTAGCGTCTGGATGCTGTAGTTCACCGGGGCGGCATAACGGTAGCGGGTCACGTGCTTGATGAGATGCTTCATGAAAATCTCCACACTGCAAAGTCACGCTGACAACGTCGGGGCCGTCCGCCCCCTGGCCCGGCGGGCATGACGTTCGATAGTAGCAATAGTGCGTTGAAATAATTAAGCAACTTGCATGCCAAGCGTGGAGGCTGACCGTTGTCGACAATTTCCCCTGGGAAACCGGGCCGCGCCGGCCCAGGCTTGAAGATCGCGGCTCCCCGGGACGACGCGTTTGGCACCAATGCGGTGCATGCTTCGCCCGATTGCGGGTCGCGCCGTCCGCGCGGTCCACAACCGGCCGCGCAGTCACAATCTTCAAACCGGCGGACAAATGTTCAATACGCCGGTTGGTGGCGCTGGCACATTGCAGGGGTTTTCCCACCCACGCATTCGCAGGAGTCATCCATGCCCATCACCGCTACCCCCACGCCCGGCGCCAAGCTGCTTTCCCCCAAGGACCACACGCTCATCATGATCGACTTCCAGTCGCAGATGGCGTTCGCCACCCACTCCATCGACGCCATCACGTTGCGCAACAACGCCGCGCTGGTAGCCCACGCCGCCGCAGGCTTCGGCGCGTCCACGATCCTCACGACGGTTGCCGAAAAGAGCTTTTCCGGCCCGATGTTCGACGAAGTCGTTCAGCCCTTTCCCGGCCAGACCCTGCTGGACCGCACGTCCATGAACACGTGGGAGGATGCCGCGGTGATCAAGCAGGTCAACGAGATCGGCAAAAAGCGCATCGTGCTGGCCGGCCTGTGGACCAGCGTCTGCATCGTCGGCCCGGCCTTGTCCGCGCTGGATCAGGGTTTCGAGGTTTACGTCATCACCGACGCGTGCGGCGACGTCTCGGTCGAAGCCCACAACCGCGCCATCGAGCGTATCGTGCAAGCGGGCGGCCAGCCGATCACGGCGCTGCAGTATCTGCTGGAAATGCAGCGCGACTGGGCACGCACGGATACCTACGACATGACGACCGGCATCGCCAAGCGGTTCGGCGGCGCCTATGGCCTGGGCATCATCTACGCCAAGACCATGTTCAACGCCCACGAAGGCTGATCGGAGTCCGCTGATGAAGGTCTACCTGGTTTCATTGGGGCTCGGCCTGCTGGTCGGGATTATCTATGCGCTTTTCAATGTGCGGTCTCCCGCGCCTCCCGTGATTGCCCTGGTAGGCCTGCTTGGCATCCTGGCGGGCGAACAGCTTCCCCCGCTGGTCAAACGCCTGCTGTCCGACGAGGCCACCCGCACGTCCTGGATTCACCAGCAGGTCAAACCGCACATGTTCGGCGAGCTGCCCAGTTGCCCCAAGCCCCCCGCCAACCCCGCCCAATCGACCCCGGATGCATGTGGAGACAAGCGCAATGCCTGACACCCCCGATACCGCGCGCCACGGCGCGCCCGACCTGATCCTGCATCAGGGCCGCTTCACGACGCTGGACCCCGCCAACCCGACGGCCGACGCCGTCGCCATCCAGGACGGCCGCTTCACGCGCGTGGGCACGGCCGCCGACATCCTGCCGCTGGCCGGCCCGCGCACGAAGGTCATCGGCCTGAACGGGCGCGGCGTGCTGCCGGGCCTGATCGACAACCACCTGCACATCATCCGCGGCGGGCTGAACTACAACATGGAGCTGCGTTGGGACGGCGTAACGAGCCTGGCCGACGCCATGTCCATGTTGCGCCGGCAAGTCGCCATCACTCCCGCTCCGCAGTGGGTGCGCGTGGTGGGCGGCTTCACCGAACATCAGTTTGCCGAAAAGCGCTTGCCGACCATCGAAGAGTTGAACGCGGTGGCGCCCGACACGCCCGTGTTCATTCTGCATCTGTACGACCGCGCGCTGCTGAACGCCGCGGCCTTGCGCGCCGTGGGCTACGACAAGACCACGCCGGCCCCGCCGGGCGGCGAGATCGTGCGCGACGCGGCCGGCAACCCCACGGGGCTGCTGCTGGCCAAGCCGAATGCGTCGATCCTGTATGCCACCCTGGCCAAAGGCCCGAAGCTGCCGTTCGACTATCAGCTGAATTCCACGCGCCATTTCATGCGCGACCTGAACCGGCTGGGCGTCACGGGCGCCATCGACGCCGGCGGCGGCTTCCAGAACTACCCCGAGGACTATCAGGTCATCCAGCAACTGGCCGACGCGGGCCAGTTGACGATCCGCCTGGCCTACAACCTGTTCACGCAAAAGCCCAAGCAGGAAAAGGAAGACTTCCTGAACTGGACCGCCACGTCGCAATACAAACAAGGCACGGACTACTTCCGCCATAACGGCGCTGGCGAAATGCTGGTGTTTTCCGCGGCCGACTTCGAAGACTTCCGCCAGCCGCGTCCCGAGATGGGACCCGAAATGGAAGGCGAACTGGAAGAAGTCGTGCGCATCCTGGCGCAGAACCGCTGGCCGTGGCGGTTGCACGCAACCTACGACGAAACGATTTCGCGCGCGCTGGACGTGTTCGAACGCGTCAACCGGGACGTGCCGCTGGCTGGCCTGAACTGGTTCTTCGACCACGCCGAAACGATTTCGGAACGCTCCATCGACCGCATCGCGGCGTTGGGCGGCGGCGTGGCCGTGCAGCACCGCATGGCCTATCAGGGCGAGTACTTCGTCGAACGCTATGGCGCGGGCGCGGCCGAAGCCACGCCGCCGGTCAAGCGCATGCTGGAGCAAGGCGTGAACGTGTCCGCCGGCACCGACGCCACGCGGGTGGCGTCCTACAACCCATGGGTGTCGCTGTCCTGGCTGATCACCGGCAAGACGGTCGGCGGCCTGCGGTTGACGCCGCAACGCAATTGCCTGGACCGCGACGCCGCGCTCCGCATGTGGACCGAAAATGTCACCTGGTTCTCGAACGAACAAGGCAAGAAGGGCCGCATCGCCGAAGGCCAGCTGGCCGACCTGATCGTGCCCGACCGCGACTTTTTCGCCTGCCCGGAATCCGACATCGCCGACACCGCCAGCCTGCTCACCATCGTGGGCGGCAAGGTCGTGTGGGGCGCCGGCGAATTCAGCCCCCACGACGAGGCCGTGCCGCCGCCGGCCATGCCGGACTGGTCGCCTACGCGGCTGTTCGGCGGTTATGGCGCTTGGGGCGACACCGAAGGCAAGCCCTTGCAAGCCGCCGTGCGCGAAGCCGCGTCCGGCTGCGCGTGCGCCAACGACTGCAATGTCCACGGCCATCAGCACGCGGGCGCCTGGGCCAGCCGACTGCCCGTCTCGGACCTGAAGGGCTTCTGGGGTGCGCTGGGTTGCGCATGCTGGGCCGTATGACGATGCGCGCGATAGTGACCTCGCGCGCCGTCCATTGGCTTGCCCTGCTGGCGCTATGCAGCGCCTATCTGCAGGGCGGCCTGGTCAAGCTGCTGGACTTCGATGGCGCCCAGGCGGAAATGGCGCATTTCGGCCTGCAGCCCGCCGCACTGGCGGCCGCTGCCGTTATTCTGCTGGAATTGGGCGCAAGCGCGCTGGTCCTGGCCGGCCGGCTGCGCTGGCTGGGCGCCCTGGCGCTGGCCGGCTTCACCGCCGCGGCGGCGCTGATGGCCAACCGGTACTGGGAAGCGCCCGCCAGCGCGCGTTTCATGACCATG
The DNA here is from genome assembly GCF_057334215.1 of Achromobacter maghribensis. Lineage (NCBI taxonomy): Bacteria > Pseudomonadati > Pseudomonadota > Betaproteobacteria > Burkholderiales > Alcaligenaceae > Achromobacter > Achromobacter maghribensis. Next base: position 8,741 of record NZ_JBHFII010000011.1, on the reverse strand, counting down.
AACGCGTTCTACGAGCACTTCGGACTGGCCGGGGCATGGGTCCTGGTCGCATGGCATGACTTGACGGGGCGCCCCCATGACAAGCGTTAACCGCAACACCCCTCCGCCCGCCGCCGTCGGCGGCATGGCCCCGCTCAAGCACACGCTGTTCGCCGTGCTGTGGGGCGCGACCATCCTGGGCAATATCGGCAGCTTCATGCGCGACGTCGCCAGCGCCTGGCTCGTCACCGATCTATCGTCCAACCCCGCCGCGGTCGCGATGATGCAGACGGCCGCCACGCTGCCGGTCTTTCTGCTGGCCATCCCCGCCGGCGTGCTGTCCGACATCCTGGACCGGCGCCGGTTCCTGATTGTCATCCAGGTGCTGCTGGCCTGCGTCAGTTTCACCCTGCTGATGATGGCCAAGACGAACACGTTGACGGTGGAATACCTGATCGCGCTGACCTTCCTGGGCGGCGTGGGCACCGCGCTGATGGGCCCGACCTGGCAAGCCATCGTGCCCGAACTGGTGCCCAAGGCCGAACTGAAAACGGCGGTGGGCCTGAACTCGCTGGGCATCAACATTGCGCGCGCCTTGGGCCCGGCCGTGGGCGGCCTGCTGCTGGCCGCGTTCGGCGCCGCCGCCGCGTACGGCGCGGACGTGCTCAGCTATGTGTTCGTGATCGGCGCCCTGCTCTGGTGGAAGCGGCCCAAGAAGGTGGACGACGGCCTGTCCGAACAATTCTTCGGGGCTTTCCGCGCCGGTGTGCGTTTCGCCCGCGCCAGCCATGAGCTGCACGTCGTGCTGCTACGCGCGGCCGTGTTCTTCATCTTCGCCAGTTCCGTCTGGGCGCTGTTGCCGCTGGTGGCACGGCGCATGCTGGGCGGCACCGCCGGCTTCTACGGCATCTTGCTGGGCGCCGTGGGCGTCGGTGCGATCCTGGGCGCAGTCGTCCTGCCCAAGCTGCGCCAGCGCCTGAACACGGACGGCCTGGTATTGGTTGCCGCCGCCCTCACGGCGGTCGTGATGGCGGCCCTGTCCTTCGCGCCCCCGCAATGGGCGGCGGTGTTGCTGCTGCTGCTGTTGGGCATGGGCTGGATCGTCGCGCTGACCACCTTCAACGGCGTTGCCCAGTCCATCCTGCCCAACTGGGTGCGCGGACGGGGCTTGGCGATCTACCTGATGGTCTTTAACGGCGCGATGGCCGCCGGCAGCCTGGGCTGGGGCTTGCTGGCGCAAGAAATCGGCGTGCCGGCGACCCTGCTTGCCGGCGCCGCCGGCCTGCTCGTCGCCGGACTCGTGCTGCACCGCATGCGCCTGCCCCAGGGCGAGGCCAATCTGGATCCCTCCAATCATTGGCCCGAACCGTTGCTGGATGCGCCGATCGAACATGACCGGGGTCCCGTCATGGTGCAGATCGAATATCGCATCCGCGTGCAGGATCGCCCGGCTTTCCTGCAAGCGCTCAAGGCGGTGGCGGAAGAACGCCGGCGCGACGGCGCTTACGCCTGGGGCATCGCGGAACATACCAGCGACCCCGAACGGGTGCAGGAGTGGTTCCTGGTGGAGTCCTGGGCGGAACACCTGCGCCAGCATCAGCGCGTGTCGCAGGCCGACGCCGATTTGCAGGGCGAAGCCCAGCGCTTTCACATCGGCCCGGAAAAGCCCGTGGTGCATCATTTCCTGGCATTGGACATCCGCCAGGCCAAGCCGGGGCCCGTGGCCTGACGGCGCGGCGGCCTCAGTGCGCCGAGGCGTCCAGGAAGCGGTGCACCACGCGCACCGCGGCCGCGCCTTCGGCGATGCTGGCCAATACGTGCTTGACCGACCCCGCCCGCACCGCGCCCACCGCGAACACGCCAGGCTGCGAGCTTTCATAGGCCCTCGCCTGCATGGAACCCGCCGCGGCACGCCCCGTATGGATGAAGCCCCGATCATCCGTGTCCAGGCAGCCGTCCAGCCATGCCGTGTTGGCCTCCGGCGCCCCCCGGCGCGAACCGTCCTGCATGCCCGTCGCCACAATCAGGCTGCGGGTTTCGATGACCTGTCCGTCGTCCAGCGAAATGCGATAGGGATAACAGTCGCTATCGAATGCATCCGCCGTGCGCAGGGGCAGCACATGCGATCCGAACCGGCGGCTCTGGACCTCGGCCCTGCGCAGCAGGCCGCCGCCGCACAACCCCGAGATGGTGCCCGGGAAGCCCGGCAACATGTCGGCGCGCCTGGAATCGGCGGCGCATAGGGACCCGCCCACCAGCAGCGTGTGCAATCCCTCGGACGCGGCGTAACTCGCTGCTGCCAGCCCCGCCGGACCGCCGCCAATCACCGCCAGATCCAGCACGGAATCTTCCTGTTCGGGCTTCGTCGTCGAACGCAGGATAGCCCCGCCGTAGGGCCGTTGGCGCAGATAGCTGATCCGGCGCAGCATGAAGGCGCGCAACACGACATCGGCAAATTCCGGTTCGGCCAGGATCAATTGCGCCAGCCCCGCCCGGCTGACGCGCAGCAACCGGCTAGCGGATTCCGCGCGCACCGTCACGGCGTTGGGGCGGTCGGTGAAAAGGTCCAGGCTGCCCGTGAACTCGCCGTCGCGATGGGTCAACAGGCGTTCCATCGTGCCGTCGGGCTCGCATTCCAGCACCTCGACATACCCTTCCAGGACGACATAGAACGCGCCCTCGCGCTCACCGCAGTTCAACAGGACACTGCCGCTGGCCGCCGAGATTTCTTCGCCATAGGACGCGGCCCGCAACATCAGGGCGGGAGGCAGCATCGGAAACGCCTGCGCATGCAAAGCCGGCAAATCGGCCGGGCGGCAGGCAGAGGCGGCAGATGCGCCAAGATGGTTGATGAACTCAGTCACGAATCCTCCGGGAAAGCGGCACGATACCGCGAACGGTAGCGCGCCGCTGCCGGCCGCGTCTTGCGCGCTTGCGCCCTGCTTTGTACGAAAGAGCAATGACGCGACGGCGGACTTACGACGCGTTCGCGCGGCGCCAGGCGCCCGGCGACACGCCCACCAGGCTGGTGAACACCCGCGTCATATGCGCCTGGTCGGCAAAACCGCACAACTGCGCGACATCGGTGATGGACCGTCCGGGCGCGCGCAACAGGTCTTGGGCCTTTTGCACGCGCTGCTCCAGCAGCCAGCGGTGCGGCGTCGTGCCGACCGTTTGCCGGAACGCCTTGATGAAGTAGCTGCGCGACAGGCCGCAGGCTTCGGCGATGTCGGCAATGGAATTGTCGTCCCGCACGGTGGCCAACAGCATGTCCTTGGCACGCGCTTCCAGGCTGCGCGACAACACGCGGCCGCCGCCTGCGTCCGCCCAGCCCGACGTCGCGCCCGCGCCGTAGCGCTCAAGCACATGGGTGCCGATGGCCAGGCTCAGGTGATCAACAAACAAGCCGCTGCTTTCCGCCGGCTGCTCCATCACGCAGCCCACCACCTTCGACAGATGCGCCAATACGGGGTCGTGCGAGCCCGCGCGCGGCAACAGGCTGCTGATGCGTGGCCCGCCTCTTTCGTCGTTCACGCGCTCGATGAACGCGCGCGACAGTTCGATCAGCACGAAGTCGAATCCGCCATTCAAGTCGGCGCGATAGTCGTCGTTGAAGTCCCGGATGTAGATCGAACCGGTGTCGAAGTCATGGGTCGATGCGTGATGGCCTTCCAGGATGCGCCGGCGGTGTCCGTCCTGCATCGCCACGCCGACGAGAAAACCGCGGTCGGAGGCCGGCGTCGAGACATTACCGAAGTGTTCCCGGGCGGTGCTCTTGCGATAGAAGGTCAGGCCTCCGCCTTCGAATTGCTGATTCACCAGCAATTTGCTGGCCGCGCACCCTAACGCGTCGGTGGACGGCGGCGGCATCGGCGCGGGATCAAGGGACAGGCGTTGACGGGCAGGCATGGATAAGGTCCCCAGGGTGCGGCGAACGCGTAACTGGCGAGAAGATAGCAGGCTATATTGCTATGCAACAAGCGCCGTCATGAATTTTTGCAAGCTTGCCACGCACGCAGCTCCGGTTCGATTTCCTAACGCGGCAATGCGGGCGCTGGCGTCAACGGTCCGATGGGCTGCCCGGAGCGCGATGGCATCGGTGGAAGCCGGGGCTGGGCCGGTCCGCTCCATGGGGCGGGCGCCGGACTTGCACCCGGTTTCGCCCCCGGCATCGAAGAACCGGCACCCGCACAAGACGTACCCAGGCATGGCGCGGGGTTTCGTCCGGGATCCACCGTCTTCGGGCACGAGGTTCCCAGACATGCATCAGGCAACGTGCGCGCCGACGGCGGCGGCTGCGGCACGCTTGGCACGCCGTCCCGCGCCAGGGCGGGAGCAGCGGCCAGCGCCATCGACGCAGCAAGAATCAGGGCTTTCATGACGGCTCCGTGACAAGACGGCATGCCGGTCAGTGTGCGCCCATCCTTACCGCATCGCAAGACGCAGCACCCGCCGTCAGGGTCAATCCAACCGGATATCGGCGCTTTGCACCACCTTGGCCCAACGGGCGCGCTCGCTGTTGAAGAACTGCGTCAGCTCGGCGGGATTGCGGGTCACGATCTCGGCGCCCTGCTCGTTCAACTGCGCCTTCACGTCCGGCTGGTTGACGATCTGCGCCATCAGCATCGCCAGCTTTTCCGCCACGGGGTCCGTCGTCGTGACGGGCGCCATCACGCCTTGCCACGTGCCCGATTCAAATCCTTTGACGCCCTGCTCCGAAATGGTGGGGATGTCCGGCACCAATTGCATGCGTTCGCCCTTGGAAATCGCGATCGGCCGCAGCTTGCCCGCCTTGATGTGCGGCAACGTGGCCAGCAGCCCGTTCATGATGATCTGCGTCTGCCCGCCGATCGTGTCCGTGACCGCCTGTGAACCGCCCTTGTAAGGAACGTATTCCCACTGGGCGCCGGTGGCCTGTTGCACCGCGACCGCGGCCAGGTGCGGCGCGCTGCCGATCGCCGTCACGGCGAAGTTCAGCCGTTGCTGCTTCGATAGCGCCACCAGTTCCTGCACGGTCTTGGCCGGCACGTCGGGATGCACGGCCAGCACGTGCGGCGAATACGCCAGCATGCTGACGGCGCGCAGGTCCTTGGACGGGTCGAACGACAATTTGGTGTAGACGGACGGGCTGATCGCCAGCGCACCCACGTCGCACAGCAGCACGGTATGGCCTTCCGCCGCCGACTGCACGACCAGGCCGGCGCCCAGGTTGCCGTTGGCGCCCGGCTTGTTCTCCACGACCACCGTCTGCTTGAGCGCGTCGGCCAGGCGCGGCGCCAGGATGCGCGCGATGATGTCCGACGATCCGCCGGGCGGGTACGGCACGATGATGCGCACGGGGCGCGTCGGCCAGTTGGCGGCAGCGCCGGCCGTCGATGCGTTGGCCTGTTGCGCCCAGGCGGGCACCCACGGCGACAGGCAAAGCGCCGCGGCGCCGCCCAGGAATTGCCTCTTGCTTACATTCATGCTGTCTCCACACGGTTTGATGTGTTGTCGGTCAATCGGGCGCAGGCGGCTGTATCGCCGCCTTGCGCAAAACTCAGGCGGCGCCCCGCGTTTCAACGTACAGGGCGTAAAGGGAATGGCTGCTGGCCATGAACAGGCGGTTGCGCTTGGCGCCGCCAAAACACAGGTTGGCGCAGCGCTCGGGCAGCCGGATGTGGCCGATGGGCTTGCCGGCGGGGTTGAACACCATTACGCCATCCAGCTCGTCGGATTTGGCATTGGGCGCGCCGTTGCTGCCCCAGCCGCACCACAGGTTGCCGTCCTCGTCGCACTTGATGCCGTCGATGGCGCCGGGGCCTTGCGCGTCCACCACCACCCGCTTGCCCGACAATGCGCCGTCCGCGCCCACGTCGTAGGCCCAGATCACGCGATTGGGCTGATGACGCGACTCCACCACGTACAGCCGCTTTTCGTCAGGCGAAAAGCACAGTCCGTTGGGGCCGGCCAGGTCGTCCACCGCGCGCGTCACGCGGCCGTCCGACGGGTCGATGCGGTACACGCCATGCGGCAGTTCGGGCTTGGCCTTGTCGCCCTCCCAGTGGCCGCCGATGCCGAACGGCGGGTCCGTGAACCAGACGGCGCCATTGCGCTGGCAGATGATGTCATTGGGGGAATTGAAGCGTTTGCCGTCGAAGCGGTCGGCCAATACGGTGATCGACCCGTCGTACTCCGTGCGCGTGACGCGCCGCGTCAGGTGTTCGCAGGTCAGCAAGCGGCCTTGCCGATCGCGCGCCAGTCCGTTGCTGAAGTTGGCGGGTTGACGGAATACGCTGATCGCGCCCGTGGTTTCGTCCCAACGCAAGATGCGGTCGTTGGGAATGTCGGACACCAGCAGATAGCGCCCGTCGCCGACCCAGACGGGCCCTTCCAGCCACCGAAAGCCGCTGGCCAGTTGCTCGACGCTGCTGCTGTAGATGCGGTACTTGGAAAATTCCGGGTCCAGGATGCGCACGGACGGGTCCGGATAACGCTGCTGCGGCGTAAAGCTGAACGACTGCGCTTGTGCCAGCGCGGCCGGTCCCAGCGCCAACGCGGCGCCCAGCAGCCGGCGGCGGCCGGGCTGGGCCAAGGGGGCATGCTCCATCGGTGTCTCCTCTGTTATCGGTGTATTGCGATGGCAATGCGGCAAGGCTACGTGCGGGTCTCAGGTCACCGGGCCGGGATTGAACAGCGCCAGGGCGTTGTGCAGCTTGAGCTTTTCCGCACAGGTCTGCTGCCGGCCGCTGGCCACATCCAGCATCAGCCGGAACAGCTCCCAACCCACGTCTTCGATCGAGGCCTGGCCCGTGGCGATGCGCCCGGCGTTCACGTCCATCAGGTCATGCCAGCGGCGCGCCAGGCTGTCGCGCGTGGCCACCTTGATCACCGGCACCTGGGCCAGCCCGTAAGGCGTGCCCCGGCCGGTGGTGAAAATGTGCAGGTTCATGCCGGCGGCCAACTGCAAGGTGCCGCAGATGAAATCGCTGGCGGGCGTGGCCGCGAATATCAGGCCCTTTTGCGTCAGGCGGTTGCCGGGCGACAGCACCCCATGGATGGGCGACGAGCCCGACTTCACGATCGACCCCATCGCCTTTTCGACGATGTTCGACAAGCCGCCCTTCTTGTTGCCCGGACTGGTATTGGCGCTGCGATCGGCCATGCCCCGCTGCAGGTAATCGTCGTACCAGGCCATCTCGCGCACCAGCGCCTCGGCCACCTCGGGCGTGGCGGCGCGTGCGGTCAGCTGGTCGATGCCGTCGCGCACTTCGGTGTTCTCGGAAAACATGACCGTGCCGCCCGCCCGCACCAGCAGGTCCGTCGCAAAGCCCACGGCCGGGTTGGCGGTCACGCCGGAAAACGCGTCGCTGCCCCCGCACTGCACCCCGACGGTCAGGTCCGACACCGGACACGTTTCCCGCCGGCGCGCGTTCAGTTTTTGCAGATGGCGTTCGGCCGTGCGCATGATCAGGTCGATCATGGACTGGAAGCCGACGTTCTCTTCGTCCTGCAATACGATGGTGTCCACGCCCTCGCCTTCGGCGCCCATGCCCTCGCCCGCGCGGATCGGGATGGCGCCCGGTGCCAGCAGGCGCTCGGGCTGGAGCTTTTCGCATCCCAGGCTGACCACCATCGACGTGCCGCCGAAATTCGGGTTGCGCGCAATGTTGTGCAGGGTGCGGATGGGGATCGCGGCGCCGGGCGCATCGATGGCCACGCCGCAGCCATAGGTGTGCTCGATACCGACCACATCGTCCACATTGGGATAGCGCGGCAGCATCTCCTGCCGGATCCGCGCCACCGCGTGTTCGACCACGCCCTGCACGCACTGCACGGTCGTGCTGATGGCCAGAATGTTGCGCGTACCCACGGTGCCGTCCGCGTTGCGATAGCCTTCGAAGGTATAGCCTTCCAGCGGCGGCAACGGCGCAATGCGCGTGCCCACGGGCAGATCCTGCAACGTGCGCGCCGCCGGCATGGTCGTGACGCGTTCATTGATCCAGCTGCCGCGCGGCAAGGCTTTCGCGGCGAAGCCGACCACCACGTTGTAGCGCACGACGGCGTCGCCTTCGGCCAGATCGGTCAACGCAACCTTGTGCCCCTGCGGCACCGTGTCCACCAACCGCAGCCCGTCGGGCAGTTCGGTGCCGGCGGGCAAGCCGCCCTCGTTGGCCACGATCGCCACATTGTCCTGGGGGTGAATCTTGATAAGCACCGGCGCTTGATCTGCCGCAACCTGCATGAAGAGTCCTTTCACATGGGGATGCGCGTAGACCGCATCCGATACGTTATCGTACAACTAAGAGAATATCCTCGAACAGTATCAGAAATAAATTTCGGGTTTCCCCTTGTCTACAAGTGGCTTCATAGGGAAACTGGTCTTGAAACGATTAAATTCATGTTGTACGATGACTTACCTTTTCAACCCCCGCCCACCGTTCAAGGCCGCAACACCAGCCCGCAACGGACACACCGGACGATCGCGCTATGACTACCCCGCAGGAACTCAAGGAAATTGTGTCGGAAGGACTGCTCTCCTTCCCCGTGACGGACTTTGACCAGAACGGCGATTTCAACGCCAAGACCTACGCCGCCCGCCTTGAATGGCTGGCTCCGTATGGCGCCACCGCCCTCTTCGCCGCCGGCGGCACCGGCGAGTTCTTCTCCCTGGCCCCCCAGGAATATTCGGACGTCATCCGCACCGCCGTCCAGACCTGCGCCGGCAAGGTGCCCATCCTGGCAGGCGCAGGCGGCCCCACCCGCACCGCCATCGCCTACGC
>NZ_JBHFII010000010.1:43530-63358 GCF_057334215.1 Achromobacter maghribensis | reverse complement strand
CGGACCGCAATCGTTGACCCGCGCCCGCCCCCGCCCCGATGCCGAGCGCGTCTCAAGAACCCAATCAGGCCTCAATAAACCCCAATCGAATGTCTCGCCACGAAATGCCCCTCCCCCACGGCCACCAACGGCTCGACCAAAGGATCATCCCCCAGCTTGCGCATCGGACTGGGAATCTCGTCCACCAGCAATGACCGCTCCCGATGCCGCCGCTGCGGATCCGCGATCGGCACGGCGGCCATCAGCTTCTTCGTATAGGGATGCTGCGGATTCTCGAAGATCGCCCGTCTCGGCCCGATCTCGACAATCTGCCCCAGGTACATCACCGCCACCCGGTGGCTCACCCGTTCCACCACCGCCATGTCATGCGAAATGAACAGGAACGACACACCCAGTTCGCGTTGCAGATCCAGCAGCAGATTCACGATCTGGGCCTGGATCGACACATCCAGCGCCGACACCGACTCGTCCGCGATCACCACCTTGGGATTCAGCGCCAACGCTCGCGCAATGCAGATGCGCTGGCGTTGCCCGCCTGAAAACTCGTGCGGATAGCGGTCGATCATTTCTGGCAGAAGGCCGCACTTGTCCATCAGCCAGCGCACGCGGTCCTGCGCAGCCTTACCGCGGGCCACGCCGTGGATCAACAGCGGTTCCATGATGGAATAGCCCACCGTCATCCGCGGGTCCAGCGACGCGAACGGATCCTGGAAGATGAACTGGATGTGCTGGCGCAACGTCTGCATGGCGCTGCCGCGCAGGGCGCCGATGTTCTTGCCGTCGAACTCGATCGTGCCGCTCTTGCTCTTGACCAGTTGCAGCAACGACCGGCCTGTCGTGGTCTTGCCGCAGCCCGACTCGCCCACCAGCGACAGGGTCTCGCCGGGGTACAGGTCGAAACTGACTTTCTCGACCGCGTGCACCCGCTTTTGCACTCGGCCCAGAATGCCGCCAGTGATATCGAAACTGGTGGTCAGGTCGCGCACCTTCAGCACCGGCCCGTTCTCGCGCCGGACGGTCGTCGGCGCCGCCACGGGCGCATCCACCAGCGCGGCCGGATCGGCGACGCGGGCGGCTTCCTCGACCTTCAGCAGCGGGAACGGCGCGGGCTCGTCGGTGCCATGCATGGCGCCCAGGCGCGGCACGGCGGACAGCAAGGCGCGCGTATAGGCGTGCTGCGGACGCGCGAAGATCTCGTCCGCCCCGCCCTCTTCCACCTTGTCGCCGCGATACATCACCAGCACGCGATCGGCCACTTCGGCCACCACGCCCATATCGTGCGTGATGAAAATCACGCCCATGTCCATTTCTTCCTGCAACTGGCGGATCAGCTGCAGGATCTGCGCCTGGATCGTGACGTCCAGCGCGGTCGTCGGCTCATCGGCGATCAACAGCTGAGGCTTGCACGACAGCGCCATCGCGATCATCACGCGCTGGCGCATGCCGCCCGACAACTGGTGCGGATAGCGGTCCAGGATCGCGCGGGCCTCGGGGATGCGCACGCGTTCCAGCATGCGCAGCGTTTCCGCGCGCGCGCCGGCCGCGTCCAGCCCCTGGTGCAGCTGCAAGGCCTCGGCAATCTGGTTGCCCGCCGTGAAGCTGGGGTTCAGCGACGTCATCGGCTCCTGGAAAATCATCGCCACGTCGGCGCCACGCACGCGTTGCAACGTGGTGTCGGGCGCGTGGGCCAGATCCAGCACGTCGCCATTGCGGCGGCGCAAGAACATGTCGCCGTTGACGATCTTGCCGCCGCCATACTCCACCAGGCGCATCAGCGCCAGCGATGTCACCGACTTGCCCGAACCCGACTCGCCCACGATGGCCAGGGTTTCGCCACGATCGACGTGGAACGAGACATTGCGCACGGCCTCGACCGTGCGGTCCGGCGTTTTGAAGCGCACGGTCAGGTCATTGACCTGAACGACGCGTTTGGGATCCATGGTTGCCATAGTGATTACTTTTCCTGACGCGGATCGAGCGCGTCGCGCAGCCCGTCACCCAGCAGATTGAAGCCCAGCACCACCAGGAAAATGGCCGATCCGGGGAAGATCGACATCCAGGGCGCCTGGGTCATGAAGTTCTTGGCCGTGTTCAGCATCGAGCCCCACGACGGCGTCGGCGGCTGCAATCCCAGGCCCAGAAAGGACAGGCTGGCTTCCGCGATGATGGCGGTGGCGATCGTGATGGTGGCCTGGACGATCAGCGGCGGCATCACGTTGGGAAACACGTGCCGGCCGATGATGCGCAAGTCGGATGCGCCCAGCGCCCGGGCGCTTTGCACATAGTCTTCATTCTTGACCGCCAGCACCTGCCCGCGCGTCAGGCGCACGAACTTGGGCGCGGCCGACACGCCGATGGCGATCATCGCGTTCGTCAGGCTGGGCCCCAGAAAGGCCGCCAGCGCGATGGCCAGGATCAGGAACGGAATCGCCAGCAACGCCTCCGTGGCGCGCGAAATGATGCTGTCCGTCCAACCGCCGAAGTAGCCGGCGGCCAAGCCGAACGGCACCCCGACCACCAAGGCGATCAGCACCGACACCAGGCCCGCCATCAAGGACGCCCGGGCGCCATAGACCATGCGGCTGAAAATGTCGCGGCCCAGCTCGTCCGTGCCCAGCCAGTAAGACGCCGACGGCGCCTTGCGGATGGTGGTGAAGCTGGTCTGCAAGGGGTCGTGGTTGGCGATGAAAGGCGCCAGCACGGCCAACAGCACAAAGAACGCCACGATGGCCAGGCCCAGCATCGCGATGTGATTGCGTTTGAATTTTCCCCAGGCGCGGTTGCGGCTGCGGGGCGGCGTGACGGCAGCGGCCGTTGCAGTATTTGCGCTCATGAGTGCCTCAGGCGGGGGTTGACCAGGATGTACAGGATGTCGGCCAGCAGGTTCATCAGGATGAAACCCACCGCCACGCAGAGCACCACGCCCTGCACCACCGCGTAATCACGCGTGAATACCGCGTCCACCACCAGCTTGCCGAAGCCAGGAATCGTGAAGACCTGTTCCGTCAGCACCGCACCGGCCAGCAATTCACCAAACAGCAGCGTCACCAGCGTCACGATCGGCATCAACGCATTGCGCAGCGCGTGGCGCAACACCACCTGGCGCGGCGACACGCCCTTGGCGCGTGCCGTGCGCACATAGTCGGCCGACAACGCTTCCAGCATCGACGAACGCGTATGCCGCATCAGGTACGCGGCGATGGCCGTGGACAGCACCAGCGACGGCATCAGCATGGTCTTGATCGACAGCCAGAAATCTTCGGCCGGCGACACATAGCCCGATGCCGGCAGCAGCTTCCATTGCACCGACACCACCATGATCAGGATGATGCCCAGCCAGAAGTTGGGTATCGACATGCCCGACAGCGCCGCGATGTTCGCCCCCATTTCGATGGGCTTGCCCTTGCGCACCGCGGCGAGGATCCCCATGGGAATGCCGATCAACAGCGCAAAGAACATCGCCATGGCGGCCAGTTGCAACGTCACCGGCAGCTTTTGCGCGATCAGCGTCGTGACCGGCACGTCGGTGCGCAGCGACTTGCCCAGGTCGCCTTGCAGCACCTGCCCGGCCCACGCCGCGTACTGCATCGGCAAGGGGTCGTTCAGGCGGTATTTGTCGCGCAGATAGTCCAGGACGGCCGGGTCGCGCTCTTCGCCGGCCAGCGTCAGTACCGGGTCGCCGGGCAGGATTTTTTGCAGCATGAAGACGATCATCGACACCAGTATCAGTGTCGGTATCGCGACGATCACGCGGCGCAAGATGAGTTTAAGCATGTGGGGAAAACCGTATAACAGGAACGGCGGACGGCGTCCGGCCAACATCACCTGGCGCGCGTCCGCCGCGAAAAGCCAAAGGACGCGTTGCCGCGTCCAACGCGCGCGGCAGCCATGAGGCCGCCGCGCCTCGTCCTTACTTCTGGGCGAACGTCACGCCCTTCAGGCGGATCATGCCATCCGGGTACGGCGTAAAGCCCTTGACCTTCTTGCCCATCACGAAGGGCCACGGCTGGTAGTAGTTGTACACGCCGGGCAGCTCGTCCTGGATGATGGTCATCGCCTGCTCGTAGATGGCCTTGCGGCGCGTCTCGTCAGGGACGGTGCGCGCTTCGTTCAGCAGCTTGTCCACTTCCGGGTTGCAGTAGTGGCCGTCGTTCAGCGCGCCCTTGCACGTCACGAAGGCGTAGATGTTGCCGTCCGGATCCACCCGGCCCGACCAGCCCAGCATGACGATCTGGAAGTTGCCGCCCGACGCTTCCTTTTGCAGCGCCGCGTATTCCGTCGGACGCAACGACAGGTCAAAGCCCGCCTCGGACGCCATCGCCTGCACGATTTCGGCAATCGACGACGTGGTCGTGTTGTTGCCGAACACCAGTTCCGCCTTCACGCGTTCCATGCCGGCCTGTTTCAGCAGCGCCTTGGACTTCGCCACGTCGCGCTGGGTGACGGGAAATTTGTCGCTGTGATAGGGGCTTGCGGGCGGGAACGGCTGCTGCGCCGGTTCAAAGATGCCGCCGCCGGCCACTTCGTTGATGGCGTTGCGGTCGATGGCGTACTGGAACGCCTGGCGCACCAGTTTGTTCTTGAACGGGTTGTCTTCGGCGCGCTTGCCGTTGCCCACGTTGAACATGAACTGCTGGAAACCCAGGCCGGCCACCGGGGCGAACGTCAGGCTGGCGTCGGTCTTGACCTGCGGCGCGTCGGATGGGTTCAGGCGTTCAAGCATGTCCAGGTCGCCCGCGCGCAAGTTCGACAGGCGCACCGTCGTGTCGGGGATCGGCAGGAAGGTGATGCGCTTGAACGCGTAGTCCTTGGCGCCGTAGTACTGGTCGAATTTTTCCAGCACGATGCGGTCGTTCTGGATGCGTTCAACAAACTTGTACGGGCCCGAGCACACGGGCTTGCGGCCCACGGCGGCCACGTCGGCGTCGGTGAAGGTCTTGGGCGACAGCATCATGCCGGCGCGGTCGGACAACTGCGCCAGCAAGGTGGCGTCCGGCTTCTTCAAGGTCAGCACCAGCGTCGTGGCGTCGGGCGCGTCCACTTTTTCAACCGAGCCCAGTTCGCCCTTGCGCAGGCTGTCCGGCAGCGTCATCGCGCGTTCCAGGTTGGCCTTGGCGGCCGCGGCGTCGAACTTCGAGCCGTCGTGGAACAGCGCGTCGTCGCGCAGCTTGAACGTCAGTACCTTGTTGTCGGGGCTGAACGTCCACGACGTGGCTAGTTGCGGCACGAAATGCAGCTTGGGATCAATGTCCACCAGCTTGTCGCACAGCGACGTGAACACGATGCGGCCCACGTACGTGCGGGCGCGGTGCGGGTCCAGCACGTCCGGATCTTCCTGCAGGCCGATCCGGATGTTCTGGGCGCACGCGGCCCCCGCGGCCAGCGCCAGCAAGCTGGCGCCGAAGGTCATGGTCAAGCGTTTCATTGTGTTTTTCCCCTTGTTGCTTGCGAACCTAACGTTTAGAAGCCGACCGCCTGGCCGTCGCGACGGCTGTCGCTGGCGGCGACGTAACCCAGTTCGTTGTCGTTCTCGGACATGCGCCAGATAAACTGGCCGGCGCCGAAGTCCATGTAGGGATCGTCAACGGATTTCAAAGCATGCCCGAGGTCTTTCAGGCCTGCAATGGTCGACGCCTTCATGTTGGTCTCGATGTCCAGCGTGAAGTCGCGGTTGACCTTCCAGCGCGGCGCGCAGCAGGCGGCCTGCGGGTTCTGGTGGTAGTCGATCATGCGGACGACCGTCTGCATGTGGCCTTGGGGCTGCATGTCGCCGCCCATCACGCCGAAGCTCATGACCGGCTTGCCGCCACGCGTCAGGAAACCCGGGATGATGGTGTGGAACGGGCGCTTGCCGCCTTCGACCACGTTGGCCGACTTGGGATCCATCGAGAAACCCACGCCACGGTTCTGCATGCTGATGCCGGTGCCCGGCACGACCACGCCCGACCCGAAACCCATGTAGTTCGACTGGATGAACGAGATCATCATGCCGTTCTCGTCGGCGGCGGTCAGGTAGATGGTGCCGCCGGCGTGCGGGCGGCCCGCCTCGGCGTGCGTCGCCTGGTCCAGGCGGATCAGCTTGGCGCGGCTGTCGAGGTAGGCGTCCGACAACATTTGCTCGGGCGTGACCTGCATGGCGCGCGGGTCGGCCACGTACTTGTACAGGTCGGCAAAAGCCAGCTTCATGGCTTCAATCTGGATGTGCTGCGATTGCACCGAATCCACCGGGATGTCGGACATATCGAAGCGTTCGACGATGCCCAGCGCGATCAGCGCGGCAATGCCCTGCCCGTTGGGAGGGATCTCGTGCAGCTCGTAGCCGCGATACGACTTGGAAATGGGCTTGACCCAGTCCGGGCGGTAATTGCGCAGGTCTTCCAGCGTCATTGCGCCGCCGCATTCCTTGCTGAACGCGGCGATGCGTTCGGCCAGTTCGCCTTCATAGAAGTCGCGGCCCTTGGATTCGGCGATGCGGCGCAGCGTGTTGGCGGCATCGGGGAAACGGAAATGCTCGCCCACCTTGGGCGCGCGGCCTTCGGGCAGGAAGGCCTGGGCGTAGCCCGGCTGCGACTTCAGTTCGTCCGCGGCGGCGGCCCACTTGTGCGCCACCACCGGCGGCACGGCATAGCCGCGCTCGGCGATTTCAATGGCGGGTTCGAACAGTTGCTCGAACGGCAGCTTGCCCAGCTTCTCGTGCAACGCCGCCCAGCCGGCCACCACGCCCGGCACCGTCACGGCATCCCAGCCGCGCTTGGGCTGGATGGCCAGGCCGTCCGGGCCCGTGCCGTACTTGGCCTTGAAGTATTCGGTGTTCCAGGCGGCGGGCGCCACGCCCGACGAGTTCAAGCCATGCAGTTCCTTGCCATCCCAGACGATGGCGAAGCAATCGCCGCCCAGGCCGCACGACACGGGTTCGACCAGGACGATCGTGGCCGCGGCCGCGATGGCGGCGTCCACGGCATTGCCGCCCTTGAGCAGCATGCGCAGCCCCGCCTGGGCTGCCAGCGGATGCGACGTGGAGACCACGTTGCGCGCGAACAGCGGGATGCGTACGGAAGGATACGGGTTGCCCCAGTCGAAGGATTTCATGTGGCTTGTCTCATAACGGGTAAGCAGGCGAAGGTACTCTCGTGATCTAATTAAATCAATTTGATTTTTTGTTCCGTCATAAAAGAAATTTTTATGGGTCGCAGCGATGAGCACCATCCGGTTTTTGCGCACTTTCCTGGCCGTTGCGCACCACGGCTCTTTTTCCGAAGCCGCCGAGCAGGTCGCCCTGACCCAGGCGGCCGTCAGCTTCCAGATGCGTTCGCTGGAGGCCGAACTGGGCCGCGAACTGTTCGACCGCAGCGGGCGTCTTGCCATTCTTAACGCAGCCGGGCGGGAATTGCTACCTGAAATCAAGCATTTACTGGATTTATACGACCGAATGAGGTTGCCGCGCACCGTGCCTGGCGAACTGGCGGGCGCCGTGTCGGTGGGCAGCATCGTGTCGTGCATGGGAACCCTGTCCAAGGTCGTGTCGGGCCTGAAGAAGGCCCATCCGAAGCTGGACGTGCGCATCCTGTCGGGCAAGGCCAGCGAGCTGGCCGGCAAGGTCGAAGACGGTGAACTGGACGCGGCGTTCCTGGTGGAAGCCGGACGCAAGATGGCCAGCACGCGCTGGACCCCGCTATATGAAGAGCAATTGGTCGTGATCGCCCCCGCTTCCGCCACGGGCAAGGACGCCCGTCAGGTGTTGGCGAACAACCCCTTCCTGCGGTTCGACCGCACCCAGCGCACGGGCCTGCAGATCGACCGTCTGTTGCGGCGCCTGGCGGTGCCGTTGAACGAGTTCCTGGAACTCAACGCCATCGAGACCCTGGTGGAACTGGTGCGCCAGGAAGTCGGCGTGACCCTGCTGCCGCTGATCAATGGGTCCAATTGGCAGCACAGCCCGGAGCTGCGGATATTGACGCTGCCGGAAGACTTAGGCCCGCTTTCGCGGGCCATCGGCATGCTGGAACGGCGCGAACACGCGCGCCAGGGCATTACGGCGGCGATCTGCGAGGCGTGCGCCACGGCATTCCGGGCGCGCGAACCGCAAACCGCCGCCTGACCGTCAGGTGCCCATTGCCGGATCCGTGATGGAGGTCTTGCCCGTTTCAACGTGACCGGCGAAGCGGCGCAGGTAGGACGGGTCTTCGGACAGGCGGGCCGTGAAGTCGTACCAGTGGCCGCTGCCTTCCAGCGCCCAATGTTGTTCGACCTTGCTGCCCGCCGGCACGGTCAGCGTCCAACGCTCGTTATTGGTGTAGTACGCGTTGGGGGTGACTTCGAAGGTGCACGCGTCCTTGCCGCTATTGATGAAGCTGACATAGAGGTCGCCATTGGCGATGTCATAGCAGACGCGGATTTCAGGATCCAGCTGCGAGGTGCGCGCCCGCGCCAGGTCGCCCGAGAAATGGCGGTGATAGCCGTTGGGGCCCAACACCCACAGATCGTACTTGCCGCCATCGGCCGCCGTATCCCAACTTCCTTCCAGCTGCTTGTCCGGTTCCACCGTATAGCGGCGCGGCGCATCGTCCAGATGCAGGCGGTCATACACGTGGAAAACCGCCGCCTGCTTGCCCGTGTTGGAGAACACCAGCCACATATTGCCGGTATTGGGCTGGCTGCGGCCGCTGGTGTGCAGCTCGTAGGGCAAGGCGCGCGCGTAGCGGTAACCCTTCTCCTGCACCGGCTTGGCTTGCGTCGTCGTGTCCGGCAACGGCACGGCGGTCAACGCTTGCTGGTCAGAGCGCAGTTGGTCGGCGCCGGCACGCGTCAGCGTATTCAGGTCAGGCAGCTTTTCGTCGTTGGGGGTGGCGAAGTTGAAGGCCGACGTCAGGTCGCCCAGCACGGCACGCCGCCACGGGCTGATGTTGTCTTCCGGCACGCCAAAGCGGGCTTCCAGGAAACGCAGCACCGACGTGTGGTCGAACGCCTGGGAATTGACCCAGCCGCCACGGCTCCACGGCGACACCACGTACATCGGCACGCGCGGGCCGGGGCCGTACACACGGTTATCGGCCGCGTCCTGGGCCGACGCGTGCGTGTGGCGCTCCAGGTCGGTATTGACGGTAGACGCGCCGATCATCGAACCGTCCTTTGTCAGCGACGGAGCGGCGGGCGGCGGCACGTGGTCGAAGTAACCGTCGTTTTCGTCGAAGTTGATCAACAGGACGGTCTTGCTCCACACATCCGGGTTCGAGGTCAGCGCATCCAGCGTTTCCTGGATATACCAGGCGCCCTGGACGGGGCTGGACGGGCCGGGATGTTCGGAATACGTGGCGGGCGCCACGATCCACGACACTTGCGGCAAGGTGCCATTGTTGACGTCATCACGCAGGGCTTGCAGGAAGCCGCCATCGGGCATGGTGTTGGCCGTGCCCTTGTACAAGGGGTTGGCGGCATCCATGCTGGGCGTCCAGGCCGGGTACGGGGATCCGTTGGCCGCGTTGCCCGCCTGTTCGTTGGCGCGGCGGTATTGCTGGAAACCGGCCAGCGAGTTGTCGCCGAAGTTCTCGGGCAGGTTCTGGTACACCTTCCAGGTGACGCCGGCCTCTTGCAGGCGTTCCGGGTACGTCTTCCAGGTCCAGCCGGTGGTGGACGCGCCCAGGCTGTCCCACTGGTTGCGGGTCGACGGGCCGTTGCCCTGCGCCAGCGGATCGTTGGTGCCGGTCCACAGGAACAGGCGGTTGGTGTTGGTGCCGCCGTGGGTCGAACAGTGGTAGGCATCGCACAGCGTGAAGGCTTCGGCCAGCGAAAACTGGAAGTCCACTTCTTTCTGGCGGTAGTAGCCCATGGACTGGTTTTGCTTGTAGCGCGGCCACTGATCCATGCGGCCGCCGTCCCACGCCATCTGCGCGTCCATATAGTCGTGCGGCGTGCCGGCCACGCGCTGGGCGTTGCCCTGCGTACTGTCCAGGTGATACGGCATCACCACGCGCGTGCCGTTGCTCTGTTCCCAGACCGACCGGTTCTGCGGCAGCGGGATCGTCATGCGGTCGCCAAAACCGCGCACGCCCTTGTACGTGCCGAAGTACA
This sequence comes from Achromobacter maghribensis, assembly GCF_057334215.1. Lineage (NCBI taxonomy): Bacteria > Pseudomonadati > Pseudomonadota > Betaproteobacteria > Burkholderiales > Alcaligenaceae > Achromobacter > Achromobacter maghribensis. Next base: position 53,290 of record NZ_JBHFII010000010.1, on the reverse strand, counting down.
TGTCGAACGAGCGGTTTTCCTGCATCAGGATGATCACGTGCTCGACGTCGTTGATCGTGCCGGTGCGGTTATTGGCCGGGATGGCCAGCGCGCGGCGGATGGCGGGCGGGAACATCGACAGCGCGGTCAGGCCGGCGGTGGAGGCCGCGGCGTTGCGCAGAAAGCGGCGCTTGCCGGCGTGGATCGGGTCTTTTTCGGACTTCACGGTTTCGTTTCCTATGTCTCTGGAAGAAGCGCGGCTCACGGCGCGCAACGCAGTTCGGGCTTGGCCGGGGTGGGCGGCGTCACCGGCGTTTCGGTGCCGCCGTTGCCGGGCGTGCCGGCGCCGTCGTCGGGCTTGCTGTCGTCGCTATCGTCGCCACCGCATGCGGCCAGCGTGGCGGTCAGCATCAGCACTGCGCCCGCGCGCAGCAAACCGCGCAAAATCATGGAATTGCTCATGGTTTTCTATCCTTGGAACATCAGGGAAACAGTTCGGAAACGGACTTGCCGGACATGGCCAGGGACTTCACTTCGTCGTCGGTCAGGGCGCGCGACCAGAAGGCCAGGTCGTCGAAATTCATCGTGTAGGGGCCCTTGGTGCCGGCGCAGCAAATGCCGTAGGTGCCCAGGCCGTCTTCGTTCAAGCCGATGTGCGGACCAAACACGCCCGCCACTTGCGCCAGATTCACCGCTCCCGTGCCGACCGAGCGGCGCGAATAGCCGATGTCCTTGTCATAGACGTAGGCGGTCATGGTCTTGGCGGCCTTGTCGATGGTCATGGCGATATAGACCGGCTTGTTCGGCGTGAACTTCACGCCATTGATGTCGACTCGCGACCCGCCACCCGCCAGGTTGAAGCGCAGCTCGGGGCCGGCCCACTGGGCGATGGTGATGCCGGGGTTGCCGCCAGAGTTGTAGTCCTTGTTGCCCAGGATCGAGCGGTCGTTGGCCGTGCCGTCAGACTGGTACCAGAAACCGATCGTGAAGACCTGCAAGCTGTCCAGCAGCCCCGCCGGGTAATCCAGCTTGAAGGCGCCCAAGGCGGCGGCCCCGCGTTCGTTCTGGAACATCTTGCCGAAGATGCCCGCGTTGGCGTAGGCCGGCGCCTGCACGCCGTCGTACGGCGTGATCGCACCGCCGCCCGCCGCCACGTCGGTCACATTGCCTTCGAACGGGAACAGCATCGTCAGGCCGGTGCGCAGCGAGGCCAGCAGCGGCACGGGCTTGGCATAGACCACCGTGGCGCGGGTCGCGCTGACGGCGCGCCCGGCGGACACGCTGTAGTTCAGCGCATGCACACCTTCCGTATCGAAGGTGAAACCCGTGTCCTCGTAATCCGTGGCGGTTGCCGGCAAGCGCGCCACTTCGGCGCCGTCCCGGCTGACCACGATCTCGTCGCTGGGTTCGCCCACGCGCACCCACGAGAGCGACACGGTCTTGTTGTCCATGGACGTGCGTGCCGCCAGCCGGCGCAGGGCCAGGGGTTCCGACAGCGGCGTGCCCGCCATATCGTAGGCGCCCGCGGCGGGCAGCGCGCCCAGGTGAGCCAGCAGCGTGGGCGTCACATCGGCCGCGCTGGGCAGCGCATACCAGTTGTTGTCCCACACGCCGTCGACAGACGCGTCGTCCGACGTGCCCCCCAGCATCGCGGGCTGGTTCGTCGCCAGCACGATGGTCTTGTTCAACGACATGGGCAGGCCGTCGCTGGCGCCCGTCTTGTCCAGGCCATGGCTGGCAGCCACGACGATCAGCCAGTTCTCGCCGGGATTCGCGGCGCGGCGGTCGGCGACCTGTTTGGCCAGCACGCCCACGGCGGCGTCCGTCTGGCGGATGACTGCTTGGTAATTCGCGCCAAAACCGCTATCCGAGGCGGCACGCTCGGCGGCGCCGAACTGGGCCACCACCACGTCGTAGCCTTCCGTGATGCGGTCACGCGCTTGCGTGGCGACGCAATCGTCAACGCCGGCGCAGTCCGTCACGGCTTGCAGGTAGCCGGCGTCGCGGTCGCGGCCGACCAGCCCCGCCAGCAACGTCGAATTGAAGGCCGCAGACACGCGTGCATCGGGATGCGCCGCCTTCACGCGCTGGAACAGGCTGGGCGACTTCACCGCCTGGCCCGCGGCGTTGGACCGCACGCCATGCGCGTCGGCCCACTGGCCCGTCAGCAGCGTGGCCCAGCCGGGAACCGCCAGGGTGGGCTGTTGCGTGACGCCGCCCGTCACGCCACCCGTCCAGGCGCGCGTGAGGGTCAACTGGCCGATGTTGGACAAGCTCTTGTCCGCCACGCCTTGGCGCATGGCGTCATAGGTCAGCCCATCGACGCCAATGAACAGCACCTTTTCGACGGCCGGCTTGCCCGGCTCGGTCACCGGCGGCGTGGTCGGCGGCGCCTCGGTGTCGTCGTCATCGTCACTACCCCCACAGCCCGCCAATGCGCTGGTAGCCAGCAACATGGCGCACCATCTTCTCCAATTCAATGCTTGCATGCTTCTCTTCTCGTTTCATGAACAGGGTTTTTATGCTGCGCACATAGTGGCGGCCCAACGTGAAGGCCCCATGAACCAAAGGGCAGAAAGCCTGATCGACGGATCAGGATTCTTTTGCGAAAAATGGAGTGCGCCCGCGCATGAAAAAGGGACCGGCGTACCGGTCCCTGACGTTGCGGCCAACACCGCGCATGCGCCGCTTCGCGGCCTGTGCGGCGCTGCCTGGATGACGCGTGGACTACGCGCCGATCTTCACACCGGTCAGGTAGCCGACGGCTGCGCCGAAGCCGTCCTTGTAGTTGGCCTTGACCAGCGGCTCGAGCGTGGGCCGCACCACGGCGTGAACGCCACCCCAATCGGCCGCGTGCTGGAAGTTGCTGGTGATGTAGGTCCAGCCGTTGATTTCGTCCACGGCTTGCAGACCGGTGGATTCCGCGGCCACCGGGCACGACAGCAGGCGTGACAACGCCTTCGTGTCGACGTTGTAGGCCCACATGAAGTTGTTGACGTGGCCGCCGCTGTCTTCACCCACGAACAATGTGCGCAGCTTTTCCGAGAACTTCAGGTTGTCGGGGTTCGAGACGAAATCGGCGTTGTGCGTGTTGCCCAGCGCATCCGGCGTCGCCAGCGGTTTGCCGACCAGTTCCGCCACCGCGCCCATGTCCACCGGCACCCATTCGCTGTCGATCGCGCTGCCGTCGGTGTCGACCTGGCCGGCTTGCATGTGCAGCTGGTACACCGCGCCGGCCGCGTTGGCTTCCACCTTCAGGCCCGCAACCTTGCCATCGATCATGGACGATTCAATGCGCGACATGGCGCTGTAGGCGATCTTGTCCTTGGCGTTGACGGTTGTGCCTTCCATTTTGGTGAAGGCCAGCGTGCCGCCCACGAGCGCCGCATAGCGGTGCGTTTCCAGGAACGCCGCGGCCTGGCGGCGGCCCGGCTGCAGCTTCACCCAGTTGTCCTTGTTGTTGTAGCGAATCTTGGTGAACGACGCGTCGGCCGGGTCGGTGGTGCGCACGTCCATGATGTCGGCCGCCACCAATTGGTCAGCCAGCTCCTTGATTTCGGCGCTGGTGGCATGGCCCAGTTTGATCCACTTCAGCGTGCCGGCGCCCGCCCCCGTGCCCGAGGTCTGCGTCCATTGGGCCACGTAGAGCGTGCCCGCCGACAAGTCCGCCTTGCGGTCGGCCACGAACATGAACAGGCCGCCGTTGGTGGCGTCGTCGCCCATCAGCGCGGTGCGCTGGTCGGGCATCACCTGCACCAACTCGTGCGAGATGCGGCCCATGCAATAGTGCTTCTTGATGGTGCCCGTGCCGTCCGGATGCACGGTAACTTCCGGCATGTGGCCGTAGTGGTACGGATTGGCCTTGGCGGGGTCGCCGTAGAGGTTCTGGCTATAGGCCTGGAACGACGCAAGCGTGCGGGCGGTCGTTGCGTCCGGCTCGTACTCTTCGCTGGACAGGTGGGTGCCCCAGGGCGACAGGCTGGCACCGCAGGTGATCCACAGGCCATGCACCGACGCGGTGTCGACATTGCTGTACTTCACCAGGCTCAGTTTGCCGGTGTTCGGGTCTTGCGACAGGGTCAGCACGGCAATCGGCGACGGCAGCAAGCCGTACATGTCGTTGCCGGCCTGGTCCATCGACTGGTATTCGAATTGCACCACGGCATAGACCGCGTTGCCGGCCACGCCGGCGACCTTGGTCGGCTCCGACAGGGCCAGCAGCGACGTGCCGTCCGGACAGTTCGAAAAGAACTGGCGGGCGCGGGCGGGCACCGAGTTGTCCATGATCGGCGCGCCGGCCAGGTTGAAGTACCCGCCCGCCACCATCGTGCCGCCCTTGCCGTCCGGCACGGCGTCGCCCGTGATGAAGAACGGCTCGTAGCCCAGTTCAACGGTGCGCTTGGAACCGTCGCTGAAGGTCAGCGCCATCGCCGAGCTCACGGTCGTTCGCGCCATCAGTTGCGGCGTGGCCAGGGTCGGCGCGGGCATCGACGTGAACGCGGCGGACGAAAACGTCACCGGCGTGGCCGGGGGGTTGGGATTCGGATTCGGATTCGGATTCGTCGAGCCATCGCTGTCGTCATCGTCGTCGCTCGAGTTACAGCCGGCCAGCAGCGCGGCCATGCTGACACCGCCGATCGGCAGCATCGGCGCGCCTCCCAGCATCTTCAGGAGTCGGCGGCGATTGGCTTGATTCGTATCTTGCATGCGGGTGTCCCAGTTGGATCGGATAAACGCGCTCGGGGAAAGTCGAGCGTTGCCGGCATGCTAGATACCCGCCATGTAAGCGCCATGACAAAAAACTGTACGGAACCTGAATCGAACGCGGATTACCGGTATCGGCGTTGTCATGAACAACCGCTATAGTCGGGCGCGTCGCTTTTCGTATTCGTTGTCGCCCTTATGCCGCTTTCCTTGCGCCCTTCCCTGCCTTCCGCGCCCGCCACGCTGCGCGTCCTTGCCGTGCTGGCGCTTGCCGCGGGCGTGGGCGTTTGGGCCGCCGTGCTGCTTGCGCCGCGCCCCGGCCCGTTGCCGCCAGCCGTGTCGGCCTCCGCGCCGCGCGCAGCCGACAACACGCCGGTGGCGTTGTGGTTTGGAAAGGACGAGGTGATGCGCACGCAGATCAGCGTACTGGGCCTGATCGCAGCCGGCCCGGACGGCGCGGCGGTGCTAAGCGTGGATGGCGGCCCGCCGCTGGCTTATCGGGCGGGCGGCGAAGTGGCCCCGGGCATCGTGCTGCGCGATATCGCAGTGGATGCCGTGACGGTGGAACAAGGGGGAAGATTGAACCGCCTGGCCACCCCCGCCGCGCTGGCAGCGTCGGCAGGGATCGCGCAGGTGAATTGAAACGCTGGTAGCTTGAATCTGATGATTGCGGGTCAGGCGGCGCTTCCTTTCAAGCGCCCGCCGATCAGCGCTTGCGGCCCGCGGGGCGGCCCATTTGCTTGCGGCCTGCCAGGTTCGACAGGGAGGACCCTGCCGGTTTCTGTGTGGCGGCAGCCAGCTTCTTCTGTTGAAGCGCCTTTTCAACCAACGCCGCCAATCCAGTCGAAGACTTCTCTTTTGTAGCCATTACCGCTCCTTGTAGAAGGGCCATGGTAGCAGGCGGCCAGCTTTGCAACGCATTACTGTCATATTTCATGTCCACAATTCCGTGCTTCTACTGAATACCGGAGTTGCAAAGTGCGTCAGTTACCGCGCGGGCTCGCCCGCCAGCAAGGTTTCACCCTGATCGAAATCATGGTGGTGATTGTGATCATGGGGATCCTGGCGGCCCTGATCGTGCCACGCGTGCTGGACCGTCCCGATCAGGCCCGGCAAGTCGCCGCGCGCCAAGACATCGCGGGCATCATGCAGGCGCTCAAGCTCTACCGGCTGGACAACGGCCGCTACCCCACCACGGCACAGGGACTGCGCGCGCTGGCGGAAAAGCCCGATGGCGCCAACAACTGGCGCGGTTACCTGGACAAGTTGCCCAACGACCCCTGGGGTCATCCGTACCAATACCTGAGCCCCGGCGTCAAGGGCGACATCGATGTCTTCTCGTTCGGCGCCGACAACAAGCCCGGGGGAGAAAACGGCGATGCCGACATCGGTTCCTGGGAACTCTGAACGCGGATTCACGCTGGTCGAAGTGCTGGTGGTGCTGGTGATCGTGGCCATCGCGGCCAGCATGGTCAGCCTGTCCATCGGGAAAAGCGACAACGGCCTGCGTAGCGATGCCCAACGCCTGGCCGACGCCTTCACCGTGGCGCAAAGCGAAGCCCGCAGCGACGGGCGCCCCATTCGCTGGCTGGCGAACGGCCAGGGCTGGTCGTTCGAACGCCAGGGCCGCCTGCCGGGTCCCAGCGCCCAGGAAGACACGCCGGTGCCGGTCGATCACCTGGAACACGACGACATGTTGCGCGCGCAGACCTGGCGGGCGGGCGCCGTCCAGCTACGGCTGGATCCCGACCACCCCCTGATCTTCAACACCGAATGGGTGGCGGCCCCCATGGCGCTTACCCTGCGCGCGGGCGACGCCAGCGTCACCCTGCAACGCGACGCCTCCGGCCGCTATGACATCCGTTGAATCGCCCCGATCCGCTGATCGCCAGCGCGGCTTCACCCTGATCGAAGTGCTGGTGGCGCTGGCCATCATCGCCGTGGCGATGGCCGCCGCCCTGCGCGCAACCGGCGTCATGTCGGCCAACAACCGCGCCTTGCAGGACAAGACGCTGGCGCTGCTGGCGGCGCAAAACGCGTTGACGCAGCTGCGGCTGGAACAGACCCTGCCGCGCGCCGGCTCGCAGACGGTGCCCTGCCCGCAAGGCGGCCGCGCGCTGCAATGCGAACTGGTGTTCACCAATTCCATGAACCGCAGCTTTCGGCAGGTTTCCGTGAATGTCCATGACGCCGCGTCCTCGCGCCCGGACGCGGTGCTGCTGCAACTTGACGGGCTGTTGTCCAGCCTGCGATGAGCATGCGTCCCGCATCGAACCGATCGTCCCCCGCCCGCGCAGCCCAGGCCGGCTTCACGCTGATCGAAGTGCTGGTGGCCCTGGCATTGATGGCGCTGGTCAGCCTGATGGCGTGGCGCGGCCTGGCCAGCGTCTCCAGTGCGCGCGACTGGATCGAGCAGGAAGCCGAAGACACGGACGCCATCGTCCGCACCCTGGGCCAGATGGGGCGCGATGTCGAATTGTCGTATTCCGGACCCAGCTTCGATTCCGCGGGCAAGGACGCGTTGACATTGACGACGGGCCTGCGCCTGTTGCGCCGGACAAGCGGCGGCAACGCCCTGGAGCTGCTGCGCCCCGACCCCGACGGCAACGGCTTGTGGCAGCGCGTGCAATGGCAGGTGCGGGCAGACGGCTTGTGGCGCGCCAGCGGCCCGTCGGCGCCGCGTAGCCCGCTGCCCGCTGCGGTCGACGGCGTGCTGCTCTTGCCTGGCGTGCGGGCGCTGGGCGTGCGCGCCTGGGTACCCGGCACGGGCTGGGTCGACGCCAACGCCAGCTTCGCCACCGCGCCGACCGGCATTGAAATCACGCTGGAACGCGGCGCGGCCAACGCCCCCCAGCGCTATATCCGCATCCTGGAGCTGCCATGACGGCCCGCCCTCCGGTCCGCGAACGCGGCGCGGCGGTCATCAGCGCGCTGATCATCGTCGCCATCGTGGCCGCGCTGACGACAAGCCTGTTCCAGCGCCAGACGGCCAGCACCCGCCGAGTGGAAAACGAACTGGCCCGCGTGCAGGCCCGCGTCATGCTCGCAGGCGGCATCGACTGGGCGCGCCTGGTCATCCGCGATCACGGCAAGCGCGAGTCCACGACCCGCGGCGACCAGATCTGGGCAACGCCCGTGCTGGACACGCGCATCGAACGGCCCGGCGACGAACGGGTCGCCGTATTCTCGGGACGCGTCCAGGACGAGCAAGGGAAATACAACCTGAGCAACCTGGCCCGTAACGGCGTGCCGCAACCCGAACAGGAAAAAGTGCTGCGCCGGCTATTGAACGTGCAGCAACTGCCCGACAGCCTGGCCGGCCACATCATCGACCTCATCGCCGCCGCGCAGCCCCCGGCCTTGGCGGCCGACTCGCCGTCATCGTCGAACGGCCAACGCGTCGCGGCGCCTGACGCGCGCGCGCCGCTGCCCCGAGGCGTGGACGAGATCGCCGCCCAGCTTGGGCTGGAACCGCCCGCGCGCAACGCCATGCGCCTCACGATGACCGTCTTGCCGGTGGCCACCAGCGTCAACGTCAACACCGCGCCCGCCGAGGTCATCGCCGCGTTGGTGCCCGGCCTGTCGCTCAGCCAGGCGCGGGCGATAACGGGCGAGCGGGACCGCGGCAACTGGTTCAACAACACCGGCGACTTCGCCAACCGGCTGACCGGCACCGGCGTGGACACGCCCGCGCCCACCGTTACGACCGCCAGCGGCTGGTTCATGGCCAGCGGCACCGTGGTCTACGAACGGGCCCGGGTTTCCATGCAAGCCCTGGTACGCAGTGCCCCGCCAGCCGCGCCCGACACGATATGGACACGAGAACTTCCTTGAATAACGCCCCCACGCTACACCCGCTTCGCGGACTTGCTGCCCCCCAGGGGGGCCTTTTCATCTTGGGGACGGCCCCGCTGAATAATGCCCCCACGCTACACCCGCTTCGCGGACTTGCTCCCCCCCGGGGGGGCGTCTTCATCTTGGGGACGGCCCTGCGATGAAGAACTCCCTGCGTATCGCGCTACCTGCCCTGGATGAATTCAGCGCGGGTTCGCCGTTGCCCTATGCGTGGTTCGACCGGCGTGGGCGTTGCGCGCAGCAAGGCGAAATGACCTTGCAGGCGCTGGGCAACGCTTATCCGAATGCCGCGTGCGAAGCGGTGCTGCATCCCGCGGACGTCATCGCCACCACGGTGCAGATTCCCGCCGTCGCCCGCGCGCGCATGGCCGCCGCGGTCCATAGCGCCCTGGAACCGCTGGTGCTAAGCGATCTGGATGCGCTTGCGATCGGCTATGGCCCGCGCGGCGCGGATGGCAAGGTGCCGTTGGCCTGGGCGCCGCGCGAACCCGTGCGCCGGGCCTGGGGCCTGTTGAATGCGCAAGGCTTGCGCGCGCACGCCCTCATCGCCCCGCAGACGCTGGCGCCCGCCTCGGATGCCCCCTTGCGAGACCCGGCGGATCCGCGTTGGCAGGCGGCATCGCCGTCGTGGTCGCTGGCGATGCCGCAATTGGCCCCCGCCCGTGTCTCGCGCTGGCGTCCCGTCTGGCGTTGGGGCGCGGCGGCAGCCGTGGTCTGGATCGCAGGCCTGAACATCCATGCGGCGCAATTGAGCGCCGAAGCCGACGCATTGAAGAACGGCATGCGCCAGCAGGTGCTGGCCGCCTTCCCCGACTTGCCCGTGGTGCTGGACCCGGCGCGGCAGGCCCAGCAAGGCCTGGACGCGCTGCTGGCCAATCGGGGCTCGGCCAGCGCGGCGGATTTTCTGCCCCTGGCCCGCGCCGCCGCGCAGACGCTGCCCTTCGCGGCCGACAAGGTGGCACGCCTGAGCTATGCCGACCAGGCGCTCACCCTGCAACTGGCCGATGCCGGCGAACAAGCCCAACGCGTCGCGGAAACCCCCGCGCTGGTCCAGCAGGCCGCCGCATTGGGCCTGAAACTGGAGCGCAGCGACACCGACAACACCTGGCGCATCCTGCGCAAGCAACCATGACCCTGAACCAACGCCTGCAACACGCCTGGCAATCCGTCCGCAAACCCGTGGACCCGGCGCTGGCCCGCGCGCGCCAGCGCTATGCGGCGC